>NZ_CM007717.1:5809042-6109042 GCF_002019855.1 Streptomyces antibioticus | reverse complement strand
AGGGCGATCAGGACGGCGACACCGACCAGCAGCGGTATCTCGCGGACCGCGGAGCGCCTGCGCTTGCGCTTGACCTTCTGCTGGAGCCTGCGCCGCTCGGTGCGCGAACGGCCCGCGGCCGGGTAGGAGGCGCGCCGGGCGCCGGTGGGCAGAAGCTCGTCGGCGGGTGAGCTGGGGACCCCGCGCGGCTTGCCGCGGTTACCCATGTGCGCCCTCCGCGTCCCCCTGCACACCCTGCGCGGCGGGCACGCGCGCGTAGGCGTCCGGGCGGGTCAGCCGGCCGGCGTGCGCGGCGGGCCAGACGATCCAGTCGGCGCGGCCGATGACACGGTCGACGGGGATCATGCCGCCGCCCGGGGAGCCGAGGTGGTCGCGGGAGTCGCTGGAGGCGCCGCGGTGGTCCCCGAGGACGAACAGGGTGCCCTCGGGCACGACCACGTCGAAGTCCACGGAGGACGGGCTGTCGCCCGGATACAGGAACGCGGACTCGTCGACCGACCGGCCGTTCACCCTGATCCTCCCCTCCTTGTCACAGCAGACCACGTGGTCTCCCCCCGCACCCACGACGCGTTTGACGTAGTCGGCGTTCCCGAAATACCCGGCCCCGTCGAACACGACGACGTCGCCGCGCCGCGGTCCGGCACCGAAACGGTACGCCAACTTATTTACGAGAACGCGGTCGCCGATCCTCAATCCGTTCTCCATGGATCCGCTGGGGATCTGGAAGGGCCGCACGACGAACGCGTTGAGGACCAGCGAAAACAGCAGGCAGACGAGGAGTGTGAGGCTGATCCGGCCGCCCGGGAGCCATCGCGTGATCCGCGCCACCAACGCGAAACGCGACCGTCCCTCCGGCCTCTCCGCGCGCGGGGCCTCGTCCTGAGAGGCCGCCGCGGGGTCGGAGGGGCGGGAGGAGCGGTCGCGCTCCGTCGTCGGCTGAGCTTCGGTGTCCATCGGGGCCAGATGCTATCCGGCCCCTCCATGGATCTCCGAGTCCGCTCAGTTGTCGCGCTTCTCCTTGATCTTCGCGGCCTTGCCGCGCAGCTCACGGAGGTAGTACAGCTTGGCGCGGCGCACGTCACCACGGGTGACCAGCTCGATCTTCTCGACGATCGGGGTGTGCACCGGGAAGGTGCGCTCGACGCCGACGGAGAACGAGACCTTGCGGACCGTGAAGGTCTCGCGGACACCGGCGCCCTGGCGGCGGATGACGACACCCTTGAACTGCTGCACACGGGAGCGGTTGCCCTCGATGACGCGCACGTGGACGTTGACGGTGTCACCCGGACGGAAGGCCGGGATGTCGCTGCGCAGCGACGCGGAGTCGACGGTGTCGAGCAGGTGGGACATTGCGTCTGCTTTCTTCGCCGATGCCACAGGTCATCAGCGGGATCAAGGTTTCTGGGAGGGTGTCGTCACCGTCGGAGCGGGCGTCGTGTCCCCCTGTGGCAGGGGCGCACGCCGGACGGCGGACAACAGCGGCCTATTCTTCCATGCCGTTCGTCCTGCGCCAAAATCGGCCGTACGCCGCTCCCTCCGGGTCGGGCGCCCAGCCGAGGATGGAGAGCATCTCGCGGTCCTTCTTGTCGAAGGCGGCGGGCTCGCAGCGTTCGATCAGGTCGGGCCGGCTGGCGGTGGTGCGGCGCAGGGCCTCGTCGCGGCGCCAGCGGGCGATCTTGCCGTGGTGGCCGCTGAGCAGTACCTCGGGGATGCCCCGGCCGCGCCAGGCGGGCGGCTTGGTGTAGACGGGCCCCTCCAGGAGGCTCGCCATGGCGCCGGGCGCGAAGGAGTCGTCGCGGTGGGACTCGGCGTTGCCGAGCACTCCGGGCAGCAGCCGTGCCACGGCCTCGGTGACGACGAGGACGGCCGCCTCGCCGCCGGCGAGGACGTAGTCGCCGATGGAGACCTCGTAGACCGGGATCCGGGCGGCGTACTCGTCGACGACCCGCCGGTCGATGCCCTCGTAGCGGGCCGGGGTGAAGATCAGCCAGGGGCGTTCGGACAGCTCGACGGCGAGGCCCTGGGTGAAGGGGCGGCCGCTGGGCGTCGGGACGATCAGCGCGGGCCGGCCGGCGCCGCCCTCGTAGCCGTCGGCGAGGACGCTGTCCAGGGCGTCGCCCCACGGCTCGGTCTTCATGACCATGCCGGGGCCGCCGCCGTAGGGGGTGTCGTCGACGGTGTTGTGGCGGTCGTAGGTCCACTCCCGCAGGTCGTGGACGTGCACGTCGAGCTGTCCGCGCGCGCGTGCCTTGCCGACGAGGGAGACGTTCAGCGGGTCGAGGTACCCGGGGAAGATCGTGACGACGTCGAGCCGCATCAGGACGCGTCCCCGCTCTCGCCCCGGGGGGACTCCTCGCGGGACGACACGATCTCCGCGCGGTCGTCGATCAGTCCCGGCGGCGGGGTGATGACCGCCCGCTGCTCCTCCAGGTCGATCTCGGCGACGATCTCCGAGACGAACGGGATCATCACCTCGCTGCCGTCGGGGCGCTCGACGATGAAGAGGTCCTGGGAGGGCAGGTGCGAGATCTCGGTGATCCGGCCCACCTCGACGCCGTCGGCGGTGACCACGTCGAGGTCCATGAGCTGGTGGTCGTAGTACTCGTCCTCCTCCTCGGGCAGCTCCTCCGGGTCGACCTCGGCGATCAGGAGGGTGTTGCGCAGGGCCTCGGCGGCGGTGCGGTCGGCGACGCCGGCGAAGCGCAGGAGGAGACGGCCGCTGTGGACCCGGCCGGTCTCGATGGTGAGCGGTCCCGCGGCGGCGGGATCGGTGGCGAGCACGGCGCCGGGCGCGAGCCTGAGTTCCGGCTCGTCGGTACGTACCTCCACGGTGACCTCGCCCTTGACGCCGTGGGCACGGCCGATCCGTGCGACTACGAGCTGCACTGTCCTTGATCTCCTGTCATACGACTGCGGGCCGGGGACGGCCCAGTGGCCCTCCCCGGCCCGAGCCGGTTTGCAACAAGCGTCAGCGGACGTGGTCCACGTCGACGAGGTCGACACGGACGCCCCGGCCGCCGATGGCACCCACGACGGTCCGCAGGGCGCGGGCGGTACGGCCGTTGCGGCCGATCACCTTGCCGAGGTCGTCGGGGTGGACCCGGACCTCCAGCACACGCCCCCGGCGCAGGTTGCGCGAGGCGACCTGCACGTCGTCGGGGTTGTCGACGATGCCCTTCACGAGGTGCTCGAGAGCCTCCTCGAGCATGCTCAGGCCTCGGTCGACTCAGACGAAGACGACTCGGCCGCGGCCTCGTCCTTCTTCTCGGCCTTCTTCTTCTGGGTGATGGCCTCACCCTTGCCCGAGTCGTCGCCACCGAGGGCCTCGAACGACGGGCGCGCCTTCTTCGGCTCGGCCACGAGCAGCGGAGCCGGGGCGGGCTCGCCCTTGAACTTCTGCCAGTCGCCGGTCTTCTTCAGAATGGCGAGAACCGGCTCGGTCGGCTGCGCGCCGACACCCAGCCAGTACGCGACGCGGTCGGCGTCCACCTCGATGACCGACGGGTTGTAGGTCGGGTGGTACTTGCCGATCTCCTCGATCGCACGGCCGTCACGACGGGTGCGGGAGTCGGCGACGACGATGCGGTAGTGAGGCGAACGGATCTTGCCCAGACGCTTCAGCTTGATCTTGACTGCCACGGGAGTGGACTCTCCTGGTTTTGACGTGGTTGGGCACGCGAGAAGTCCGCGTGGGGTTGCGGTACCCGAATGCCCGATGGACGCGTCAGCCGGAGGAGAGAGGGGTCCTGTGCGACTGTCGAGTACAGCTAGCCATTGTGCCACACCCGGCCGGCCGCCCCGCGCCGAGGGGACCGGTGAGGAAGCCGGGCATGGCTGGGAAGCACCCGGCGCGCGGAGGGGACGCGCGACGGATGCGGGGTGCGCGGCCGGGCCGTCGCGGGGTGCCGGGAACGGCGAACAGCACCCCGCCGACGCGCCGACCTGAACCGACAGCCACGAGATGCCGGTGCAGGACCGTCCGCGGTTACGCCGCCCCCGCGATCTCCGGGATGCGGAACGGCTTGCCGCAGCCGCCGCACACGATCGGGGCCTGGGCCAGGACCGACGGCACCACCCGGACGTTGCGACCGCAGTCGCAGACGGCCTTGACCCGCACCCCGCCACCGGAGGACCCGTGACGGGCCGCGGGGCCGCGGAAGGTACGGCTGGTGTTGTCGGCGGAGGTGGCCGCGGTGTGGGCCTTGAGGGCCCGCTGGAGGCGCTCGATCGTCGGACGGTAGCGGCGCTTGGCCTCGGGGTTGAGCGTGACCAGGGAGAAACCGCTGCTCGGGTGCGGTTCCTCGGGATGGTCCAGGCCCAGCTCCTCGGCGATCGCGAGGAATCTGCGGTTGTGGTAGCGGCCGGCGCGGGAGGTGTCGCGGACGCCGCGGGACGCGGCGATGCCATGGACTGCCTCATGAAGCAGTCGCTCGAAGGAGAGCTCGTGACCGCAGGCGGACGACGACTCCCCGATCAGGGATTCTGGCGCGGCAAGGTCCGGCAGCTCGGGGTGGTACCGCTGAATGTCGGCCCACGCCTGTGCCAGCTCTGCGGCGAGAACAGGTGGTGTCTGTGTCGTGCTCACGTAATGACAACGAGCGGAGGTGCCCCCGTGTTCCTATTCCGGGGCATCTCAAATAATTTGCACGTACCCGTCAGTTGCCGCTGATGCGTGGAGACGAGGGCGGGTGCGCTGATCTGCGGAGAAGCCTCACAGCTCACCACAAGGTGGTGCGTAGTCCGCCGTACGCCCCGGCGCGTAGACGATGTCCGCGCGCCGGGGTGAGGACGTTCGGCAGGGGCGCAAGAGGTGTTTCGGCCGCGCTCCCGGCGGAGGGCCCCGTCTCAGTAAGCGCGCGCGACGACCGCGACGTTACCCGGAGCGTCCCCGTCGTCCGGCACCGACCCGTCCTCGGCGACCAGACACCGTACGGTCACCGCGTGCTCGGCCAGCCGGGCCTCGCCCTCCTCGCCGAGCGTCGCCCACGGAATACGCGCCCAGCCGCCGGACACGGCCGCCTCCACCGCCTCCTCGGCCGTGGACACCTCCGTCGTCCGCGACTCCCGGCGCTCCCGGGACTGCCGCAGCAGCAGCGCCTGGTCCTCCTCCAGCATCCCCGGCACCAGCTCCACCAACCGGTCGACGGCCACCGGCTCCTTCCCGCCCGGGATCCGGCGGGCCACCATCGCCGTGCCGTTCTCCAGGTCACGGGGCCCGATCTCGACCCGCACCGGCACCCCCTTCAGCTCCCAGTCCACCGCGCGCCGCCCGAACGGCACGTCCGTACGGTCGTCCACCCGCACCCGGACACCCGCCGCCCGCAACCGGTCGCCCAGCTCACGGACCGCGGCCAGAACCGCCTCGTCCCCCTTGATCGCCAGCACCACGACCTGGATCTGCGCCAGCCGCGGCGGCACCCGCAGACCGTCGTCGTCGCCGTGCATCATCACCAGCGCCCCGATCATGCGGGTCGTCGACCCCCACGACGTCTGCCACACCAGCTCCTGGGTGCCCTCCTTCGACAGGTACGACGTGTGGAACGCCTTCGCGAAGTTCTGGCCCAGCTCATGACTGGTCGCCATCTGCAGCGCCTTGCCGTCCCCCATCATCCCTTCCAGGGTGAGGGTGTTGATCGCCCCCGCGAACCGCTCCTTGACGGTCTTGCGGCCGGGGACCACGTCCATCGCGAGGACGTTCACCATGAAGTCCTCGTAGACCCGCCGGTGGATGTGCGCGGCGAAGTCACGCGCGTCCTCGTACGTGGCGTGTGCGGTGTGCCCCTCCTGCCAGAGGAATTCGCTCGTGCGCAGGAACAGCCGCGGCCGCAGCTCCCACCGCACCACGTTGGCCCACTGGTTGATCAGCAGCGGCAGATCGCGGTAGCTCTGCACCCACTTCGAGAAATAGTCGTTGACGATCATCTCGGAGGTGGGACGGACGACCGCCGGCTCCTCCAGCTCCTTGCCGCCACCGTGCGTCACCACGGCCAACTCCGGCGCGAAACCCTCCACATGGTCGGCCTCACGGGCCAGATACGACTGCGGGATGAGCAGCGGGAAGTACGCGTTCTGGGTACCCGTCTCCTTGATGCGGGCGTCCATCTCCGCCTGCATCCGCTCCCACAGCCCGTAACCGTACGGTCGGATCACCATGGTGCCGCGCACCGGACCGTTGTCCGCCAGCTCGGCCTTGTTGATCAGATCCTGGTACCAGCGCGGAAAGTCGTCCGCGCGCGGGGTGAGAACGGGTGCCTTCGCCATGGCGCGATGGTACGGGCCCGCGTTGCCGGAATGTGAATTTTCGCCACAGGCACATGCCGTCCCCAAGCAGGGACCCGCAACCCCTGGACGCGACCGCGGACGGGGAGTTACCTGGCATACGAGGGCGGTGCGAGACACCGCGCGGGGGGCACCTGATCAGGACTCATGAACTCAGGCACGGCGACAGACTCTCTCGGCGGATTGGGGCGCTTTTCCATGACACCTGTGCTCGTGCGACAGCACCTGTCTCACGCGGGGCCGGTGCCCCGCGCGGACCAGGGTGCACGCGCGCGTGACTGGTCCGAGATCCAGGAACGCATGCTCGTTCCGCTCTACGAGGCCGTCCACCAGCGACTCGACGTGGGACCGGAGACCCGGCTCCTCGCCCTCGGCTGCGGCTCCGGACTCGCCCTGGTGATGGCCGCCTCCCGGGGCGCCGCCCTCACCGGCGTCGAGCCCTCCTCCCCCGCCCGCCTCGCCCTCGCCCGCGAGCGGCTCCTGCCCGACCGGCCGGACGGCCCGCACAACGGCGGCACACACCCGCGTACCGGCATCCGGCTCACCGACCGCCTGCCCGCGGACCGGCCCGACCCGCGCACACCCGCCCACACCCTCGTCACCGCCTTCGAACCCATCGGACGCGTCGCCGGAGACGCGGAAGCGCTGACCGCGCTCCTGACCGCCGCCACCCCGCTGGCCCGGCGCGGCGCCCCCGTGGTCCTCACCGGCTGGGGCCCGCCCGAGCGCTGCGCCACCACCGCGGTCCTGCGGGTCGCGGCCCGACTCGCCGAACAGGACCGCGGCACGGTCCGGCTGCGCCCCGCCCTCCGCGACGACCTGGAGGAGGTCGCCCAGCGCGCCGGACTGCGCCCCGACGGATCGGGCCGGGTCGCCTGCCCCTTCGGCTACGCCGACCTGGACAGCGCCCTCAAGGGCCTGCTCTCCACCGGCCTGTTCGACGCCGCCGTCACCGCCACGGACCAGGCCCAGGTCGAGAAGGAACTCACCGAGGCCCTCCACCCCTACCGACGCCCCGACGGCACCGTCTGGATGCCCAACGTCTTCCGGTACCTGATAGCCCGGACCCCCTGAAACCCACCGGACGCCTCAGGTCTCCGACTTGGACAGCCGGGTGATCCCCGCGATGCGGTACGCCTCCGCCTCCTCCAGCGTCTCGTTCTCCAGCAGCGCCTCGGCCAGCGCGTCCAACTGGGCACGATGGTCCCGGAGTTTGCGGCACGCCTCCTCGTAGCACTCGTCCACGATCCGGCGCATCTCATGGTCGATCGCGTCGAGCGTGGCCGGCGCCGCCGACAGACCGTACGCCTGCTGGGCATCGCTCGGCAGCGCGGAGAGCCGGCCCACCCGCGGGCTCATCCCCCACCGGGCGACCATCCCGCGCGCGATGTTGCTCACCTGCTCCAGATCGTTCTCCGCACCCGTCGTCACCACCCCGTACACCTCGTGCTCGGCCGCCATCCCGCCGAGAGCGCCGATGATGCGGCCCCGCAGATACTCCTCGGAGTGCGCGTACCGCTCCACCTCCGGAGTCGACAGCGTCACGCCCAGCGCCCGGCCGCGCGGCACGATGGTGATCTTGCGAACCGGATCGGCGCCGGTCTGGAGCATCCCCAGCAGCGCGTGACCGCTCTCGTGATACGCGGTCCGCCGACGGTCCTCCTCCGGCATCACCAGCGTGCGCTCCGCCCCGAGCTGCACCTTCTCCAGCGCCTCCGACAGATCCGACGCCGTCACCTGCTTCTGCTTGCGCTTGACCGCGATCAGCGCCGCCTCGTTGGCGAGATTGGCCAGATCCGCACCCGTCATACCCGGCGTGGTCCGCGCCACCTGCGTCAGGTCCACATCCGCGGAGAGCGGGATGTCCCGCGTATGGATCCGCAGGATCGCCTCACGCCCGCCACGGTCCGGCGGCGACACATTGACGACCCGGTCGAAACGGCCCGGCCGGGTCAGCGCCGGATCCAGGATGTCCGCACGGTTCGTCGCGGCGATCACCACGACACCCTCCGAGCCGGAGAAGCCGTCCATCTCGGTCAGGATCTGGTTCAGCGTCTGCTCCCGCTCGTCATGCCCGCTCACCGAGGCACCCGCGCCCCGCACCCGCCCGATGGTGTCGATCTCGTCGATGAAGATGATCGACGGCGCCACCTTGCGCGCCTCCGCGAACAACTCCCGCACCCGCGACGCACCCACACCGACGATCATCTCGATGAACTCCGACGCCGACGCCGAGAAGAACGGCACCCCCGCCTCCCCCGCGACCGCCCGCGCCAGCAACGTCTTCCCGGTGCCCGGCGACCCCGCCAGCAGCACCCCGCGCGGCATCTTCGCGCCCATCCTGCGGTAGACGTCCGGATGCTCCAGGAAGTCCACGACGTCGTCCAGCTCGCCCTTCACCTCGTCGATACCGGCCACGTCCGCGAACGTCGTGCGCTGGGTACCCGGCAGCAACTCCACAGGCTTCGGCGGCGTCTTCCGGCCGAGCATGCCGCCCGCCCCGCCCGGCCCACCGCCGAACCGCCGCGCGAAGAAGATCCACACCGCGACCAGAATCACGATCGGCACCAGCGACAGCAACAAGTTCGGCAGCAGCCCGCGCTGCTGCACCACCGGCCGCGCGGTCACCGTGACGTCTTGCCGGTCCAGGCTCTGCCAGAGGTCGTCGTCCGCGAACGCCGGACGCTGCGTCTCGAACCGGGTGTACTCACCGTCCCCGTCGGGATCCTCCCGGGCCTCCTTTAGCTGCCCCTGGATCGCGTCGCCCTTGGAGTAGATCTTCTCGACATTGCCCTCGTCGACCTGCCGGCTGAACTCCGTGTACGAGATCGTCGGCTCGTCGCCGCTGTCGAGATAGTTCAACCCGATGTACACCGCCAGGAACACGATCACAGCGGTGACGGCGAGCCCCCACCACCGGCCGCGCATCCTCCGGCCGCCCGAGCGCCTCGGGGGCTCCTCGGGGGTTCCCTCGGTGCGCCACGGCTGGTCAGGTGCTGCCCTGCGGGGTGGCACGGCATTGCCCATATCTGGACGTTACGGCACATGGAGTACGTCGGCATGCGCTGAGGACGCCACCCCGTACGCGCCGAGGGCGCCCTCCCGCGCGGGGAGAGCGCCCTCGGGGCGACACCAGGGCGGCGGAAGCCGTCAGCCCATGAACTTCTTGAACCGTCAGCCCATGAACTTCTTGAACTCGTCCGGCAGCTCGAAGTCCTGGGCGCCCTGCTGCGGCAGCCCGAACGCGTTGCCGCCCTGGGCGCCGGCCTCCCGGCGACGGGCCGCCTCTTCCTCCTGCTGCTTGCGCTTCATCGGGTTGCCCGAGCGCTGCTTGCCCTTGGCCTGCTTCGGCTGCTTCTTCTGCCGGCCCGGGCCGCCGCCCATGCCCGGGATCCCCGGCATACCCGGCATGCCGCCGCCCTGGGCCATCCGGGACATCATCTTGCGGGCCTCGAAGAACCGCTCGACCAAGCCCTTCACGGCGCTGACCTCGACACCGGAACCCTTGGCGATACGGGCGCGGCGCGAGCCGTTGATGATCGTCGGGTCCTGGCGCTCGCCCGGGGTCATCGACTTGATGATCGCGGCGGTGCGGTCGACGTCCCGCTCGTCGAGGTTGTTGATCTGGTCCTTGATCTGCCCCATACCGGGCAGCATCCCGAGCAGCTTGCTGATGCTGCCCATCTTCCTGACCTGCTCCATCTGGGCCAGGAAGTCGTCCAGGGTGAAGTCCTGGCCCTTCTTGGACGCCAGCTTGGAGGCCATCTTCTCGGCCTCTTCCTGGCTGAACGTCTTCTCCGCCTGCTCGATCAGGGTGAGCAGGTCACCCATGTCGAGGATGCGGGAGGCCATCCGGTCCGGGTGGAAGGCGTCGAAGTCGTCGAGCTTCTCGCCGTTCGAGGCGAACATGATCGGCTTGCCGGTGATCTGCCGGATCGACAGCGCCGCACCACCGCGGGCGTCACCGTCGAGCTTGGAGAGCACCACGCCGTCGAAGCCGACGCCGTCACGGAAGGACTCGGCGGTGTTGACGGCGTCCTGGCCGATCATCGCGTCGACGACGAACAGGATCTCGTCGGGCGAGACGGCGTCGCGGATGTCCGCGGCCTGCTGCATCAGCTCCTGGTCGATACCGAGGCGGCCGGCGGTGTCCACGATGACAATGTCGTGGACCCGGGTCTTGGCGAACTCGATGGAGTCCTTGGCGACCTGGACCGGGTCGCCGACGCCGTTGCCCGGCTGCGGGGCGTAGACGGCCACGCCGGCCCGCTCGGCGACCACGCTGAGCTGGTTGACGGCGTTGGGGCGCTGGAGGTCGCAGGCGACGAGCAGCGGCGAGTGGCCCTGCTCCTTCAGCCAGCGGCCGAGCTTGCCCGCGAGGGTGGTCTTACCGGCACCCTGGAGACCGGCCAGCATGATCACGGTGGGCGGCTGCTTGGCGAACCGCAGACGACGGGTCTCACCACCGAGGATGGTCACCAGTTCGTCGTTGACGATCTTGAGGACCTGCTGGGCGGGATTCAGGGCCTTGGAGACCTCGGAGCCGAGGGCACGCTCCTTGACGTTCTTGATGAACGTCCGCACGACCGGCAGGGCCACGTCGGCTTCGAGCAGCGCGATGCGGATCTCGCGGGCGGTGGCGTCGATGTCCGCCTCGGAGAGCCGTCCCTTGCCGCGCAGGTTCTTGAAAGTCGCTGAGAGGCGATCGGAGAGGGTATCGAACACGGCGGCGTCGGTCCTTGGGGTCGGCGACAGTCTGGGCTGCCCTCCAGGGTATCCGGCTCAGCAACCAATTCGTCCCCGCCTGCTGTGATCAGCGGGCGGGGACGCGAAGGTCACGCCCGCAGCGTCTCCTCCAGCTTGCGTGCCACCGTCGTGGCCTCCTCGCCCGGCAGGGGCGAGCCGTCGCTCCCGGTGACGTAAAAGGCGTCCACGGCATTCGCGCCCAGCGTGGACACGTGCATGCTGCGGACGCGCACGCCCGCGTCGTCCAGGGCCGTGCCGATGCGGAAGAGGAGGCCCGGGGCGTCCTGGGCGCGGACCTCGATCACCGTGGCGTGGCGGGAGGCGGCCGGGGCGACCGTGACCCGGGGCGGGGGCGCGATGACGCCGCGCCGCCGGGGGTAGGCCGCGTCGCGTTCGGCGAGCCGGCCGGCGATGTCCAGGGTGCCGTCCAGCGCGCGGACGAGGTCGGCGCGCAGCCGGGCGGCCTGGGGCAGGGAGCCGTACTCGGCGGCGACCCGCCAGTTCAGCAGCAGGACGGAGCCCTCGACGCCGTCGGGCAGGTCCAGGGCGCGCAGCTCGGCGGTGCGGACGGTGAGGCGGTGCACGGCGAGGACGCCGGCCACGGCGGGCAGGACGCCCTCGCGGTCGGGTACGGCGATGAGCAGTTCCACGCCGAGGGGTTCGGGGTCGCCGGGCGGCTGTTCGGTGTCGTCGGCGGGGGGCTCGGTCTGGGCGCGCAGGGCGAGCACCGGGCTGCCGGTGGCGACGGCCTCGATGGCGAGGCGTTCCTGTTCGGCGGTGGCCGCCGCGGTGGCGGGTTCGTCGGGCTCGTCCCCGGCGAGGACCGCGGCGACGCGTTTGACCAGGTCCGTGACGAGTGAGGCGCGCCAGGTGGACCAGGCGGCGGGCCCGGTGGCCAGGGCGTCGGCCTCGGTGAGCGCGTGCAGCAGTTCGAGGGTGCTCTGGGAGCCGACCGCCTCGGCGACGGAGCGGACGGTGGCGGGGTCCTCCAGGTCGCGCCGGGTGGCGGTCTCGACGAGCAGGAGGTGGTGCCGTACGAGGGTGGACAGGACGGTGACGTCCGCGCGGTCGAAGCCGATGCGGGCGGCGACGTCCTTGACGATGATCTCGCCGGCCACCGAGTGGTCGCCGGGCCAGCCCTTGCCGATGTCGTGGAGGAGGGCGGCGACGAGGAGGAGGTCGGGGCGGCTGACCCGGCGGGTGAACTCGGAGGCGCGTACGGCGGTCTCGATGAGGTGCCGGTCGACGGTCCAGATGTGGACGGCGTTGCGTTGCGGGCGGCAGCGGACCCGCTCCCAGTCGGGCAGCAGGCGGGTGATGAGTCCCTCGGCCTCCAGGGCTTCCCAGACCTCGATGGTGGGCGGTCCTGAGCCGAGCAGGGTGACGAGCTGTTCGCGGGCCTCGGCGGGCCAGGGGGTGGGCAGCGGGCGCACGGTGGCGGCGAGGCGGCGTACGGCGTGCAGGGAGAGCGGGAGGCCGGCCTGGGCTGCGGCGGCCGCGGCGCGCAGCGGGAGCACGGGGTCGCGTTCGGGGCGGGCGGCGCGGGCGAGCACGACCTCGCCGTCCTGTTCGACGACGCCTTCGGCGAGCGGGGAGCGTTCGGCGACGGGTTTGCCGCCGCCGAGCATGGCGCGCAGCCGGGGCCGTACGGCGCGGGAGCGCAGCACGCGGCCGACTTCGCGCCAGGTGACGTCGCTGGCGTACGACACGACGCGGGCGGCCTCGTAGACCTGGCGCAGCAGGGTGTCGGCGTCGAGGAGGCCGAGTTCGGCGGCGACCTGGTCCTGTTCCTGGAGGGCGAGCCGGTCGGTGGCGCGGCCGGTGGCGAGGTGGAGGGCGTCGCGGACGTCGAGGAGGCGGCGGCGGGCGTCGTCGAGGCCCTCGCGGGGGGCGTCGGCGACCCAGGAGGCGGCGACGGCGCGCAGGGCGGTGGCGTCGCGGAGGCCGCCGCGGGCCTCCTTGAGGTCGGGTTCCAGGAGGTACTGGAGTTCGCCCTGGCGTTCGGCGCGTTCGGCGCAGAGTTCCTGGAGTTCGGGGAGGCGTTTGGGGGCCTGGTTGCGCCAGTCGGCGAGGACGGTGGTGCGCAGGGCGGAGGTGAGTCCGAGGTCGCCGGCGAGATGGCGGGCGTCGAGCAGGCCGAGCTGGACCTTGAGGTCCTCGGAGGCGGTCCTCCGGGCCTCCGCGGGGGTGCGGACGGAGTGGTCGAGGGCGAGGCCGAGGTCCCAGACGGGGTACCAGAGGCGGTCGGCGAGGGCGGCGACGGCCTTGCCGTCCCCGCCGTCGTGCAGGAGGAGCAGGTCGAGGTCGCTGCGGGGGGAGAGTTCACCGCGGCCGTAGCCGCCGACGGCGACGAGGGAGACGCCGCGCAGGTCCTCGGCGCCGGCGGTGAAGAGGCCGGTCAGCCATTCGTCGGTGAGCCGGGACAGGGCCGCACGGCGCGGCGGCCCGGACCGCGCCTCCTCGGTGAGGAGGCGCAGCCGGGCCGCCGCGTAGCCGCTGGGTCCCGAGTCCTCTGCATCGTTGCGCATGTCCGTACTCGTCACCCAGCGACTCCTGTTCTGTTCTGCGGTCAGAGCGCGTCCGGGCCGCGCTCGCCGGTGCGGACCCGTACGGCGGTCTCGACCGGGAGGGACCAGACCTTGCCGTCACCGATCTTGCCGGTGCGGGCGGCCTTGACGATGACGTCGATGAGCTGTTCGGCGTCGTCGTCCTCGGCCAGGACCTCTATGCGGATCTTGGGCACGAGGTCGACGGTGTACTCGGCACCGCGGTAGACCTCGGTGTGTCCCCGCTGCCGGCCGTAGCCGCTGGCCTCGGTGACCGTCAGGCCGTGGACGCCGAACGCCTGGAGGGCTTCCTTGATCTCGTCGAGCCGGTGGGGCTTGACGACGGCGGTGATGAGCTTCATGCGTCCACCTTCTTGCTCGCGTCGGCCACCGGGGCCGGGACGGCGGTCGTGCGGGCGGCGCCACCACCGGCACCGCTGAAGTCGTATGCGGTCTCGGCGTGCTCGGCCTGGTCGATGCCCGCCACTTCCTCGTCCTCGGAGACCCGCATCCCGATCGTCTTGTGCAGGAGGAAGGCGATGATCGCGGAGACGACCAGGGAGTAGGCGAGGACACCGAAGACTCCGGCGCACTGCTTCCAGAACTGGTCGAGGCCGCCGCCGTAGAAGAGGCCCTCGACGTCGGACTGGCCCTTGCCGGTGGCGAAGAAGCCGATCAGCAGGGAGCCGATGACACCGCCGACGAGGTGGACGCCGACCACGTCGAGGGAGTCGTCGTAGCCGAACTTGTACTTGAGGCCGACGGCCGCGGCGCACAGGACACCGGCGATGGCGCCGACGGCGATCGCGCCGAGCGGGGAGACGGCGCCGCCGGCCGGGGTGATGGCGACGAGGCCGGAGACCGCGCCGGAGGCGGCGCCCAGCGTGGTGAAGGCGCCGTGGCGGATCTTCTCGTAGATGAGCCAGCCGAGGACGGCGGCGCCGGTGGCGACCTGGGTGTTGACGAACATCAGCGCGCCGACGCCGTCGTCGTTGCCGAGCCACGAGCCGGCGTTGAAGCCGAACCAGCCGAACCACAGCAGGGCGGCGCCGAGCATGACCAGCGGGAGGCTGTGCGGGCGCATCGGGTCCTTCTTGAAGCCGACGCGCTTGCCGATGACCAGGATGACGCCGAGGGCGGCGGCACCGGCGTTGATGTGGACGGCCGTACCGCCCGCGAAGTCGATGACGCCGAGTTCGTAGGCCCAGCCGCCGGCGCCCCAGACCCAGTGGGCGACGGGGAAGTAGACGACGGTGACCCACAGGGCGATGAACAGGGCCCAGGCGGTGAACTTGACGCGGTCGGCCAGGGCGCCGCTGATCAGGGCGGGCGTGAGGATGGCGAACATCATCTGGAAGATGAGGAAGACGAACACCGGGATGGTGTAGCCGTCCCACAGCTCGGTCAGGCCGATGTTGCTGAGGCCGACCCAGTCGGAGTTCCAGCCGATGACGCTGCCGGAGTCGGTGCCGAACGCGAGGGAGAACCCGTACAGCACCCACAGGATGGTGACGATGCCGAGGCTGATGAAGCTCATCATCAGCATGTTCAGGGTGCTCTTGACGCGGACCATGCCTCCGTAGAAGAAGGCGAGGCCCGGTGTCATCAGCATCACCAGGGCGGAACAGATGAGCATGAAGCCTGTGTTCGCGGACGACAGCGTGGGTGCGTCCGCCGCAAGCGTGATGGCTGATGCCATCGGCGTCTCCTCGTCGTAGGTGCGGCCCCGTGCGGGCATAGCCAGAGCGGGTTGTGAGGGGGTGGGCCGGTTATGCGCCATGAGATTGACGCAGCGCGGTTTCGGTGGACGCCCCTCGTTGTTTCGCCGTCGTGACGAAGGCACCCGGTGCGTTACGCGTCGGTGAACTGGGTGATGTCCGCCGAGCGGATCGTTATCGTGGCGCAACCTTCTCCGAGGGATGCAAACCGGCCGCGGTCGGCCTTCCGATGACCTGGCACGGGGGAGCCGAGTCGGGCGGTTCGGGAAGGCCGGCCGCGGCCGGGGTTCTCGGGTTTTCCTCGGTGGAGGTGCGGTTCAGACGGCTTCGGCGGTCTCCGGGAGTTCGATGGCGAGCCGCTCGGTGAGGTCGACGACCTCGGACAGCTCACCGAACTCGCGGACGGCGGTGTCGACCGTCTTTCGGATACGAGTGTTGACGCGCTCGGAGCGGACCTTCTTGGCCTCCCTCATGGCCTGCTCGGCGAGGGTGGCGCTGTGCTCGGGCTCGCGGCGCAGAAGGTGGACGGTGGCCATGCCGATGAGGTTGAGGACGTAGGACCGCTGGTGGTCGCCGTCGTTCGCGAAGAGTTCGACGGCCTTCTGCATGAGGGGTTCGGCGAGGGAGGCGTAGGCGGGGCTGCGGCCGGCGACATAGGCGAGGTCGCGGAAGGAGTGGCTGTTCTCGCCGTACAGCTCGGCCTCGGAGAAGAAGCGGATCCAGTCGGGGTCCGGCTCGTCCCACTCCTCGGCCTCGGCGAAGGTGTCCTCGGCCATCCGCACGGCCCGCTTGCAGCGCCCCGGCTGTCCCATGTTGGCGTAGGCGCGGGCCTCCATCGCATACAGCATGGACTGGGTGCGGGGGCTCGCGCAGTCGCGGCTGCCGTACTGGGCGAGGTGGATCAGCTCCAACGCGTCCTCGGGGCGGCCGAGATGGATCATCTGGCGGCTCATGCTGGACAGGACGTACGAGCCGAGGGGGCGGTCGCCGGCTTCCTTGGCGGCGTGCAGGGCGAGGACGAAGTACTTCTGGGCGGTGGGCTGGAGCCCCACGTCGTAGCTCATCCAGCCCGCCAGTTCGGCGAGTTCGGCGGCGACCTTGAAGAGTTTGCGGGAGGTCGCCTCGGGTTGGGGCTCCTGGAGGAGGTCGGTGACCTCGTGGAGCTGTCCGACGACGGCCTTGCGGCGCAGACCGCCGCCGCACTGGGCGTCCCACTGCCGGAACATCACGGTGGTGGACTCCAGCAGGTCCAGCTCGGGCCGGGAGAGCCGGCCGCGGGCGCGGCTGGTGGGGACGGACCCGGGCTCCTCGGGCGGGGCGGGCGGGGCGGGCACCAGCCAGCGCTGCATGGGTTCGATGAGGGACGGTCCCGCGGACAGGGTCAGTGAGGTGCCGAGGAAGCCGCGCCGCGCGAGCATCAGGTCGCTGCGGGAGAACTCGCTGAGCAGCGCCACCGTCTGCGGGCCGGTCCAGGGCAGGTCGACGCCGGTCGCGGAGGGCATCTGGCGGGTGGCGCGCAGTCCGAGGTCCTCGACGGAGACGACACAGCCGAAGCGCTCGGAGAACAGCTCGGACAGGATCCTGGGGATGGGTTCGCGGGGGTTCTCGCCGTCCAGCCAGCGGCGCACGCGTGAGGTGTCGGTGGAGATGTGGTTGGCGCCCAACTGACGGGCTCGGCGGTTGACTTGACGGGCCAGTTCGCCCTTCGACCAGCCGCTGCGCACGAACCACGACGTGAGCAGCTCGTTCGGGCGCTTGTCCGCGCTCACCGCGCTGTTCCCGCTTCCGCCGTTGCCGCTCACTGGAACGCCCCCATCCCTCGAGACCACTTGTCACTGAGTGCGCCAAGCCCTATCAGAATGCCGGTGATCCCGGCCTCTCGTCCGGCAGTTGTCACCCCTCGAACGGAAACCCGACTTGCCTCCGGCATACCCACAAGCGCGTGTGCTCTCAGGGACCCGCACACTCAAAGTAATCCTACGATCACTGCTCCGGCCATGGCGATCCCGGAAACGCCACCATTCGCCACCCCTTCGAATGAACTCCCGGGGAGCTGTTCACGATTCACTTGACAGTGGACGGCCGAGAGATGGCGGAGCGAAGCACTCAGGGGCGCGCACGGCAGACCGCACCACCCGGAGCGCTTCCGGGCGCCGTCAGCGCACTACGCCCGAAGGGCGGCGAAAACACGCAGAGTTACTACGTACGTCCGTTACGTAACCACACCCGCGTCGGACCCGTTGGAGGGGGCATGGGCTTCACGATCGGCGGCATCCGCGAGATCCGCTCCGGCGCGCGCAGGCGCGGTCGCTCGTCCGAGTGCACCGCCGTCGCCGAGTTCACGGGACTGTGGGGCTGGGACGTGGTGCCGGGCGCCCGCGCCGCGGCCGGCGTCTGCTCGTGCGGCCGCCCCTCCTGCCGCGAGCCCGGCGCGCATCCCCTGATCTTCGCCCCGCAGGTGCCGGCCGGCGCCACGCTCGACGACGTCACCCGGGCCTGGTCCGAGTATCCGGGCGCCGCGGTGATGCTGCCGGTCGGGCAGGCGTTCGACGTGATCGAGGTGGCCGCCCCTGCCGGGCGCCGCGCGCTGGTCCGGCTGGAGCGGATGGGGCTGCCGCTCGGTCCGGTCACCGTCACGCCCGAGGGCCGCACCCAGTTCTTCGTCGCCCCCGGCGCCGCCGCCGAGCTGACCGGGCTCCTCTACCGCATGGGGTGGGACGACCCGGGCTCCCTCGATCTGCGCGGCATCGGCCCCGGCGCGTTCATCACCGCCCCGCCCTCCGACCGGGGCGGCCTCGGCCCGGTTCGCTGGCTGCGCCCGCCCGCGCTGGACTCGGCGAGCCGGCCCCCGGAGGCCCGGCTGCTGCTGGGCACGCTGGCGTACGTGGCACACCGGTCACGGGCGTAGCCCCACGCGCCCGCCTTTCCCCTCCCTGTACCCACTCCCCCTCGCCTTCCCCTCGCCGTCCGCCCGCCGCGGACACGGCGAAGCGCCCGCTCCCACTGCACCGGGGGCGGGCGCTTCTCGCGTGACCGAGGGCTTGACCGAGGGATCGGCCGGGGGATTCTCGTAAGGCCGGGGAGTCCGTGGGGTCAGTCACCGATCAGGGCGTCGACGAACGCCTCCGGCTCGAACGGCGCGAGGTCGTCGGGGCCCTCGCCGAGCCCGATGAGCTTGACGGGGACGTTCAGCTCGCGCTGGACGGCGATCACGATGCCGCCCTTGGCCGTGCCGTCGAGCTTGGTCAGCACGATGCCGGTGATGTCGACGACCTCGGCGAAGACGCGGGCCTGCACCAGGCCGTTCTGTCCGGTGGTCGCGTCCAGGACGAGCAGCACCTCGTCGAGCGGGGCGTGCTTCTCGACGACCCGCTTGACCTTGCCCAGCTCGTCCATGAGGCCGGTCTTGGTGTGGAGGCGGCCGGCGGTGTCGATGAGGACGACGTCGACCCCCATCTCCTTGCCCTCCTTCACCGCGTCGAAGGCGACGGACGCGGGGTCGCCCGCCTCCGGCCCGCGCACGGTGTGGGCGCCGACCCGCTCGCCCCAGGTCTGGAGCTGGTCGGCGGCGGCGGCCCGGAAGGTGTCGGCGGCGCCGAGGACGACCGTACGGCCGTCGGCGACGAGCACGCGGGCGAGCTTGCCGGTGGTGGTGGTCTTGCCGGTGCCGTTGACGCCGACGACCATCACGATGCCGGGCTTGCGGTCCTCGGGCTCGGTCTTCACCGTGCGGTCGACGTCGGTGCCGACCAGCTTGAGCAGTTCCTCGCGCAGCAGGGTGCGCAGTTCCGCGGGGGTGCGGGTGCCGAGCACCTTGACCCGCTCGCGCAGCCGTTCGACCAGTTCCTGGGTGGGCATGACGCCGACGTCGGCGGTGAGGAGGGTGTCCTCGATCTCCTCCCAGGTGTCGTCGTCCAGGTGCTCGCGCGAGAGCAGCGTGAGCAGGCCCTTGCCGAGGGCGTTCTGGGAGCGGGAGAGACGGGCGCGCAGGCGGACGAGCCGCCCTGCGGTGGGCTCCGGGATCTCGATCTCCGGAGCCTCGGCGGTGAGGTCGGCGGGCGGTTCCTCGACCGTGACCCCGGCCGGGCCGCCGCCGTCGGGTAGGTCCACCTCCTCGATCGTGCGGCGCGGTTCGTCGCGCGGTGTCTCGGCCTCGTCGCCGACCTGCGGCTCGGCCGGGGGTGCGGTGATGTCGGGCGCTGCGGGGGGCGGCGGGGGCAGCGACTTCTTCCGCCGGCTGCCGACGACGAGCCCGCCGAGCACACCGAGCACCAGCACGGCGATGACTACAGCAAGGATGACGGTTTCCATAACCCGTCCAGTATGCGTGAGCGCCCTGCGCGGAAGCGGTCGCCGGTGCGTCCGAACGGGCGGTACCGCACCCCTGGATACCTGACGGTGCGTCAGCTAATCTCCCCCTCCACCACGAAGGGGGGCCTCCATGCCCGTCACCGTCGTCCGTTTCAACCTCGTCGCCCCCGGCGCCTCCCCCGCCGAGCTGGGCGCCCGCTACCGGACCGCGCTGGAGATGGCCGCGTACGCCGACGGGCACGGGATCACGACCGTGCAGACCGAGGAGCACCACGGGGCCGAGAACAACTGGCTGCCGTCGCCGTTCGCCTTCGCGGGCGCGGTGCTCGGGGCGACCCGGCGGCTGGCGGTGACCGTCTCCGCGGTGATCGGCCCGCTGTACGACCCCTTGCGGCTGGCCGAGGACATCGCCGTACTGGACCTGCTGAGCGGCGGCCGGCTGGTCACGGTCGCCGGGATCGGCTACCGGCCCGAGGAGTACGAGCGTGCCGGCGTCGACTGGAAGCGGCGCGGCCGGCTCCAGGACGAGCTTCTCGAAACCCTGCTGAAGGCGTGGACGGGCGAGGAGTTCGTGTACCGGGGCCGTACGGTACGGGTCACCCCGCGCCCGTTCTCGGACCCGCACCCCCTGCTGCTGGTCGGCGGCTCGTCGAAGGCCGCCGCCCGCCGGGCCGCCCGGCTGGGCCTGCCGTTCTTCCCCAGCGCGCATCTGCCGGAACTGGAGGGCTACTACAAGGAGCGCCTGGTCGAGTACGGCACGGAGGGCTGGACGATGATGCCGGCCCCGAACACCCCGCTCCTGCACATCGCCGAGGACCCGGACCGGGCATGGGCGATGTACGGCCACCACTTCCTCCACGAGGCCCGCACCTACGCCTCCTGGCAGTCCTCCGAGATCCGCTCGGCGGTCCGCTCCACGGCCACGACGGTCTCCGAACTCCGCGAGGAGGGCGTCTACCGCGTCCTCACCCCGGCCGCCTGCACCACCACCGACCTCGACAACCTGGTCCTCCACCCCCTGGCGGGCGGAATGCCGCTGGAAGAGGGGTGGCGCAGCCTACGGCTGTTCACGGAGCGGGTGATTCCGGCGCTGGAGGGGTGAGCTGGGGGGCGGGCGCGCGGGGTGTCTGAATCGGGCTGGCCGGTGGGCGCGGGGCGACTGAACCCGGCCGGCGGACGCACCACCGCCCCCGTCCCGGGATTGACCGGGTCAGGGGCGGCGGTGGTGCGAGGGGAGGGGCGGCGGGGTGGTGGCCCCTCTCCTCGGGTTCGGGTGGGCGTCAGCCCATTTCCTCCAGGGTCTTGCCCTTCGTCTCCTTGACGTAGCGCAGGACGAACGGGACGGAGAGGGCGGCGAAGGCCGTGTAGATGACGTAGGTGACGGAGAGGTTCCAGTCGGCCAGGGACGGGAAGCTCGCCGTGATGGCCCAGTTGGCGATCCACTGCGCGGAGGCGGCGACGCCGAGGGCGGCGGCGCGGATCCGGTTGGGGAACATCTCGCCGAGCATGACCCAGACGACCACACCCCACGACAGGGCGAAGAAGAGGACGAAGACGTGCGCGGCGATCAGGGCGATCCAGCCCTGCGCGGCCGGGAGCCTGCCGTCGACCAGGTCGAAGGAGAAGGCCCATGCCTCCAGCGCGAGGCCGACGACCATGCCGACCGAGCCGATGATGGCGAGCGGGCGGCGGCCGATCCGGTCCACGAAGATCATGGCGATCACGGTGCCGACGATGTTGATGATCGACGTCGTGAACGAGTAGAAGAAGGACTCTGTCGGGTCGACGCCGACCGACTGCCACAGCGTCGAGGAGTAGTAGAAGGCGACGTTGATGCCGACGAACTGCTGGAAGACCGACAGGCCGATGCCGATCCAGACGATCGGCTTGAAGAAGAAGCCGCCGCCGAGCAGGTCCTTGAACGCGGACTTGTGCTCGCTGTTCATGGCGTTCTCGATCTCGGCGACGCGGGCGTCCAGGTCACCGCTCTCGCCCTCGACCTCGGCGAGGATCTCCCGGGCCCGCTCCCGCCTGCCGACGGAAATCAGGAAGCGCGGGGACTCGGGGATCGCGAAGGAGAGCAGGCCGTAGAGGACGGCCGGGACGACCATCACGCCGAGCATGACCTGCCATGCCTCCAGGCCCATCAGGGTGCCGCGCTGGTCGCCGCCGGAGGCGTTGAGGAGACCCCAGTTGACCAGCTGCGAGACGGCGATGCCGATGACGATCGCGGCCTGCTGGAAGGAGCCGAGCCGGCCGCGGTAGGCGGGCGGGGCGACCTCGGCGATGTAGGCGGGGCCGATGACCGAGGCCATGCCGATGGCGAAGCCGCCGACGACGCGCCACAGGGCGAAGTCCCACAGGGAGAAGGGCAGCGCCGAGCCGACGGCGCTGACGGTGAACAGCACGGCCGCGATCTGCATGACCCGGATCCGGCCGATGCGGTCGGCTATCCGGCCGGCCGTGGCGGCACCGATGGCACAGCCGATCAGGGCGATGGCGATGACCTGCGCCAGGGCCGCGGACCCGATGTCGTAGCGGTCCCGGATGGCCTCGACGGCACCGTTGATCACGGAGCTGTCGTAGCCGAAGAGGAACCCGCCCATCGCGGCCGCCGCCGCGATGAAGATGACATGCCCGAGATGATCGGGATGTGCCGTCCCGGGTCCTGACTTCTGTGCCTGCGCTGTGGTCACGTTCCACTCCCTCGTGGGGCCTCCAGATAGGTGGTACCTGAAGGTAAATCCAACGTTGCAGAGACTATGCCTTCAAGTCTCAAAATCAAACGTGGGGAAATGTGAGAACGGAGACACAAGAACGCCACATGCGTTCACTTCTTGAAGCCAGAAGCCCTGGCCCGACAGCGAGCGCAGCGCTCAGCGCAGCCGCTGGCTGATCACCTTCGACACCCCGTCGCCCTGCATCGAGACGCCGTACAGCGCGTCGGCGACCTCCATGGTCCGCTTCTGGTGCGTGATCACGATGAGCTGGGACGCCTCCTGGAGCTCCTGCATGATGCGGATCAGCCGCTGGAGGTTGGTGTCGTCGAGGGCCGCCTCGACCTCGTCCATGACGTAGAACGGACTGGGCCGGGCCTTGAAGATCGACACCAGCATGGCGACGGCGGTCAGCGACCGCTCGCCGCCGGACAGCAGGCTGAGCCGCTTGACCTTCTTGCCCGGCGGCCGTGCCTCCACGTCCACGCCGGTGGTGAGCATGTTGTCGGGATCGGTCAGGATCAGCCGCCCCTCGCCGCCCGGGAAGAGCCGGCTGAACACCCCCTCGAACTCGCGCGCCGTGTCCCGGAACGCCTCGGTGAAGACCTGCTCGACCCGCTCGTCGACCTCCTTCACGACCTGAAGGAGATCGGCACGCGTCTTCTTCAGGTCCTCCAACTGCTCGCTGAGGAACTTGTGGCGCTCCTCCAGCGCGGCGAACTCCTCCAGCGCGAGCGGGTTCACCTTGCCGAGCTGCTGGTACGCCCGCTCGGCTGCCCGCAGCCGCTTCTCCTGCTCGGCGCGGACGAACGGCACCGGCTGGTTGCGCGGGTGCTCAGGGTCCTCCGGCAGCTCCTCGCCCTCGGCGGGCGGCGACGGCGGGACGAGCTGGCGCGGGCCGTACTCGGAGACGAGCCCGGCGGGCTCCACGCCCATCTCCTCCAGCGCCTTGGTCTCCAACTGCTCGATCCGCAGCCGCTTCTCGGCGCCCAGGACCTCGCCCCGGTGCACGGAGTCCGTCAGCTTGTCCAGCTCGGCCTTGAGATCGCGTCCGGCGGTCCGGGCGGCGGCCAGGTCCTGCTCACGGCGCGCCTTGGCGGCCTCGGCGGCCACCCGCTCCAGGTCGGCGCGGCCGAGCGAGACCTCGACATGGGCGAGCAGTTGCCGGGCACCGGAGGCCACGGCCTCGGCGACGGCCGCCTCGTGGCGCAGCCGCGCCCGCCGCTGCTCGGCACGCGCGCGTGCCTCGCGTTCGGCGCGGGCGGCCCGGTCCAGCGAGTCGGCCCGTCCGGCGAGCCCTTTCACCCGTTCCTCGTGGGTACGGACCTGGAGGCGGGCCTCCATCTCGGTCTGGCGCGCGTTGGCCCCGTCGGCGGCGAGCCGGTCCCGCACCGAGGTGTCGGGCTCCTCCTCGACCGGCATCTCCTCGGCCACGGCCAGCCGTTCGGCGAGCACCTCGGCCTCCTCGACGGCCCGCTCCAGCGCCTCCTGCGCCCGGGCCGCGGCGGCGGTGGACCGCTCGGCCTCCCCGGCCGCTCCGCGCGCCTGCCCGGCGAGCCGGCCGAGCTGCTGGGCGACGGACGACTTCTCCCGGTCGGCGGCCCGGCGCCGCTCCCCCAGCTCCTCGACCAGCGCGGCGCACTCCGCCCGGCGCGCGGCGGCCTCCTGCTGCGCTTGGGTCAACTCCGTGCACCGTACGGCCAGTTCGGCCAGCTCGGCGGCGGCCTCGTCGACGGACGCCTGCACCTCCAGCAGGCTGGGCGCGCCGGCCGACCCGCCGTGCGCGAAGTGCGCCCCGAGCAGATCGCCGTCGGCGGTGACGGCGGTGAGACCGGGCCGCGCGTAGACGAGTTCCTCGGCGTCCTCCAGGGTCGGCACCACCACGATCCCGCGCAGCAGCGTCCGTACGGCGGCCATCAGCCCGTCCGGCCCCCGCACCAGATCGGCGGCGTACGGCGGCCCGTCCTGCGGTGCCGCCCGCTCCGCGGGTCCGGGGGCGCCGTCCAGCAGGAGGGCCGCGCGTCCCGCGTCCTGCTTGCGCAGCAGCCGGATGGCGTCGGCGGCGGCGGTGGGTCCGCTCACGGCGACGGCGTCGGCCGCGGCGCCGAAGGCGGCGGCGAGCGCGACCTCGTGTCCGGGGACGACGGTCAGCAGTTCCGCGGCGGGGCCGAGCAGTCCGTCCAGCCGGTCGCGGGCGCCGAGCAGCGCGCCGGTGCCGTCCTTGCGGCGCAGGCCGAGGGCGAGGGCCTCGTGGCGGGCCTGGGTGGCGGCGCGCCGGCGTTCGGCCTCGGTGACGGCCTCGCGGGCGGCGGTCAGCGCGGCCTCCGCCTCGGCGAGCCCGCGCTTCGCGGTGTCGTGGTGCCCGGCGAGTTCCGCGTCGCCCGCGTCGAGGCCGTCGACCTCGGCCTGGAGGGTCTCGTACTCCTCCTGGGCGGTGACGGCCCGCTCCTGGGCCTCGTCGCGGGCTGCGGCCAGCCGGTCGATCTCGGCCTGGGCGGAGGCGGCGCGCGAGCGGGCCGCGTTGACCTGGCCGTTGAGCCGGGCGAGGCCCTCGCGGCGGTCGGCGATGGCCCGAGCGACGTCCTTGAGCCGCCGTTCCTCGACGGCGAGTTCGCGCTCCAGGTCGGCGCGGTGGGAGACGGTGTCGTCGAGGGCGTGGCTGGCCGCCTCCAGGGCGGCCTCCAGCTCGGCCTCCTGCTCGCGGACGCGGGAGGCCTCGCGCTCCATGTCCTCGGGGTCGCGGCCGCGCCGCTCCTCGGGCGGCGCGGAGGTGGCGCTCTTGATGCGGGCGTCGGCCAGCGAGATCGTGCCGCGGACGCGTTCGGCGAGCTGGGACAGCTCGTACCAGGTCTGCTGGGCGCGCTGGAGACGCGGCGTGAGCTGCCGTACCTCGTCCTCCAGGAGTCCTTCGCGCTGGAGCGCCTTGCGCAGCTCCTGTTCGGCGGTCTCCTTGCGTTCCTTGAGGGCGGCCTCGTCGGCCACCTCGGCCTGGAGGGCCTCGCGCAGCCGTACGAGGTCGTCGGCGAGGAGGCGCAGGCGGGCGTCGCGCAGGTCGGCCTGGATGACCGCGGCCCGTCGGGCCACCGCCGCCTGCCGGCCCAGGGGCTTGAGCTGGCGGCGCAACTCGTCGGTGAGGTCCTGCACGCGCGCGAGGTTGGCCTGCATCGCGTCGAGCTTGCGCAGCGCCTTCTCCTTGCGCTTGCGGTGCTTGAGGACGCCCGCGGCCTCCTCGATGAAGGCGCGGCGGCCCATCGGATCGGCGTGCAGGACGGAGTCGAGCTGGCCCTGGCCGACGATGACGTGCATCTCGCGGCCGATGCCGGAGTCGGACAGCAGGTCCTGGATGTCGAGCAGCCGGCAGGTGTCGCCGTTGATCTGGTACTCGCTGCCGCCGTTGCGGAACATGATCCGCGTGATGGTGACCTCGGCGTACTCGATGGGCAGGGCGCCGTCGGAGTTGTCGATGGTCAGGGACACCTCGGCGCGGCCCAGCGGGGGGCGGCCGGTGGTGCCGGCGAAGATGACGTCCTCCATCTTGCCGCCGCGCAGGGACTTGGCGCCCTGCTCGCCCATGACCCAGCTCAGCGCGTCGACCACGTTGGACTTGCCCGAGCCGTTGGGCCCGACGACACAGGTGATCCCCGGCTCGAACCGGAGTGTGGTCGCCGACGCGAACGACTTGAACCCTCGGAGGGTCAGGGCCTTGAGGTGCACGGCGCTGGACTCTACCTTCCGGGCCGGTCTCACTCCATGAACGCCTGCCGCCCCTCGGTTTCACCCTTGAACGCGCAGGGCAGACCACACGTTGTAGAGACTGGGAGGAGCAGACGGGGGAAACGGGAGTCGTACGACCGGGGGAACGGCGGGAAGACGGCGGGGAAAGAACGAAGGGACGCCGAGGCGTCCCTTGCAACTTCTGACAACTTAAGCGGTCCGACGCGGTTGATATGTGCCGCCCGACCTCTGCATGTGCTGTCGTGGAGCGGTGCAGCGATCAGGTGAGCGCAGGCTCCGCCTGGTGTGCGTCGATGCTCTCCATGAACCTGTCGTGAGAAGCGGCAGCCGTCAGAGCGTCGTTCTCGGCCTGGATCCGTCCGAGCTCGGATTCCAGGTCCTGGACGCGCTGCTGGAGCCGTCGCATCTCGGCGAGGAGTCGCGGGTCGGAGCCGCCGACGTAACCGAGAAGCGCCTTTGCCATGATGGATGGTCCTCCACACTGAGTGACCGACCGAAGCGGTGTGGGTCGTGAGGGATTCGCACCCGCGGTGTCTGGATGGATCTTGTTCGTGCTGCCGTTCATCCATGCCAAACAGCGGAGGTGCGCGGGGCTTTCAGCGTCTCACCAAAAAGTTTGACGGTCAACACGATCACGCCCCGTATTGGCGGGCAACCCGTTGCCGCGCGGCCGGAACGGCGGCGCTGCGGCACCCTCGGGACCCTCGGGCGTGGCGATCATCCTTGCGTGCGGAGCATGCCATCGCAAGCGATTCTTGGCAACCACCTGCTCCTTTTCGCCGGGGGCGGGTGCCGACGGCACCTTCCGCCGCTTCCGCGGGGCCGCCCCGCACGCGTGCCTCAGCGGATCGCGAAGCCGTCGTAGCCGCCCCGCGGTGTGTCCCATATCTCTGTGACTCCGTCCACGCGCCCGGGCGTGTCGTCGCCCGCGAGCCAGTGGAGCAGCCCCTCGCAGCCCTCCCGGGCGCCTTCCGCGACCACCTGGACCCGGCCGTCGGCCAGATTGAGAGCAAAGCCACTCAGTCCGCCGATCTCCAGCGCCTTGGCCCGGGTGAACCAGCGGAAACCCACCCCTTGGACATGTCCACGCACCCAGGCGACCAGCCGTACATCCTCGCTCATGGGTGCAACCTAACCGGGCAAAGTCCCTCGGGGCACTTCCTCCCCCTGCGCCATGCGGTACCGTCCCCTCCCAATGATTCTCATATGAAACTCACTCGATCGAGTGAGTCGGGCCGAGCACAGGGCGCACGAGGGTCCAACCGCCCCGGCCGGCCGGTGGAAACACCGCATTGGACGAGGAAGGCAAGGACATGGGACGCCACCGACGCTCCGCCGCCGGCCGCGCCGCCACGGGCCGCGCCACGGGGGTCGCACAGCCGGACGACTCGTACCCCGGGGGCCACGACCCCCGGGACTCGTATCCGGGCGGAGCGCGGACGATGGGCATCGCGCCGTATCTGAATCCGGAGGCGTACGCCGAGTCGGTCGCACGCAGCCAGGAGTACCTCTACGCCACGGACGGGCTGTACGGCCCCGCCGACGGAGCGCAGGAGTACGCCCACGTCGGCGCCGCGGACGACTACGCGCGGAACTCCACGCCCGACTACGCCGTCCACCACGGCCGGGCCTACGGCCGGGACCTCCCCCCGGAGCACGGCCCCGGTCTCGGCTCCGACCTCGACCGCGATTTCGTCTCGGACTTCACTCCCGATGTCGCTCCCGATCTCGGTCCTGGTCTCGGTCCCGACTTCGGTCCCGACGACACCGCGCTGTTCACGATGGACGGCTACGCGCCCGACGGGGGTGCCCTGCGGCCCGGCTCGGGCCGGGGCGGCACCGGCCGGCGCCGTAAGCGCAAGCCCGTGACGCCCGTGAAGACGGGTCTGCTCGGGGTGTCGGCGGCCGTCGCGTTCGGCACGGTCGCGGTGGCCACCGGTGTGGTGCCGGGCCTGGACAGCTACCGCCTCGGGGGCGGCAGCGGTGCGGGCGACAACGTGCAGGCGGTGGACTCCCCCAGCAACTCGGCCTCCGAGTTCGGCGGCACGTCCGGCGCGGCCGACGGCGGGCGCGGCGACGCCTCGACCGGCCAGGGCACGGGCACCGCCACCTCGCCGTCCACCTCGACCTCCCCGTCGGAGTCCACGGCCTCGCCGAGCGAGACCGGCGGCGACCGGGCGACCGAGGACACGGAGACCACCCCGGCCGAGGAGCCGACCCGGGACCCGTCCTCCGAGGCCACCACGCCCAAGGCCCCGGAGAAGACCGAGGCGCCCGCGAAGCCGGAGACCCCGGCGACCGTCTCCGCCGAGACCCTGGCCGCGGCCGAGGTCCTCAGGCTGGTCAACGAGGAGCGGTCCGAGGCCGGGCTCGGCGCGCTCACCGCGAGCGGTTCTCTGGCGGACCTGGCCGAGCAGTTCAGCGACGACATGGCCGCCCGCGGCTTCTTCGACCACACCGACCCGGAGGGCCTGACCCCCTGGGACCGCGCCACAAGCGCCGGCGTGTCCGGACTCGGCGGCGAGAACATAGCCAGGGGCCAGTCCGACGCGGCCGCCGTCATGGACGCCTGGATGAACAGCCCCGGCCACAAGGCGAACATACTGAACCCCGACTTCAAGACCCTGGGCGTCGGCGTCCACTTCGGCGCGGGCGGCCCTTGGTGGACCCAGGACTTCGGCTACTAGGGCCCGCCGTGGAAGCACCTGGCCGGGGGCGCTGTCTCAGGGGCAGCGCGATCTGATGGTTCGCGCTGTCTTCGCGTACGCTCGGGGGATGAGCAGCGCGGAGCGAGCGGGGGAGCGGGAGCTTCCGTACGACGTGTTCGCCAAGGTGTGCCCCTCGCGCGGGACGCTGGAGCATGTCACCGGGCGGTGGGGCGGGCTCACGCTCGGGGCGCTGTACGAGGGGTCGCTGCGGTTCAACGAGCTGCGCCGGCGGGTCGACGGGGTGAGCGAGAAGATGTTGTCGCAGACCCTGCACGCGCTGGAGCGCGACGGGCTGGTGCACCGTGAGGCCCAGCCGACCAATCCGCCCCGGGTGGACTACGAGCTGACCCCGCTGGGCCGTGAGGTCGCCGGCCGGCTGCTGTCGCTGATCCACTGCGTGGAGGGGCGGATGGACGAGGTGCTGGCCGCCCGGGAGCGCTACGACGCGGCGCGCGGCGCCCTCTGACACGTCGGGCAGAAGTAGCTGGAGCGGTTCATCCAGGGCCGGCGGCGCATCGGCGTACCGCACCGCTTGCAGGGCAGCCCCTCGCGCCCGTAGGCGTCCAGGGAGCGGTCGAAGTAGCCCGACTCGCCGTTGACGTTGACGTACAGGCTGTCGAAGCTGGTGCCGCCGACGGCGAGGGCCGCGTTCATCACGTCCCGGACGTGGCCCAGCAGTTCGAAGGAGCGCGGGCGGGTGAAGGTGTGGGTCGGGCGGTCGTAGTGCAGGCGGGAGCGCCACAGCGCCTCGTCGGCGTAGATGTTGCCGACGCCGCTGATCAGTGACTGGTCGAGCAGGGCCCGCTTGATGGTGGTCCGCTTGCGGCGCAGCGCCTGGTGGAACGCCTCGTCGTCGAACAGCGGGTCGAGGGGGTCGCGGGCGATGTGCCCGATGACGTCGGGCAGTCCGTCCGCGGTGGTGTCGTGCAGAGAGAGGCCGCCGAAGGTGCGCTGGTCGACGAAGCGCAGTTCGGTGTCCACGGTGTCGGCGAACCGCACCCGGATGCGCAGATGCTTCTCGTCCGGCGCCGCGTGCGGCTGGACCAGCAGTTGGCCGCTCATCCCGAGGTGGGCGAGGATCGCCTGCCCGGAGTCCTCCAGCGGCAGCCACAGGTACTTGCCGCGGCGGCTGGGGGTGCCGATCCGGTGGCCCGCCAGGCGGTGCGCGAAGTCGTCGGCGCCCGCGAGATGGCGGCGGACGGCACGGGGGTGCAGCACCTCGGCGTCGGCGACCGTGCGATGGGCGACCCATCGCTCCAGACCGCGCCGGACGACCTCGACCTCGGGCAGTTCAGGCATGGATCCCCCGTACGGAACGCCCGCCTCCGGGTGGGAGGCGGGCGTTCGTCTCGTACTTGTGTTCCTGTGCGGGTGTTCGTCAGGCGGAGGCGGCGGACTCGGGGTCCACCGAGGCGTCGGCGGTGGCCGCGGCCGTGGCCGCCTTCGCCGCCTCGGCGCGCTCGTCCGCCGCGGCCCGGATGGACCGCCACGCGGACTCGGCGGCCTGCTGCTCCGCCTCCTTCTTGCTGCGGCCGGTGCCGGTGCCGTACGAGACGCCTCCGACGCGGGCGGCAGCAGTGAAGGTCTTCTCGTGATCGGGGCCGGTCTCCGTGACCAGGTACTCGGGGACACCGAGCCCTTCGGTCGCGGTCAGCTCCTGGAGACTGGTCTTCCAGTCCAGGCCGGCTCCGAGGTTCGAGGACTTCTCGATCAGCGGGTCGAACAGGCGGTGCACCAGTTCGGAGGCCGCGTCGAGGCCCTGGTCGAGATAGACCGCGCCGATCACCGCTTCGAGGGTGTCGGCGAGGATGGACGCCTTGTCCCGGCCGCCCGTGCCCTCTTCACCACGGCCGAGCCGGATGAAGGCGCCCAGGTCGAGGCCACGGCCGACCTCCGCCAGCGCACGCGAGTTGACCACCGCGGCCCGCAACTTGGCCAACTGGCCTTCGGGCAGGTCGGGGTGGGTGCGGTACAGCGTGTCCGTGACGACGAGGCCGAGCACGGAGTCCCCGAGGAACTCCAGCCGTTCGTTCGTCGGCAGACCGCCGTTCTCGTATGCGTAGGAGCGGTGGGTCAGCGCACGCACCAGAAGGGCGGACTCGAGCTGATAGCCGAGCCGCCCTTCCAGAAGCGTGTGGGACGAGGCCGCGTTGTCCGCCTGTTTCTTGGCGGTCGAGTCCGCCTTGGCGTCAGACATGAAGCCTCTCACCAGCCGCTCAGACCTCGAGGACCTGGCGCTTGTTGTAGGTGCCGCACGACGGGCACGCGATGTGCTGCTGCTTGGGCTCGTGGCAGCGCTCGCACGCAACCAGGGTGGGGACCGCAGCCTTCCACTGCGACCGGCGGTGGCGCGTGTTGCTGCGCGACATCTTCCGCTTCGGAACAGCCACGGCTACTTCTCCTGCTTCTCGTTGGCGCGCGCCGAACCGGGCGCTTCGCCACTCATCTCGTCCTTCTCGCCGTCTCCGAGTGAACCGGCGAGTCCCTGCAATGCCGCCCAACGGATGTCGGTGGCGTCGTGGTGGTGCCCCGGGTCGTCCGCCAGCCGGGCTCCGCATTCGGAGCACAGGCCGGGGCAGTCGTCCTGGCACACCGGCTGCATCGGCAGTGCGAGCACCACCGCGTCCCGCAGCACGGGTTCGAGGTCGAACATGCCGTCCTCGATGAAGAGCCTGTCCTCGTCGTCCTCGGCGTCGTCGGCCGGTTCCGCCTTCACGCGGCCCCGGTCATCGGCGTCAGGGTACGAGAACATCTCCTGGAAGTCCGCTTCGAGCGCGAGCTCCAGCGGCTCCAGACACCTTACGCACTCCCCCTCGGCCTGTGCACGGGCGGTGCCTGTGACGAGCACACCTTCCATGACCGACTCGAGCCGGAGTTCGAGCTCCACCGGGGCGCCTTCCGGCACTCCGACGACGCCCTGGATGCCGAGATCCACGGGGGCGTCGATCACGCGGGTCAGGCGCTGCAGCGCGCCAGGACGCCGACCCAGCTCGTGCGTGTCGAACACGAGGGGGTTGCGGTGGTCCAGCCGTGCGTTGGGAGCCATTCCTGCTTTCGATCTTCCAAGCTCTGAGGGTCGCCGCCCTTCGGTGTTCCGGGCGACGAAGATCGCGGGCGGATACGAAGGCAGCAAAACCGACGAACGCACACGCGACCGAAGAGCCAGGATACTGGAGCTTTCCCGCTCAGCCCAATCCGGGGCCCGCGCCGCCCGGCCCCGGCGTCCTACAGACCGCGTTCCTGCTCGTAGGCCCGCAGTTGCTCCGGGCTGATCATGCTGGTGTCGAAGAGGCTGGTCTCGTCGAGGGCGTACCCCGGCTGCTGCTGCATCTGCTGGGCCTGCTGCGGGATCTGCTGGGCCTGCTGCATCTGCTGCGGGTCGTAGGCGGCCTGCTGGGTGTCGTAGCCCTGATAGGCGTACGGGTCGGCCTGCTGGTAGCCGTACGGGTCCGGCTGCTGGCCGTAGCCCTGCTGCTGGGCGTAGCCGCCCGCGTAGGGGTCGGGCTGCTGCTGGTAGGCGTAGGCGTCCTGCGCCACCTCCTGCGGCTGCTGCTGCTCGTAGGGGTTCGGCGCGGCGGGCTGCTGTGCGGCCCGGGTGTCCTGTTCGGCGAGGGCGGCCAGGTCGGCGAGGTAGTCGGCGTCCGAGGAGTGCTGGAAGGTCGAGTCGTCGTCGGCGAGGGCGCCGAGGGCGTCGGTGGCGATCCGGCCGTGCAGCTTCTGGCGGCCCTTGCCGACCGCCTCCAGGGTCTTGCTGAGGACCGCCTCGAAGGCGCCCAGCTTGACGTCCACATAGGCGTCGGCGTCGCGGCGCAGGGTCTCGGGGTCGTGGCTGCGCTCGGGGGCGTCCTCGTCCTCGTAGCCCTGGTCGTCCAGGCCCGAGCCGGTGCCGAGGAGCTTCTCTCGGCCGCGGCCGACGGAGCCGATGGTCTTGGTGAGGACGACCTCGAAGTTGGCGAGCTTGGAGTCGACGTAGTCGTCGGCCTCCGCGCGGATCTCCTCGGCCTCCTGGCGGGCCTCGGCGAGGATGCGGTCCGCCTCGGCCTGGGAGCGGCGGGCGATCTCGGTGTCGGAGATCAGGGAGCCGCGTTCGGCGTGCGCGCCGGAGATGATCCGCTCGGCCTCCTGGCGGGCCTGTTCGACCATCTGCTCCCGGCCGCCGATCAGCTCCCGGGCCTCGGCGAGCGAGTCGGGCAGGGCCGCGCGCACCTCTTCCAGCAGGGCGAGCAGCTCGGCGCGGTTGACCACGCACGAGGCCGACATGGGCATCGACCGGGCACTGGAGACCGTGGTGACGATCTCGTCGAGCTTCTTCTGCACGTCCACCGGTTGCTCGCCACTCTCTGAAACTGTGTTGGAGACGGACGGGACGACTGTAGCCCCATCAGCCCGCGCGCAGGCGGGCGTCGAGGGCGTCGAGGACCACCGGGGGCACCAGGTGGGAGACGTCGCCGCCCCAGGTGGCCACTTCCTTGACCAGGGAGGAGGACAGGAAGCTGTAGGTGGGGTTGGTGGGGACGAAGAGCGTCTCGACGCCGGAGAGGCCGTTGTTCATCTGGGCCATCTGAAGCTCGTAGTCGAAGTCGCTGACCGCGCGCAGGCCCTTGACGATGGCCGGGATGTCGCGCTGCTTGCAGAAGTCGACCAGGAGGCCGTGGAAGGCCTCGACGCGGACGTTCCCGTACTCGCTGGTGACCTGGCGGATCAGGTCGATCCGCTCGTCGACCTCGAACAGGCCCTTCTTGGACTTGTTGATCATCACCGCGACATAGACCTCGTCGTACAGACGGGAGGCGCGGGAGATGATGTCGAGATGTCCATTGGTGATCGGGTCGAACGACCCGGGACAGACGGCGCGGCGCACTTGAGATCCCTCGCTCTCCGGTCCGGTCATCGTGCGTCTTCGCACGTAGAGGCGGCGCGACCGTACCAAAACGTTCCCTCGCCGTAGCGACGGGCCCGGAGTCCTTCGAAACCGTCGGGCCAGTGGAACTCCCCGCCTCTGGTGCTGCGCTCCACGGTGACGAGGGCGCGCGCCGCGAGCCAGCCCCCCGAGCGGAGTGTGAGCAGGATCTCCCGAAGATCGTCGTCCGTGACGGCGTACGGCGGATCGAGGAAGACCAGGTCGTACGGTGCCGTCGGCGCGGTCTGGATGATCTGGCGGGCCTTGCCCGCGCGGACCTCGGCGCCGGGGAGGGCGAGGCTCTTCACGTTCTCCCGGATGACGCGGGCCGCTCGGGTGTCGGCCTCGACGAGGAGGGCGTGGCCGGCGCCGCGGGAGAGGGCCTCCAGGCCGACGGCGCCCGATCCGGCGTAGAGGTCCAGGATGCGTTCGCCGTCGAGGGGGCCGCCGAGCAGGGACTGCCAGGTGGAGAACAGGCCCTCCTTGGCGCGGTCGGAGGTGGGGCGGGTGCCGGTCCCTGGCGGGACGGCCAGTCGGCGTCCGCCGGCCGTGCCGGCGATCACGCGGGTCATCTTCGGGTCCTTGGTCGTGACGGCGGGTGTGCGTTCAGTGTGGCCGGTCGCGGGGGTCTCCGCGCTCGCTGGGGGCGGCCCGGGGCACTCACCCCTTCTCCAGGTACTGCTCCCGCTCCTCGTCCACGAGGGCGTCCAGGGCGGTGCGCAGTCCGGGGTGCGCGGTCAGTTCCGGGTCCGCCTCGACGACGGCCACCGCCTCCTCGCGGGCCTGCTCGATGACCTCCTCGTCCTCGATGACCGCCAGGACGCGCAGGGAGGAGCGGGCGCCGGACTGGGCCTGGCCGAGGACGTCGCCCTCGCGGCGCTGTTCGAGGTCGATGCGGGACAGTTCGAAGCCGTCGAGGGTGGCGGCGACGGCGCCCAGCCGCTGCCGGGCCGGGCTCGCCTCCGGCATCTCGGTGACCAGCAGGCACAGGCCGGGGGCCGAGCCGCGCCCCACCCGGCCGCGGAGCTGGTGGAGCTGGGAGACGCCGAAGCGGTCGGCGTCCATGATCACCATCGCGGTGGCGTTCGGGACGTTGACGCCGACCTCGATGACGGTCGTGGCGACCAGGACGTCGGTGTCCCCGGCGGCGAAGCGCCGCATCACGGCGTCCTTGTCGTCGGGGTGCATCCGGCCGTGCAGCACCTCCACGGTGAGCCCCTGCAGCGGGCCCTTGGCGAGGTGGTCGGCCACGTCGAGGACGGCGAGCGGGGGGCGCTTCTCCGCCTCGTCCTCCGGGGACTTCTTCCGCCCGGCCTTCTTGGGGTCCTCGTCCTCGTCGCCGATGCGGGGGCAGACGACGTACGCCTGATGGCCGTTCGCCACCTCCTCGCGCACGCGCTCCCAGGCGCGGGCCAGGAAGTGGGGTTTGTCGGCGGCCGGGACGACATGGCTGGCGATGGGCGAGCGGCCGGCCGGGAGCTGGTCGAGGACCGAGGTCTCCAGGTCGCCGAAGACGGTCATCGCGACCGTGCGCGGGATGGGGGTGGCGGTCATGACGAGCAGGTGCGGGGGCTGCTTGCCCTTGCCGCGCAGGGCGTCGCGCTGTTCGACACCGAAGCGGTGCTGTTCGTCCACCACGACCAGGCCCAGGTCGTGGAAGCGGACCTTGTCCTCGATCAGGGCGTGGGTGCCGATCACGATGCCGGCCTCGCCGGTGACCAGGTCCAGGAGGGCCTGGCGGCGGGCGGCGGTGCCCATGGAGCCGGTGAGCAGCACGACCTTGGTGGCGCGGTCCGCGCCGCCCAGCATGCCGCCCTCGGCCAGTTCGCCCATCATCTCCACGACGGAGCGGTGGTGCTGCTGGGCGAGCACCTCGGTGGGGGCGAGGAGGGCGGCCTGTCCGCCCGCGTCGACGACGGCGAGCATGGCGCGCAGGGCCACGAGCGTCTTGCCGGAGCCGACCTCGCCCTGGAGCAGCCGGTGCATCGGATGGTCGGTCGCCAGGTCGTCGAAGATCTCCGCGGAGACCTTCCGCTGGCCGTCGGTGAGGGTGAAGGGCAGCCGGTCGTCGAAGGCGGAGAGCAGACCGTCGGCGGCGGGCCGGCGCGGGACCGCCGGGAGCTGGGCGTCGGCGTGCCGGCGGCGGGCCAGGGCCACCTGGAGGACGAACGCCTCGTCCCACTTCAGGCGGGTGCGGGCGGCGTCGATGTCGGCCTTGGTGTGGGGGCGGTGGATCTTGAGGAGGGCCTCGGGCAGGGAGACCAGGCCGCGGCCCTCGCGCAGGCTGTCCGGGAGCGGGTCGACGGCCTCCTGGGCGCTGGGCAGGACGGTCTGGACCGCCTTGCCGATCTTCCAGGACTCCAGCTTGGCGGTGGCGGGGTAGAGCGGGATCAGCGCCCCCGCCCAGGTCTCGACGGCCTCCTCGGTGTCGCCGCGCAGCAGTTCGTACGCCGGGTGGGCGAGCTGGAGGCGGCGGTTGAAGACGGAGACCTTGCCGGCGAACATCGCGCGGGTGCCCGGCAGGAGTTCCTTGTGGGGCTTGTGCACGCCGTTGCCGAAGAAGACCAGTTGGAGCCGGCCGTGGCCGTCGGTGATGGTGACCTCGAGCCGCTGGCCCTTGCCGCGCGGGGACTTGGCGGAGGCGAAGGAGTGCAGCCGGGCGTCGGCGACCATGGCGACCACCGTGACGTGCTCGTCCATGGGGAGGTCGGCGAGGTGGGTGAGCTGGCCCCGCTCCTCGTATCTGCGCGGGTAGTGGTGCAGGAGATCGCCGACGGTGTGCAGGCCGAGATGCTCGGCCATCACCTTCGCGGTAGGTGGGCCGAGCACCTTTTTGAGCGGTTCTTCGAGTGCGGGCACGAGATCCATTGCACACCACCGCACTGACAACGGTGGACACGCGTCACCCACATTGCCGGATCCTTATCCCGAAACCCCTGGTCAGACGGCTCGTTCGGGCCCTAGGATGGCGCGCCTCCAGCCATCATTCGCGGTCACCGCCCCACCGGGACCGCCCGACCCCGCGCCGTGCCCGACCCCAACCCGCGGCGCCGTAGCGATGGACTCCCAGACCTCACAGGCATCCCAGGCAACTCCGTCACCACACACCTTCCAGGTCGACCTGCGTGGTCTGGTGGACCTGCTGTCCCATCATCTGTACTCAAGTCCCAAGGTCTACCTGCGCGAGCTGCTCCAGAACGCCGTGGACGCCATCACGGCGCGCCGGGCCGAGGAGCCCGACGCCCCGGCGCGGGTGCGGCTGTTCGCGGCCGACGGCGCGCTGCGGGTGGAGGACTCCGGCGTCGGGCTCACCGAGGCCGATGTGCACACCCTGCTGGCGACCATCGGGCGCAGCTCCAAGCGGGCGGACGACCTGCGGGAGGCGCGGGCCGACTTCCTCGGCCAGTTCGGCATCGGACTGCTGGCGTGCTTCGTGGTCGCCGAGCGGATCCGGGTGGTCAGCCGCAGCTCGCGCACCCCGGACGCGCCGCCCGTGGAGTGGACGGCACGCGACGACGGTTCGTACACCGTGCGGACGCTGCCGCACGAGGAGCGGCCCGAACCGGGCACCACCGTGCATCTGGTGGCGCGGGCCGGGGCCGCGGAGTGGCTCACCGAGGAGCGGGTGCTCCGGCTGGCCCGCGACGTCGGTTCGCTGCTGCCGTACGACGTCCGGGTGGGCGAGGAGGCGGTCACCGATCTGCCGGCGCCCTGGGACCGGCCGTACGCCTCCCCCGCCAACCGGCGGGTGGCGCTGGCCCGGCACTGCCACCAGCTCTTCGGATTCACGCCGTTGGACACCATCGAGCTGGACGTGCCGGCGGCGGGCGTGCGCGGGGTGGCGTATGTGCTGCCGGCCGCGGTCAGTCCGGCGCAGCGGGCCACGCACCGGGTGCACCTCAAGGGCATGCTGCTGACCGAGCGGGCCGAGCAACTGCTGCCCGACTGGGCGTTCTTCGTGCGCTGTGTGCTCGACACCGACAGTCTGCGGCCGACGGCCTCGCGCGAGTCGCTGTACGAGGACGAGACGCTGGCCGCCGTCCGGGAGGCGCTGGGTGAGCGGATCCGGGCCTGGCTGACGGGTCTCGCGGCCGGTGACCCGGAGCGCCTCGGGGCGTTCCTCGCCGTGCACCATCTGGGGGTCAAGTCCCTGGCGCGGCACGACAAGGAGATGCTGCGCACGATGCTGCCGTGGCTGCCCTTCGAGACGACCGACGGGCGGCTGTCGCTGGAGGAGTTCGCGCAGCGCCACCCGGTGGTGCACTTCACGCGCACGGTGGAGGAGTACCGGCAGGTCGCGCCGATCGCGTCCGCGCAGGGCGTCGGGGTGATCAACGGCGGTTACACCTACGACAGCGAGCTGGTCGAGGCGCTGCCGTCGGTGCGGCCGGGGACGGTGGTCGCCGAGCTGGACGCGGACACCGTGACGGCCCATCTGGACTCGGTGGACCCGGCGGAGGAGCTGGCGCTGGCGGGGTTCCTCGCGGTGGCGCGGGCGAAGCTGGACCCGCTGGGCTGCGACGTGGTCCTGCGGGCCTTCCATCCGCTGTCGGTGCCGGCGCTGCATCTGGACGACCGGGCGGCCCGGCACGAGCAGGCGCGCGCCGAGGCCGAGGCGCAGGCCGACGATCTGTGGGCGGGCATCCTGGGCTCGCTGCGCGGCAGCGCCCCGCGCGCGCGTCTGGTGCTCAACCATCTCAACCCGCTGATCCGGCGGATCAGTTCGCTCGGGGAGCCCGAACTGATCGGGACGGCCACCGAGTCGCTGTACGGGCAGGCGCTGCTGATGGCGCAGCGGCCGCTGCGGCCGGCGGACTCGGCGCTGCTGAACCGGGCGTTCATCGGCCTGCTGGAGTGGGCCACGCACGGCGAGGCCGTTCCCGGTTCCGATTCCGACACCGCGGGGGGCGGTCACTGAATGAGCGAGATCACGGACTTCGACGCCCTGCGCCGGGCGATGGCGGAGAACGGCGAGCGGCCGGAGGGACCGGCGCGCAACGCGCGCGCGGAGCAGTTGCTGGTGGCGGCCGAGCGGCTGAACGAGCCGCTCGCGGTGATCGAGGCGCTCGGGCACCAGCTCAAGGTCTACAACTACAGCTCCGAGAAGGCGAAGATGTTCGTCCCGTTCGCGCGGCTGCTGCGCATGTGGGACGAACGGCCCGGGGACTTCGACGAGTACGAGACGCACGCGCTGCACTGGGTCTTCAAGTGGATGTCGGCCGGCATGCTGGACCAGCCGCACATCCCGCTGGCGTCGGTCGAGAAGTGGCTCGGCGAGATGGACCACCGCTACCGGCTGGCCGGGCACTCGGAGCGCGCGGTGCGCAGCGCCGAGCTGAGCGTGGCCGCGCACGTCGGGGACACCGCGCGCGCGGAGCGGGCGTTCGACGCCTGGCTGGCGGCGGACCGGGACGCGATGGCCGACTGTCACGCGTGCGAGCTGCACGGGCAGGGCTGGTGGCACGCCGAGAGCGGCCGGGACGCGGAGGCGCTGGAGCTGTGGGCGCCGGTCCTGGAGGGCGCGTACACGTGTGCGCACGAGCCGCACACCGTGCTGGCGTCGTCGCTGGTGCCGCTGCTGCGGCTGGGCCGCGCGGACGAGGCGCGCGCCAACCATCTGCGGGGTTTCCGGCTGGTGCGGCCGATGGAGAGCATGCGCGGCGCGTACGCCGACCATGTGGAGTTCTGCGCGCTGACCGGCAACGAGGCGCGCGGTCTGGAGCTGCTGGCGGAGCGGCCGGCGTACTTCACGGACGACGGGCATCCGCGCAGCAGGCTGGAGTTCCTGTGCGTGGTGGTGCTGCTCATGGAGCGGCTGGCGGACATGGGCCTGGAGGGGCAGCGGGTGCCGGGTCCGGCGGGGCGGGAGTGGACGGCGGCCGAGCTCGCCGCGCACGCGCGCGCGGAGGCCCTGGCGCTGGCCGCGCGGTTCGACGAGCGCAACGGCACACCGCACATCGGTGAGCGGGCCCGCGCGCGGATGGCACAGCGTCCGCTGGTGGAGCGGCTGCCGCTGGGGGTGCGGGCGGCCCGTCCGGCCCCGGCCGCGGCGAGCGCGCCGCCCGCGGCCCGGGAGGCCGGGGCGGCACCGGCCGACGGGGCCGGTGCGGAGGGTCTGGAGGCGCTGATCGCCGAGGCCAGGCGGCTGTCGGACACGCTGCGGCCGAACGCCGTGGAGGCGTGGGCGGCGGTGGCGCGGGCCGCCGAGGCCGCCGAAGGCCCAGCGGGGGCCGGGCTGGACGCGCGGGACCGTGCGGAGATCGCCGACCACGCGGCGATCGCGCTCGGCCCGGAGGGCGCTGAAACGTTCGCGCGGGCCGCGGAGCTGTACGCGGAGGCGGGCGACCCCGGCGAGGCCCTGGCGGCACACGCGCGTGCGGCGTACGTCCACGCGCTCGCCGAGGACGACGTCCCGGGCGCGCTCACGGCGGTCGCCGGCCCCTACGACGAGGTCCTCGCCCTGTACGCCGACGGCGGCACCGGGGTGCGGCAGGCGGCGGGCGTGCTGATGTCCCGGGCGCGGATCCTGATGCGCTCCGTCCACACGGCCGAGGGGCCGGTCGCGGAGCCGGTCCTCGCCGACGCGGAGAGCGCCGTACGGGAGGTGCTGGCGCTCGTCGAGGGGCGGACCGACGACGACGTACGGCTGGCCGCGCGGGTCGCCGAGGCGCACGCGATGCTCGCGGAGCTGGCGACGCGCTCGGGGGACCCGGAGTCGGGCGCGGAGCTGTTCGCGCGGGCGGCGGCGGAGTTCACCGGGGCGGGGCTGCCGTGGTTCGCCGTGGAGTACGAGGCCCGGCTGGCCGGGCTCGCGCACCATCTGGGCGACATGGTGGAGGCGGAGCGGGCGCTGCGGGCGGCCCTGGAGCACGGCGGGCCGTATCTGGAGCCCGTGGGCCGGGCCCAGCTCCATCTTCAGCTCGCCGAGGTGGTCGGGGGCCGGGGGCAGGCCGACGAGGCCACGGAGCACGCCCTGGAGGCCGCGCACTGGGCCGACGAGTCGGGCGAGGGCCCGGCGTTCGGCGCGTGGGCGCGTCATCAGCTCGGCGGGTATCTGGTCCGCCAGGGCCGCTGGGCGGAGGCCGCCGAGGTGCTGGAGTCGGCGCTGGCCGACCTGAACGCCGAGACGCACGGCGACGGGCCGGTCGTGCAGACGATGTGGTGGCTGGGCGACTGTCTGGCCGAGCTGGGCGAGCACCGGGACGCGGCCGAGCGCCGGCTCCGGGCCGCCGAGATCGCCCGGCACTGGCCCGAGCAGCACGACCACGCGACGCTCGCGCATCTGGCCGCCGAGTCGCTCGGGCAGGCCGGGCTGCACGCCGACGCCGACCAGGCGTACGCGCGTGCGGGCGAGCTGTGGCGGGCCCTGGGCAATGTCCACGGGCTGGTGCGCTCGCTGCGGGCCCGGGCCTGGCTCGCGCTGCGCACGGACGACGGCACGGACACCGCGCGCGGGCTGATGACGAGCGCGGTGGAGGAGTGCGCGGACGCGCTCGGCGCGACGGACGACGAGGAGAGCCGGCTGCGGCTGGTCGCCGAGCTGGGGCACACCCACCGCCAGTTCGGGGACCTGCTGGCCCGTTCGGCGGGCGAGGACGCCGACGACGACGCGATCCGGGCCACCCTGGAGGAGGCGCTGTCGCAGGTGGCGGAGGCGGTCGCGGTGTTCGTGGGGCTCGGCGAGGACGGGCTGCCCGCCCGGACCGGCGCCGAGCTGGCGGCGGGCTGGCTGGAGACGGACCTGGGCCGCCCGGCGGACGCGGCGGCCCGCGCGCGTGCCGTGCTGCGGGCCTATCCGGAGGACGACGCGGCCCAGAGCGGCGAGGACGGCGGGCCCGCCCGGGCGCGGCGCGCGGAGGCGGAGCAGCTCCTGCAGGTGGTGGCGGAGCAGACGGCGGACTGAGCGACCCGCTCCCCCGTCAACGGCTACTCGACACCGATGAGCAGCAGCGCGCCCTGCCGCCCGCCCCGGTACACCACCGTGTCGACGGCGAGGTACGCCTCACGCACGCGTGCCTCCAGGTGCTCGGCGATCCCCTCGGGGGCGTCGTCGCCGAGCACCAGGGTCACCAGCTCGCCGCCCGCCGACAGCATCCGGTTCAGGACGCTCACGGCGGTCTCGGTGACATCGGCGCCGATGACGGCGACGTCCCCGTCGACCAGCCCGAGGATGTCACCGGCCTGGCAGATGCCCGCCATGGTCCACGACTGGCGCTCGGCGACGACGACCTCGGCGTGCCGGGTCGCGCCGGCCGCCGAGGTCATCGAGACGACGTCCTCGTCGAAGCGGCGGCCCGGCTCGTGCACGGCGAGGGCGGCGATCCCCTGGACCGCCGAGCGGGTGGGGATCAGGGCCACCCGGATGCCCTCGGCGCGGGCCTGTTCGGCGGCCGCGGCCGCGGTGTGCCGCAGTTCGGCGTCGTTGGGCAGCAGCACGACCTCGCGCGCGTGGGCCCGCCGTACGGCCTCCACCAGCTCGCCGCTGGCGGGCGGCTCCCCGGGGCGCGCCAGGACGGTGGTGGCGCCGGCCTCGGTGTAGAGCCCGGCCAGGCCCTCGCCCGGCACCACGGCGACGACGGCCCGCTGGGCGCGCTCGCGCAGCGGACGCTCGCCCACGCGCGCGTGCGCGTCACCGGCCCCGAAGTGCGTGATGCGGATCCGGTACGGCCGTCCCGCCTCGACGCCCGCCTCCACGGCCGCGCCGGCGTCGTCCACATGGACGTGGACGTTCCACAGGCCGTCGCCGCCGACCACCACGAGCGAGTCCCCGAGGGCGTCCAGGCGGCGCCGCAGCCGGGCGACGGCCGTGTCCTCGGCCTCCAGGAGGTAGATCACCTCGAAGGCCGGGCCGCCGTCCTCGCCGTCCGCCCCGTCGGCGCAGCTCTCCGCGGGCCCGGCGAGCGAATCGGGAAGGGCGTCCACGCGTGCGTGCGGGCCGTCGGTCGCCGTCGTGAGGAGCGCCGGGGCCTCCCCGGCGAAGGTCTCCACCAGCGCGGCGAGGACCGCGACCAGTCCCCGGCCGCCCGCGTCGACCACCCCGGCGCGCGCCAGGACGGCGAGCTGGGCGGGGGTCGCGGCGAGCGCCTCGCAGGCGCCCCGGTGGGCGGCCCGGGCGACCGTCACGCAGTCGCCCTCGGCCCCGTCGGCGGCGTCCGCGGCGGCCGAGGCGACGGACAGGACCGTGCCCTCGACGGGATGGGCGACCGCCAGCCGGGCGGAGTCGGCGGCCCGGCGCAGCGCGAGCCGCAGCCCCTCCCCGCCGCTGTGCGCGGCCCCGCCGTCGGCGGCCAGCACCTGGGCCATGCCGCGCAGCAACTGGGCGAGGATCGTGCCGGAGTTCCCGCGCGCCCCGATGAGGGCGCCGTGCGCCATCGCGCGCACGGCGTCGGCGAGGGAGGGCGCGCCGCCGTCGGCGCCCGCCTCGTACCCCGCGAACACGGCCTCGACGGCGGTCGCCGCGGACTCGACGGTCAGATAGAGGTTGGTGCCGGTGTCCCCGTCAGCGACGGGGTACACGTTGATCGCGTCGATCTCCTCACGCGCGCGTCCCAGCGCCGCGAGGGCGAGGCCGCACCAGGTGCGCACCGCGAGAGCATCGAGAAATGTCTGCGGGGCGTGCGCCACCTGCGCCTCCTTGAGCTGCTGGACTGGACGCAGCGTAGACCCCGGGCCCGGGACCGCCGGACGGAGGTGGGCCGGGGCGGGGGCCCGGCCGGGCGGAGGGCCCTGAGCAGCCATGGTAGTTTCGTTCTACTGGCGCAGTCGTTGTATGCTGCTCCGGTTGCCCGATCCTGATCGGGCCATTCCCCCCGGCAGCGCCACTCAGATCCTACGATCCTGATCCCGGCTTGTCGGGATCATCCGTAAGTGCATCTGAAGTCTTTGGAGTGACCCGTGGCTGCCAACTGCGACGTCTGCGGCAAGGGGCCGGGCTTCGGCAACAACATCTCGCACTCGCACCGCCGTACGTCCCGTCGCTGGAACCCGAACATCCAGCGTGTGCGTACCGTGGTGAGCGGGACGCCGAAGCGCGTGAACGCCTGCACCTCGTGCATCAAGGCCGGCAAGGTCTCGCGCTGACGCTCCGCTGAGCGCGCGGCCATGTCGGTTCGCCGCATCTAGCCGGTCCACCTCGGGTGGGCCGGCTTTTTGCTGTGCTTCCAAGGCCCCGGCAAACGCTCAGGCCGTCCCCCGCCGCAGCTCCCACGCGTGATCCACGGGCCCGATCCCGGCGCCCAGCGAGAACCCGGCCGCGATCGCCCCGGTGACGTACGCCTTGGCCGCCGTCACCGCCGCCGGCACCGACTCCCCGCGCGCGAGATGGGCGGCGATCGCGGAGGCGAGGGTGCAGCCCGTGCCGTGCGTGTGCCGGTTGTCGAGGCGCGGCGCGCTCAGCCAGTGCTCCTCGGTGCCGTCCGTGAGCAGGTCCACGGCGTCGCCGGAGAGATGGCCGCCCTTGATCAGCGCCCACCGCGGCCCGAACTCCAGGACCGCCCCGGCCGCCCGCCGCAGATGGTCCCGCGACGCGACGTGGACGCCGGTGAGTTGCGCGACCTCGTCCAGGTTGGGCGTGGCCACGGTCGCCGCCGGGAGCAGCCTGGTGCGCACGGAGTCGAGCGCCGAGGCGGCCAGCAGCGCGTCGCCGTGCTTGGAGACGCCCACCGGGTCCACCACGGCCGGGGCGTCGGTCCCGGCGATCAAGTCCGCGACCGCCTCGACCAGTTCGGCGGAGGCGAGCATGCCGGTCTTCACGGCCTGGACGCCGATGTCGTCCACCACGCTGCGGTACTGGGCCCGTACCGCGTCCACGGGCAGCTCCCAGGCGCCCTGCACCCCGAGGGAGTTCTGCGCGGTGACCGCGGTGACGACGCTCATCCCGTGGGTGCCGAGCGCGAGCATCGTCTTCAGGTCGGCCTGGATGCCGGCGCCGCCCCCGGAGTCGGAGCCGGCCACCGTCAGGACCCGGGGCTTCACGGGGTCAGGCCCCCTCTATGTCGCCGAAGTGGTCCCAGCCGCCCTGCCGGGTCCAGGGCGCCCCGTCGACCGTCACCTGGGGCAGCGCGGAGGGGTTGAGGACCTCGCCGATCACCTTCCAGCGCGCGGGCAGCTTCACGTCCGGCGGGAAGGTCGCCACGATCGCGTGGTCCTCACCGCCGGTGAGCACCCACTGGACGGGGTCGACGCCGACAGCCTGCCCGATGTCGTTCATCTGGCTGGGGACGTCGATGGCGCCGGAGCGGATGTCGATACGGACCTTGCTGGCCTCGGCGATGTGCCCGAGGTCGGCGATCAGTCCGTCGCTGACGTCGCACATCGCGGTCGCGCCGAGCCCGGCGGCCGCCGGGCCCGCGTGGTACGGCGGTTCGGGGCGGCGGTGCGCCTCGACGAAGGCGCGGGGCGAGCGGAAGCCGCGGGAGAGGACCGCGTACCCGGCGGCGGACCAGCCGAGCCAGCCGGTCACCGCGACGAGGTCGCCGGGCTGGGCGCCGGCCCGGGTGACCGGCTCATGGCCGCGCAGATCGCCGAGCGCGGTGATCGACACCATGATCGTGTCGCCGCGGACCACATCGCCGCCGACCACCGAGGCCCCGGCGACCTGGCACTCGTCGCGCAGGCCGTCCATCAGCTCGCTCGGCCAGGTGACCGGCAGTTCGGCGGGCACCACGAGACCGAGCAGCAGCGCGGTGGGCACGGCGCCCATGGCGGCGATGTCGGCGAGGTTCTGGGCGGCGGCCTTGCGGCCGACGTCGTAGGCCGTGGACCAGTCGCGGCGGAAGTGCCGGCCCTCCAGCAGGATGTCGGTGCTGGCCACGACCCGGCGATCGGGTGCGGCGACCACCGCGGCGTCGTCGCCGGGGCCGACCCGGACCGCCGAGGTGGTGGTGAGACGGGAGGTGAGCTCCCTGATGAGCCCGAACTCCCCTAGCTCACCGACGGTCCCCTTCATTGCCCTTTCGCCCCTTCTGTCCCTGTCCGTGCCCGGTCGCGCAGGACCAGTGTCCTCGATACGGTCGATGTGACCGTCAACCTCTGATGAGCCCGCACTACGGCGCGCGTGTACGGCCCCCCGCAGGTCTCCCCGCGGCGCGCGACGACGCGATACCGTGGCGTTCCTTTTCCCCACATGATCCTCGTGGCCGCCCTGGAGGTTCCGTGGTACAGGCGTACATCCTGATCCAGACGGAGGTCGGCAAAGCGTCGACCGTCGCCGAGGAGATCAGCAAGATCCCTGGCGTGGTCCAGGCCGAGGACGTCACAGGACCGTACGACGTGATCGTGCGGGCCCAGGCCGACACGGTGGACGACCTCGGCCGGTTGGTGGTCGCCAAGGTCCAGCAGGTGGACGGGATCACCCGTACCCTTACCTGCCCGGTCGTGCATCTGTAGCCCCCGTCTACCCTTGGCCGGTGAATCTTTTCCGTCACCGGCTCAGTGGCCTGTCCGCCCTCGTCCTGCTGTGCGCCGCCGCGGGCTGCTCGTCGGCGGACGACACCGCCTCCGCGCGGGTCCCCGCCCCCGCGGCGAAGACCGCGACGGTGTGCGAGAACCTGGACGGGGCGCTGCCGTCGAAGGTGGACGGTCTGGACCGCCGGGATCCCGAGCCCGCCTCCGCGCTGACCGCGGGCTGGGGGAACCCGGCGATCATACTGCGCTGCGGTGTCGAACGACCCGAGAAGATGAGCGATACAGAGGCCGACGGCGTCGAGGTGGACGGTGTGGGCTGGCTGTTGGAGGAGCGGTCGGACGACTCGTTCCGCTTCACCACGACCCTGCGGACGGCGTACGTCGAGGTGACGATCCCGTCGGGACGGACCGGCAACGGCCTCGCACCCCTGGTCGACCTGGCGCCGGCCGTCAAGAGGACGGTCCCGGAAGGGATCGCGGACTGAGAAGTCCCCTCCCCCGTGAAGTCCCCGTCCCCCGCAGAGTCCCCCCGTCGAACCGTGAAGCCCGCCCCGCACGTTCCGCGGGGCGGGCTTCACGTCGTCGTCCGGCCGGTCAGCGCAGCCCGGTGGAGCGGCGCAGGGCGGCCTGGATGAGCCGGTCCACCAGCTCCTCGTAACCGACGCCGCTCGCCTGCCACATCGCCGGGTACATCGAGATCGGCGTGAAGCCCGGCATGGTGTTGATCTCGTTGATGACGAAGTCGCCGTCCTCGGTGAGGAAGAAGTCCGCGCGGACCAGGCCCTCGCAGGAGGCCGCCTCGAAGGCGTCCACCGCGAGCCGCTGGACCTCGGCCGTCTCCTCGGGGGTCAGCGGGGCCGGCACCAGACCCGGGGTGGAGTCGATGTACTTGGCCTCGAAGTCGTAGTACGCGTGCGCGTCCGGCGGCGGGATCTCGGCCGGGACGGAGGCGCGCGGGCCGTCCTCGAACTCCAGGACGCCGCACTCGATCTCGCGGCCCCGCAGCGCCGCCTCGACCAGGATCTTGGGGTCGTGGCGCTGGGCCTCGGCGATCGCCTCGTCCAGGCCGGCGAGGCCGTCGACCTTGGTGATGCCGATGGACGAACCCGCGCGCGCGGGCTTCACGAAGAGCGGCCAGCCGTGCTCGCCCGCGAAGTCGACGATCTTCTTGCGGGCGGCGGACTCGTCGCGCTCCCACTCGCGCGGCCGGATCACCACGTACGGGCCGACCTTGAGCCCGAAGGAGGTGAACACCCGCTTCATGTACTCCTTGTCCTGGCCGACGGCCGAGGCGAGCACGCCCGAGCCGACGTACGGGACACCGGACAGCTCCAGCAGGCCCTGGAGGGTGCCGTCCTCGCCGTAGGGGCCGTGCAGGACGGGGAAGACGACGTCGACCTCGCCGAGCGCCTTGGGCACCGATCCCGGCTCGCTGTAGACCACTTCGCGGTCCGCGGGGTCGAGGGGGAGCACCACACCGCCCTCGGACGACTCGGCCAGCTCCGCGATGTCGGGGGTGCGGCGGTCGGAGATCGCCATCCGCTCCGGCTCGTCGGCGATGAGGGCCCAGCGTCCGTCCCGGGTGATACCGATCGGCAGGACCTCGTACTTGGTCCGGTCGATGGCCTTCAGGACGGCGCCGCCGGTGACCACGGAGATCCCGTGTTCGGAGCTGCGGCCGCCGGACACGACGGCCACGCGCGGCTTGCGCGAGCGCTGCTCGGGGCTCTGGGGGAGGTTCTCGGTGCTCATATCGGCTTGAGAGTACCCGGTGGTAGAGCCCCGACACAGCGTCGGATCCGCAGCTCGCGCGTGGCGTCCCCGGGGCGGCCGCACGGGGCCCTTGCGGGGTCGCTCAGCGTCGCTCGGGCTTCGCGCTGCGCGACATCAGCTCCTTGAGCGCGACCACGGGCGGCTTGCCCTCGTGGACGATGTCCACGACCGTCTCGGTGATCGGCATCTCGACTCCGTGCCGGCGGGCCAGATCCGCCACGGACTCGCAGGACTTGACGCCCTCGGCGGTCTGCCGGGTGACCGCGATGGTCTCCTGGAGGGTCATGCCCTTGCCGAGGTTGGTGCCGAAGGTGTGGTTGCGGGAGAGCGGTGAGGAGCAGGTCGCCACCAGGTCGCCGAGGCCCGCGAGTCCGGAGAAGGTGAGCGGGTCGGCGCCCATCGCGAGCCCGAGCCGGGTGGTCTCGGCGAGACCGCGCGTGATCAGCGAGCCCTTGGCGTTGTCGCCGAGCCCCATGCCGTCCGCGATGCCGACGGCCAGACCGATCACGTTCTTGACCGCGCCGCCCAGTTCGCAGCCGACCACGTCGGTGTTGGTGTACGGGCGGAAGTACGGCGTGTGGCAGGCCGCCTGGAGCTTTTGGGCGACGGCCTCGTCGGTGCAGGCGACCACGGCGGCGGCCGGCATCCGGGAGGCGATCTCGCGCGCCAGGTTGGGTCCGGTGACCACGGCGACGCGGTCCCGGCCGACCTTGGCCACGTCCTCGATCACCTCGCTCATCCGCATGGTCGTGCCGAGTTCGACGCCCTTCATCAGCGAGACGAGGACGGTGTCCGGGGCGAGCAGCGGGGTCCACTCGGCGAGGTTGGCGCGCAGGGTCTGCGACGGGATCGCGAGGACCGTGAAGTCGGCGCCGCGGGCGGCCTCGGCGGGATCGGCGGTCGCCCTGAGGTTCTCGGGGAGTTCGACGCCGGGCAGGTAGTCCGGGTTGGTGCGGGTGGAGTTGACCGCGTCGGCCAGTTCGGCGCGGCGCGCCCACAGCGTGACCTCGCAGCCCGCGTCGGCGAGGACGGCGCCGAAGGCGGTCCCCCACGACCCGGTGCCGAACACGGCCGCCTTGACGGGTGTGCTCACGTGCCGCTCTCCCCCTCGTGTCCGGTCTGGGCCTTGGTGCGGCGGCGCTGCTCGATCCGCTCCTGGCGCGGGTCGTAGGGCGTCGCGGGGGCCTTCTCGCCGCGGATCTCCTCGAGCTGGCGGGTGATGGCCGCCATGATGACCTCGGTGGCCTCCTTGAGGACGTCGGCGGTCATCTCCCGTCCGTAGAACCGCGAGAGGTCCACCGGCGGTCCGGCGAGCACCCGGTGGGTCTTGCGCGGGAAGAGATGCGGCCTGGTGCTGTACGGCGGCAGCAGTTCGTTGGCGCCCCACTGGGCGACCGGGATCACCGGGCACTTGGTCTGGAGGGCGACCCGCGCGGCACCGGTCTTGGCGGTCATGGGCCAGCCGTCGGGATCGCGGGTGATGGTGCCCTCGGGGTAGAACGCGACGCACTCGCCGCGCTCCACGGCGTCGATCGCGGCCCGGAACGCGCTGAGCGCGTCGGTGGACTCGCGGTAGACGGGGATCTGTCCGGTGCCGCGCATCGCGGCGCCCACGAACCCCTTCCTGAACAGCCCGCTCTTCGCGAGGAATCGCGGCACTCGCCCGGTGTTGTACTGATAGTGCGCGTACGCGAAGGGATCGACGTGCGAATTGTGGTTCACCGCGGTGATAAAACCGCCGTCGGCCGGAATGTTCTCCATTCCGCGCCAGTCCCGCTTGATCAGAACCACCAGCCAGGGTTTGCAGAGGACCGCGGCGAAGCGGTACCAGAAGCCGATTCTGCGGCGGGGCACGCGGACACCTTCCTTCTTGGACTTCTCTCCGGCCGGTACTTCTCTCCGGAGCCTGTGAGCCGCACAAGTGTCACCCCGGACCGCCGGTATGTCGAGAACACCGTACGCCCGCCCGCCCGGCCGGCGGACGGGCCGGGTGACAATGTCCGCGAGGAGAGAGGGGCGGTACGCCGGTGCAGTGGACCTTGGTCATACCCCTGAAGCCCTTGGCGCTCGCCAAGAGCAGGCTCGCGGACACCGCCGGGGACGCACTGCGTCCGGGGCTCGCCCTCGCCTTCGCCGAGGACACGGTCGCCGCGGCGCTGGCCTGCGCGGCCGTACGGGATGTGGTGGTCGTCACCGACGACGCACCGGCCGGGAGCGCGCTGGCGGCGCTGGGGGCCCGCGTGGTCCCCGACGAGCCGCGGGCGGGCCTGAACGCCGCTCTGACGCACGCGGCGGCCCACGCCCGCGCGGTACGCCCCGAGACGCCGCTGGCGGCGCTGAACGCCGATCTGCCGGCCCTGCGTCCGCCGGAATTGGCCCGGGTGCTCGACGCGGCCGCGGAATTCCCGCGCGCATTTCTCCCGGACGCGGCCGCAATCGGCACGACCCTTCTCGCCGTGGCCGCCGGACGTGAATTGCTTCCCGTATTCGGGACGGATTCCCGCGTCCGGCACCGCGCCTCGGGCGCCACCGAACTCCGGCTGACCGCCGTGGATTCCGTACGGCAGGACGTGGACACCGGTGACGACCTGCGGGCGGCTCTGGCACTGGGGGTGGGTCCCCGGACGGCCGCCGCGGCCGCGCGGCTGCTGGGGATCGGGCAGTAGGCTGCGGCCATGCAGGCCACCGCGTACACGTACGACCCCGAGAGCCGCAGCGGACAGGTGCTCCTCGACGACGGCACCCCGGTGCCGTTCGACGCGCCGGCCTTCGACGCGGGCGGGCTGCGGTTGTTGCGGCCGGGCCAGCGGGTGCGGATCGAGACCGAGGGCGAAGGCGACTCCCGGCGGGCCGTGCTGGTCACCCTGCACACCTTCTGAACACCCTGACGGGTTCCGACCACCCCCGCGGGGGTCTCGACACCCCGGCAGGAGTGCGCACACGCCGCGGGCCGGACTCCGAGAGGGAGTCCGGCCCGGCGCGTGAGTGCCCATGCGTGTGCGGCCCGTGGGCGGGTTGCCCGGCGGGCGGTGTGCTCAGCGGGCGGTGGCCTTCTTGGCGGTGGTCTTGCGGGCGGTCGACTTCTTGGCGGGGGCCTTCTTGGCGGTCGCCTTCTTCGCCGGGGCCTTCTTGGCCGCCGTCTTCTTCGCGGTGGCCGTCTTGGCGGTGGTGGTCTTCTTCGCCGCGGCGGAGGTCTTCTTCGCGGTGGTCTTCTTCGCCGTCGTCTTCTTGGCGGCGGCCGTCTTCGCGGTGGTGGCCTTCTTCGCCGTGGTCTTCTTCGCGGCGGCGGTCTTGGCGGTGGTGGCCTTCTTCGCGGCGGCCTTCTTGACCGTCGCGGAGGCACCGCCGGTGAGGCTGCCCTTGGGGGCCTTCTTCACGGCGACCTCGCCACCGCGCGGAAGCTTCTTCGAGCCGCTCACCAGGTCCTTGAAGCCCTGGCCCGCGCGGAAGCGCGGCACGGAGGTCTTCTTGACCCGAACCCGCTCGCCCGTCTGGGGGTTGCGAGCGTAGCGGGCCGGCCGGTCGACCTTCTCGAACGAACCGAAGCCGGTGACCGAGACCCGGTCCCCCGCGACGGTCGCGCGGACGATGGCGTCCAGGACCGCGTCCACCGCGTCGGCGGCCTGCTGGCGACCGCCCAGCTTGTCGGCAATCGCTTCTACGAGCTGCGCCTTGTTCACGTCTTCCCCTTCGGAGACCTCGCCAGAACGAAAGTGTTCAAGCTTTTTCGCACGTTAGGCAGATATATACCGCAAATCAAACACGAAACGGGCTAATCACCCTTGTGCCGCAACGAACTCGGCTGCCCCGGAGGCGATCAACGCTCCTCTTCGGGCAGGCGACCCTCGTCGAGGTCCGCCATGAACCGCTCCAGTCGCCTTGTCGCGTCGGCGAGATCGTGCTTGGCCGCGGCCGTAATGACCAGCAGCTTCCGGGTCAGCGCCATCCGTACGCCCTCCGGGACTTGCAGTGCGCGCACGGTTGTGTGCGCTTCCTTGAGCTGGTTCGCGACCGCCGTATAGAGCTCGAGTTGGCCGTCGTGTTCCATGCACAGATTGTGCCATCTAGGGCGAGTTGTCGCCCGCCCAGGGGGCAACTGAAACCTCCCGAAGCGCCGCGAACACCCCCTCACGGCATCTGCGCACAGGCCGCGTACCCCGGCAACCACCCTTCTAACGTGGGAAGTTGGGAGATAGCGCGAAGAGTTCGGCAGCATTTCGAGCCCGGACACGCCCGTACCCCCGATCGGCTCGATCGGGGGTACGGAGGGGGTCTTTCGGTGGCCGAAAGTAGACCGGCCGGGTGGACGGTCAGCTCTGGAGCGTCCTCGGCTTGTACGACGGGCGCTTGGCCTCGTAGGCGGCGATGTCGCCCTCGTTCTGGAGGGTGATGGAGATGTCGTCCAGCCCGTTCAGCAGCCGCCAGCGGGAGTTCTCGTCCAGCTCGAAGGAGGCGGTGACGCCCTCGGCGCGCACCTCGCGCGCTTCGAGGTCGACGGTGATCTCGGCCTGCGGGTCGCGCTCGGTCAGCTCCCAGAGCGCGTCCACGATCTTCTGCTCGATCACCACGGTGAGCAGGCCGTTCTTCAGCGAGTTGCCGCGGAAGATGTCGGCGAAGCGGGACGAGATGACCGTCTTGAAGCCGTAGTTCTGGAGCGCCCAGACGGCGTGCTCACGCGAGGAGCCGGTGCCGAAGTCGGGGCCGGCGACCAGCACGGTGGCGCCCTGCCGCTCGGGGCGGTTGAGGATGAACTCCGGGTCCTTGCGCCACGCCTCGAACAGCCCGTCCTCGAACCCGTCCCGCGTGACCTTCTTGAGCCAGTGAGCAGGGATGATCTGGTCGGTGTCGACGTTGGAGCGGCGCAGCGGGACGGCCCGGCCGGTGTGCGTGGTGAATGCTTCCATGACTGTTCAGACTCCAGCGGGCGCGGGGGTGTCGGCGGACAGGTCGGCGGGGGACGCGAGGTGGCCCAGGACCGCCGTGGCGGCCGCGACCTGCGGCGACACCAGGTGCGTACGGCCGCCCTTGCCCTGCCGGCCCTCGAAGTTGCGGTTGGAGGTGGACGCGGAGCGCTCACCGGGGGCGAGCTGGTCGGGGTTCATGCCCAGACACATCGAGCAGCCCGCGTGCCGCCATTCGGCGCCGGCCTCCTTGAAGACGATGTCCAGGCCCTCGGAGACGGCCTGGAGACCGACCCGCGCGGAACCGGGGACGACCAGCATCCGTACGCCGTCGGCGACTTTGCGGCCCTTGATCAGCTCGGCGGCGGCGCGCAGGTCCTCGATGCGGCCGTTGGTGCACGAACCTACGAAGACGGTGTCCACGTTGATGGACTTCAGCGGCTGGCCTGCCTCCAACCCCATGTATTCCAGGGCCTTTTCGGCGGCGAGGCGCTCCGAGGCGTCTTCGTACGAAGCCGGGTCGGGGACCGCGCTCGAAAGCGGCGCGCCCTGACCGGGGTTGGTGCCCCAGGTGACGAACGGCGAGAGTTCGGCGGCCTTGATGACGACCTCGGCGTCGAACTCGGCGTCGTCGTCGGTCTTCAGCGTCTTCCAGTACGCGACGGCGGCGTCCCAGTCCTCGCCCTCGGGCGCGTGCGGGCGGCCCTTGAGGTACGCGAAGGTGGTCTCGTCGGGGGCGATCATGCCCGCGCGGGCGCCGGCCTCGATCGACATGTTGCAGATGGTCATCCGGGCCTCCATCGAGAGCTTCTCGATGGCGGAGCCGCGGTACTCCAGGACGTAGCCCTGGCCGCCGCCGGTGCCGATCCGCGCGATGATCGCGAGGATCAGGTCCTTGGCGGTGACGCCGTCGGGCAGTTCGCCGTCGACCGTGATGGCCATGGTCTTCGGGCGGGCCATGGGCAGCGTCTGGGTGGCCAGCACATGCTCCACCTGGGAGGTGCCGATGCCGAACGCCAGACCGCCGAAGGCGCCGTGCGTGGAGGTGTGGGAGTCACCGCAGACGACGGTCATACCGGGCTGGGTCAGACCGAGCTGCGGGCCGACGACGTGCACGACGCCCTGCTCGACGTCGCCCAGCGGGTGCAGCCGGACGCCGAACTCGGCGCAGTTCTTGCGCAGCGTCTCGAGCTGGGCGCGGGAGACCGGGTCGGCGATGGGCTTGTCGATGTCGAGGGTCGGGGTGTTGTGGTCCTCGGTGGCGATGGTGAGGTCGAGACGGCGCACCGGGCGGCCGTTCTGCCGCAGGCCGTCGAAGGCCTGCGGGCTGGTCACCTCGTGCAGGAGGTGCAGATCGATGAAGAGAAGGTCGGGCTCGCCCTCGGCGCGCCGGACGACGTGGTCGTCCCAGACCTTCTCCGCGAGTGTCCTACCCATCGCTTTCCCTCCGGCCGGCAATGACGCACCGGCCCAACTAGAGATCTTGTGGTGGCGACTCCCTCGGGCGTGTTCCTCGGTGTTCCCGGGCACCCCGCCGCCTGGCCCGCTGGTCTCCGGGCCGCCATGCGTCCAAGGGTTGCGCGTCTCACGGAAAAATGAACTTGCGTTTCACAGAGTGAGACGGGAATATCGTTTCATGGACAACAGTAGCGGCGTGGGCGTTCTGGACAAGGCGGCCCTTGTCCTGAGCGCCCTGGAGTCCGGTCCGGCCACCCTCGCGGGACTGGTCGCGGCCACCGGACTCGCACGACCAACGGCCCACCGACTGGCCGTGGCCCTGGAGCACCACCGCATGGTGGCACGCGACATGCAGGGCCGTTTCATCCTCGGACCCCGCCTCGCCGAGCTGGCCGCGGCCGCCGGCGAGGACCGTCTGCTCGCGACCGCGGGCCCGGTCCTCACGCATCTGCGGGACATCACGGGCGAGAGCGCGCAGCTCTACCGCCGCCAGGGCGACATGCGTATCTGCGTGGCCGCGGCGGAGCGCCTGTCCGGCCTGCGGGACACCGTCCCGGTCGGCTCCACGCTCACGATGAAGGCGGGTTCCTCGGCGCAGATCCTGATGGCCTGGGAGGAGCCGGAGCGGCTGCACCGCGGCCTCCAGGGCGCGCGCTTCACCGCGACCGCCCTGTCGGGCGTACGGCGCCGTGGCTGGGCCCAGTCGATCGGTGAGCGCGAGCCGGGTGTCGCGTCGGTCTCCGCGCCGGTGCGCGGGCCGTCGAACCGGGTGGTGGCGGCCGTGTCCGTCTCGGGCCCCATCGAGCGCCTGACGCGCCACCCGGGCCGGATGCACGCCCAGGCGGTCATCGACGCCGCCGCCCGCCTGTCCGAGGCCCTGCGCCGCACGGGCTGACCCCTACGGGACCCGCACGGGAGAAGGGCCGGCCTCAACGCCGCGGCAGGCCCCTCCCGTCAGGCTCCCCTCAGGACCCTTCCCGCACGGACTCGGGCTCCTTCGCCCCCTCCCCCGACCGGTACGCGTACCGGTCCTTCGCGTACCGTCCGCGCCGCTCCAGCGGCACCTGCCCGTGCGCGGCCGCGAGGCCGAACGCCGGCATGTCCCCGTAGATGGCCTCGTAGGACCCCTCGGGCACGATGTACGCCTCGTGCCAGATGCCGACGTGCCCGCGTATCTTCCCGCCCTTCTCCAGGCGGTTGAGCCGCGCCCACGCCCGGTGGTGGAACGCGTCGGGCGCGCCCGCGTACGCGTACAGCTTCTCCTTGGACTCCCAGTACTGGACGACGTAGTACGTCCGCGGCGAGGCCGTCAGCAGCACCCGGGACAGCAGTCCGCGCTCCGGGTCCTTCTTCAGCTCGGCCAGCATGCGGAACATCGCCAGCATCACCGGCAGCCATTGGTGCACGGCCCAGAAATGGTTGACCCGCATGCCGATCAGCAGGACCACGACGTCCCCGCGGGCGTCGGCGGTGGTACGACTCGGTGTGGTGGACATGCTTGGATAGTGACGCTCACCAAGGAGGGGCGCAAGGGATGCGACTGGCCGAACTCAGCGAACGCAGCGGGGTCTCCACGGCGACGATCAAGTACTACCTGCGCGAGGGCCTGTTGCCGCCGGGACACCAGGTGAACGCGACGACCGCCGAGTACGACGAGGAGCATCTGCGGCGGCTGCGGCTGGTGCGGGCGATGATCCAGGTGGGCCGGATCCCGGTGGCGACGGTCCGCGAGGTGCTCGGGCATGTCGACGACGACTCCCTGGGCCGGACGATCCGGCTCGGCGCGGCCCTGTGGGCGCTGCCCCGGCTCCCGGAGCCGGACGCGGAGGACGAGCACGTCACGGCCGCGCGGACCGAGGCCGACGATCTGCTGACCGCCCTGGGCTGGACCAACGCCCGTCTGCTGACCAGCATCTCGCCGGCCTACCGTTCGCTGGTGGTGGCGGTGGCCGCGCTGCGTCGGCTCGGCTACGACTGGGACGCCGAACTGCTCGCGCCGTACGCCGAGTTGATGCACCGGGCGGCCGTACTGGACCTGGATTTCGTGGAGTCGCGGGAATCGGAGGCGGAGCGGATCGAGACGGCCGTCCTCGGGGCGATCCTGATCTCGCCGATGCTCCAGGCGCTGCACCGGCTGGCGCAGGAGGAGGAGTCGGCACGGCGGTACGGCTTCGAGTGAGCCGGGGCGGTGCGGGCAGGATCGACTCGGTCGGGGAACGCCGAAGGGCCCCCACCGAAGTGGAGGCCCTGTCGGACTGTGTACCCCCGACCGGATTCGAACCGGCGCTACCGCCTTGAGAGGGCGGCGTGCTAGGCCGCTACACAACGGGGGCATGGACACTGCGTTTCCGCAGGTCCGAGCTGGTCTACCTGGACTCGAACCAAGACTAACTGAACCAGAATCAGTCGTGCTGCCAATTACACCATAGACCAATGTGGTTTAGACCAGTCAGTACCCCCGACCGGATTCGAACCGGCGCTACCGCCTTGAGAGGGCGGCGTGCTAGGCCGCTACACAACGGGGGCCCTAGCGATCCCGAGTTGATCGAGATCAGTACCCCCGACCGGATTCGAACCGGCGCTACTGCCTTGAGAGGGCAGCGTGCTAGGCCGCTACACAACGGGGGCTTTGTGGATGTCCTCCACGGTGCGGATGAGCTCCGCGAGCTGGCCTACCTGGACTCGAACCAAGACTAACTGAACCAGAATCAGTCGTGCTGCCAATTACACCATAGGCCACTGGAACGCAAATCCCGGAAGAGGGATCCTGTTCTAGCTTGCGCCCCCGGCTTCCGGCCTTTCGGCCCGCTCCTCGGCGGCGCAGGAAGAACATTACCCGAAGGTGGACCGGGCTCCAAAACGGGTATCGGGGCCGAGGATCGCGGGCAGTTCGGCGAGGGTGACGATCCGGTGCCGGCCGGACGGCGGCTCGACGGCCGCCGTGCCGCCGCGGCGGTCGATCCACACCGAGAGCAGTCCGGCGTCGGCGGCGCCGCGGCCGTCGATCTCCGGATGATCACCGACGTAGGCCACCTCGTGCGGGGGCAGGGCGAGGGCCTCGCAGGCGGCGAGGAAGGCGGCGGCGTCGGGTTTGGAGACGCCCAGCTCGGCGGCGCACAGGATGGTCTCGAAGCGGTGGTGCAGGCCGAGGACGCGCAGCTTGTGGTCCTGGACGGTCAGGCTGGAGTTGGAGAGCACCGCGTGCCGGTGGCTGGCGGCGAGGGCGTCGAGCACGGGCACGACGTCGGGGAACACCGCCCAGGCGGCCTCGTAGTGCCCGATGTAGCGCCGGAACCACTCCTCGGCCTCCGCGTCGGTCAGCTCCGGCCGGTCCAGGAACACCCGCACCCGGTCCCGCCGCTGCCCCTCGAAGGTGACCTCGCCGGCGGAGAACCGCGCCCACTGCCCGTCGGTGACCTCCCGCCACCGGTCCAGGGCCTGCTCCGGGGTGCCGTACCCGGCCATCAGCCCCTCGGCGACGAGATGCGCCCGCATGCCCTCCCGGTCCGCGGTGGTGTAGTCGAAGAGGGTGTCGTCCACGTCCCAGACCACGGCACGAATGCTCATGCCTCCGACGGTATCGCGGGGCCGGTCCGCCGCGTACGGCCGAGGGGCGGCACCCGGTGGTCCCGGGTGCCGCCCCTCGGGCGTGTGGTGTCAGGCCGTGAGCTTGGCCAGGGCCGTGTCGATGCGGGTCAGGGTCTTCTCCTTGCCCAGGATCTCCAGGGACTCGAAGAGGGGGAGGCCGACCGTGCGGCCGGTGACGGCGACGCGGACCGGGGCCTGGGCCTTGCCGAGCTTGAGGCCGTGGGCCTCACCGGCGGCCAGGACGGCCTCCTTCAGGGACTCGGCCGAGGTCCAGTCGGCGGACTCCAGCTTCTCGCGGGCGGTGCGGAGCAACGCGTCCGCGCCCTCCTTCATCGCCTTCGCCCACGACGTCTCGTCGAAGACCGGCTCCGGCAGGAACAGGAAGTCGACGTTGTCGGTGATCTCGGAGAGGACCTTCAGACGCGTCTGGGCGTGCGGGGCGATCGCCTCCCAGCGGGCCTCGTCGAAGTCCTCCGGCGCCCAGGGCGCGAAGGGGGCGCGCAGCCACGGGCGGCAGCGCTCGGTGAAGTCCTTCACGTCCAGCAGCCGGATGTGGTCGGCGTTGATCGCCTCGCACTTCTTCAGGTCGAAGCGCGCCGGGTTGGGGTTGACGTCGGCGATGTCGAAGGCGGCGACCAGCTCGGCGGTGCTGAAGATGTCCTGGTCGGCGGAGAGCGACCAGCCCAGCAGCGAGAGGTAGTTGAGCAGGCCCTCGGGGAGGAAGCCGCGCTCGCGGTAGAGGTTGAGGGACGCCTGCGGGTCACGCTTGGAGAGCTTCTTGTTGCCCTCGCCCATGACGTACGGGAGGTGCCCGAAGGCCGGGATCGCCTTGGCGACGCCCAGGTCGATCAGCGCCTTGTACAGGGCGATCTGCCGCGGCGTGGAGGACAGCAGGTCCTCGCCGCGCAGCACGTGGGTGATCTCCATGAGGGCGTCGTCGACCGGGTTGACCAGCGTGTAGAGCGGCGCCCCGTTGGCGCGGACGATGCCGTAGTCCGGGACGTTCTCCGGGGTGAAGGTCAGTTCGCCGCGGACCAGGTCCGTGAAGGTGATCGTCTCGTCGGGCATCCGGAAGCGGACGATCGGGGCGCGGCCCTGGGCGCGGTACTCCTCCACCTGCGCCTCGGACAGATCGCGGCAGTGGCCGTCGTAGCCGGAGGGGCGGCCGGCGGCGCGGGCGGCCTCACGGCGGGTGTCCAGCTCCTCCTGGGAGCAGTAGCAGTGGTAGGCGCGGCCGGCGGCGAGGAGCTTGGCGGCGACGTCCTTGTAGAGGTCCATCCGCTGCGACTGGCGGTAGGGCGCGTGCGGGCCGCCGATCTCGGGGCCCTCGTCCCAGTCGAAGCCGAGCCAGCGCATCGAGTCCAGGAGCTGTTCGTACGACTCCTCGGAGTCGCGGGCCGCGTCGGTGTCCTCGATGCGGAAGACCAGGGTGCCCTGGTGGTGCCGGGCGAACGCCCAGTTGAACAGGGCGGTGCGGACCAGGCCCACATGGGGGTTACCGGTGGGCGAGGGACAGAAACGGACGCGTACGGGAGAGCCGGATGCGCTAGCCACGCTTGACAACCTTGTTGGTGAGAGTGCCGATGCCTTCGATGGTGACGGCGACCTCGTCGCCGACAGCCAGGGGGCCGACCCCTGCCGGGGTGCCCGTGAGGATCACGTCGCCGGGGAGCAGCGTCATGGCCTCGGTGATGTTGACGATCAGATCCTCGATGGAGTGGATCATCTCGCTGGTGCGGCCGAGCTGGCGCTGCTGGCCGTTGACCGTGAGCTGCACGGTCAGGTCGGAAGCGCGGGCCAGGTCGAGGTCCGTCTCCACCCAGGGGCCGAGCGGGCAGGAGGTGTCGAAGCCCTTGGCCCGGGCCCACTGCTTCTCGCGGCGCTGGACGTCGCGGGCGGTGATGTCGTTGGCGCAGGTGTAGCCGAAGATCACGTCCGCGACGCGCTCGCGCGGGACCTCGCGGCACATCCGGCCGATGACCACGGCGAGTTCCGCCTCGTGGTGGAGTTCCTGCGAGAAGGGCGGGTACTGGATGTCGTCGCCGGGGCCGATCACCGAGGTGGACGGCTTGAAGAAGGCGAACGGGGCGTCCGGCACCTCGTGGCCCAGTTCCTTCGCGTGCTCGGCGTAGTTGCGCCCGAAGGCCACGACCTTGTTGGGCAGCACGGGCGGGAGCAGTCGGACCTTGTTCAGCGGCACCTTGGTGCCGGAGAGCTGGAAGTCCGCGAACGGGATGCCCTTGATGATGTCGAGGACGAGCTCGTCCGGCTTGTCGCCCTCGACCGCGCCGAAGGCGACGTTCCCGTCGATGGAGAACCTGGCGATGCGCACGGGTTGGTTGGCCCCTTGACTGAGCTGGCTGGAGTGTGACGCTCCAGGCTAACGCGGAAGGGCGCCCCCGGCCGGGGACGCCCTTGACATCCTGGGGTGGGGGCCTTTGAGCAATCTGCCGCCCTCACCCGTATACCTCCGCGTGAAGATCGCGTGGATCCCTGTGGAACCTCCGTGGATCCCTGGGGATCTTCTCTGCAGATCTACTCCGCGACGGAGGCCGTGACCGGGGCCTCCATGAGGATGGTGCGCTTGGGATTGGCAGTCTGGGCCGGCAGGTCGACGGCGTGCTCCGGCCGCTCGGGGAGCCGCAGGTCGACGGCGTCCTTGAGGTGCGCCAGCGTGGTGCGCTGCGGGTTGGCGATCTTGTGGAACATCGGCGGCGTCTTCACTGTTGTACGTGACCCTGTCATGTCGGGCGCCTGAGGGCCGGGGAAAGGAGCCCTCGCGCAGGCGCGGCTTGTCGGATATGCCATTTCTGTAAAGCGTCAGGCTAAACACGCGATTCCCCGGGAACGCGTGAAGGTCTCATGATCAGTGTGTGAGTTTGCTCACGAATCAGCGCCCAAAGCGGTCAATTCAGACCGGCGCATGGAGATGAGCAAACGGACATTCCGCCCCTGAAGCGCTTATTCCGCTCCTGATCATGGCGACTGGGACACGTGCCACCACCCGGCACCCTGAGCCCTTATGCCTGCTTTACACGGGTTCGTTCTCTACGGCCCGTGATGCGGCCCTCACATGCTGTCACGCATGTCACAGCCCGGCCAACACACCTTGTTGGAGATCCTGCACTGTGCTGGAATCTCACGAACCGCCGCAGGATCTAGCCGGCGCACAAGGGGCGCACATGCGCCGAAGTGGCGGCGAGAAGGGGGAACCCGCGCCGGTAATTCCGACCACCCGAGGGGCGCAATTCAGGGCTCCCCTCAACACGCCGACACCGTCCTTCCGTTCACCCGGAAGGGCGCCTGGTCCAGAGGTTGCGACGCTAGTGCAGGGACGTTTCAAGAGGGATGGCAGTGCTTCGGCGATGCCGGAGCCGCACGGCGGGACTGCCCCCAGCAATGGCAGCTCCTCGCCCCAGCACGCCCAGAACCCGGGCCAGGCACCGTCCGGCGACGGCGGAGAGCGCTCCGGGCGCCCCGGCGCGTCGGCGTCGTCCGGTCTGCCCCCGACTCCGAAGACGAAGCCCTCGGCCGGTCCGCCCGGCCCCGGCTCGCGCGTGGCGCTGCGCAACTGGCGCATCTCCACCCGACTGGTGGCGCTGCTGACCCTCCCGGTGGTCGCGGCCACCTCGCTGGGTGCGCTGCGTATCAACCAGTCCATGGACGACATCCAGCAGCTCGACAACATGAAGCTGCTGACGGAGATGACCAAGCAGGCCACCGAGCTGGCCGTCGCGCTCCAGGACGAGCGCGACCGCTCGGCCGGCCCGCTGGCGCACGGCGCCAAGGACACCGACTTCGGCGTCAAGGGCAACCGGACCAAGACCGACCGGTCCATGACCGCCTTCCAGGACGCCGCCGAGAAGATCAACGTCGCGTCCACGGACGGCAACCTCCAGGGCGTCCGCGACACCCTCGTGGGTCTCCTCGGCGAGCTGGGCAAGCTCCAGCAGATACGCTCCAGCGCGTACGCGGACGAGGACAACTCGATGCGCACGGTGGACGCCTACCACCAGCTCATCACCAGCCTGCTCGACCTCTCCCAGGACATGGCGCAGGCCACCAGCAACCCGGAGATGATCCAGCGCACCCGCGCGCTGGCCGCCTTCTCCACCGCCAAGGAGTGGGCCTCCGTCCAGCGCGCCGTCCTCGCGGCCGCGCTGCCGGCGAACAACACCACCTTCGGCAAGCTCTCCGAGAACGACCGGCAGTACGCCGACGCCGCCCGCGAGAGCGAGGAGTCGGAGCTGTCGTCCTTCCGCGGCATCTTCGGCGACGAGGGCGCCGAGGACCTGCTCCAGCCCATCGAAAAGGGCAACCCGGTCATCGAGGAGTCCGACACCTACGCCACCCGGGCGCTCAACTCGTCCTCCGGTCTGGCGTCGCTGGACAAGCGGTCCTACCAGGACTGGCTGGACGACAGCAGCACCAAGATCCGCCAGATGAACAACATCGAGCACACGCTGCTCGAGCAGATGGAGCAGAAGGCCCGTGAGCTGCGGGCCGAGTCGGAGCAGGAAGCCATCATCTCCGGTGCGCTGATCCTGCTCGTGCTCGGTGTGTCGCTCGTCGGCGCCTTCGTCGTCGCCCGGTCCATGATCCGCTCGCTGCGCCGCCTCCAGGAGACCGCCACCCGGGTCGCCCAGGACCGCCTGCCCGAGCTGGTCAAGCAGCTCTCCGAGTCCGACCCGCAGGACGTCGACACGTCCGTGGAGTCGGTCGGTGTGCACTCCCGGGACGAGATCGGCAAGGTGGCCGCGGCCTTCGACGACGTGCACCGCGAGGCCGTCCGGCTCGCCGCCGAGCAGGCCCTGCTGCGGGGCAACGTCAACGCGATGTTCACCAACCTCTCGCGCCGCTCCCAGGGTCTGATCCAGCGCCAGCTCTCGCTGATCTCCGAACTGGAGTCCCGCGAGGCCGACCCGGACCAGCTCTCCTCGCTCTTCAAGCTCGACCACCTCGCCACCCGTATGCGCCGTAACGGTGAGAACCTCCTCGTCCTCGCGGGTGAGGAGCCCGGCCGCCGCTGGACCCGTCCGGTCCCGCTGGTCGACGTCCTGCGCGCCGCCGCCTCCGAGGTGGAGCAGTACGAGCGCATCGAACTGTCCTCCGTGCCGACCACCGAGGTCGCCGGCCGGGTCGTCAACGACCTCGTGCACCTCCTCGCCGAGCTGCTCGAGAACGCCACGTCGTTCTCGTCGCCGCAGACCAAGGTCAAGGTCACCGGTCACGCCCTGCCCGACGGCCGGGTGCTGATCGAGATCCACGACACCGGTATCGGTCTCTCCCCGGAGGACCTCGCCGCGATCAACGAGCGGCTCGCCTCGCCGCCCACCGTGGACGTCTCCGTCTCCCGGCGCATGGGCCTCTTCGTGGTCGGTCGTCTGTCCCAGCGGCACGGCATCCGCATCCAGCTCCGCCCGTCCGACTCCGGTGGTACGACCGCGCTGGTCATGCTGCCCGTGGACGTCGCCCAGGGCGGCAAGAAGCCCCAGCCCAAGCCCGGCCAGGGCGGTGCCGCGGGCGGTCCCGCCGCCGCGCAGGCCGCGGCCGGTGCCGCGGCGGCCCGCCGCCAGGCCGGCCAGCAGGGCGGTTCGCTCGGCGCCGGTGCCCCGGCGGCCGGCGGCGCCCTCGGCGCGGGCGCCGGCAACGGCGGCCGGCTCGCCGCCGGTCAGGGTCCCCGGGCCGCGCTGCCCGGCCGGGACGGCGCGGGCCGCCCCGCCGGCAACCCGCCGCGCGCCCAGCAGCCGCCCGCCGCTCCGCCGCAGGGCCGTCCGGCCCCGGCCGGCGCGGGTGCCGGGTACGGCAACCAGACCCAGGGCGCGTCGCAGAACCTCCAGTCCTCCGGGACCGGCGGGCAGGGCACCGACATGTTCGGCGGGCGTCCGCCGCAGCAGCGCGCGAACAAGCCCGAGCAGGGCGGCCGCGGCCGTCAGCCGCAGCTTCCGCCGCGCGGTGGTCCGCGTGCCGAGCTGCCCGGCGGCGACAACCCGCAGCCGCGGGTGACGAGCTGGGGCGACGAGAACGCCCAGCCGCCGGTCGGCCGCACCTCGATGGACGCCCCGCGCGGCCACGAGGAGCCGGACACCCAGCAGACCTCGCGGATGCCGCGGATCGACCAGCGTCAGGGCCCGGCCGGTCCCGCCGACTTCGGCCGCCCCGCCGTCCCGCAGCAGGGTCAGTCCCCGGCGGGCCGCCAGGACACGGGCCAGTTCCCGCGCCCGGGCGCCGGTGCCAACGGCCAGCAGCCCTCGGGCGGCGGCTACACCCGCTCCGACGTCTTCGGCGCCCCCAACGGCCAGCACCCCCAGAACGGTCACGCCCCGGCGAACCCGAACCAGTTCGCGGCTCCCCAGGCGTACGACAACAGCTCCACCGGACAGTTCGCCCAGCCCGGCTACGACGGCTCCGCCACCGGACAGCACGCGCTGCCCGGCCACCAGGACCCGTCCGCCACCGGTCAGTTCGAGCGTCCGCAGCTCAACGGGACGGGCGGCTACGGCCAGCCGCAGCCGTCGGTCCCGCCGCGTCCCGCCGTCCGCCCCGAGCCGGAGGCACTGCCGCCGGCCACGGGTCCGGGCGACGGCCGCACCCCGCTGTACGACACGCTGGAGACCAACTGGTTCCACGGCGGTCCGCAGGCGGGCGGTCAGGCTCCGGCACCGCAGGCCCCCCAACAGCCGGCGCCGCAGCAGCAGGCTCCTGCCAATCCGCAGCGAGCCGCGTCCACCGGCGCCGCATGGCGCACGTCTCCCAACGACGAGCTGGTCCGGCAGGCCGAGCGCGTCAGGCAGCCCGCCGCGGGCGGCGTCACCACCTCCGGCCTGCCGCGCCGGGTACCCCGGGCGAACCTCGTCCCGGGCACGGCTCAGCAGCAACAGCACCAAACCGGTCCGCAGGTCTCGCGTGCGCCTGACGACGTACGCGGCCGGCTGACCAATCTCCGTAGGGGCATCGCCCAGGGTCGACAGGCCGGCAACGGCCCGCAGACCGGCAGTTTCCCCAGCCCCACTCACCCGCAGGAGCGTTAGTTGAGCCAGATGAGCCAGGCGGCCCAGAACCTGAACTGGTTGATCACCAACTTCGTGGACAACACCCCTGGGGTGTCCCACACCGTCGTCGTGTCCGCCGACGGGCTTCTGCTCGCGATGTCCGAGGGCTTCCCGCGCGACCGTGCCGATCAGCTCGCGGCCGTCGCGTCGGGGCTCACCTCGCTCACGGCCGGCGCCTCCCGGATCTTCGAGGGCGGCAGCGTGGCCCAGACCGTCGTCGAGATGGAACGAGGATTCCTCTTCCTCATGTCCGTCTCGGACGGCTCGTCCCTCGCTGTGCTCGCGCACCCCGAGTGCGACATCGGTCTGGTGGGTTACGAGATGGCACTCCTCGTCGACCGGGCGGGTGCGGTACTCACGCCCGACCTGCGCGCCGAGCTCCAGGGCAGTCTGCTCCACTGACCCGCCCCAGTACCACCCGCCTCACGAAATCACCGTCCGGCCGACACAATCCCCCCACCGGCCCAGACGGACGGCACGACCGACCGAGAAATGCTGTCCCGCCCGGAGGATTCATGACCCCGCCCACCGCCCATCATGATCCGTACGCGGAGCCGTACGGGGATGAGGGCGACCAGCCGCTGGTGCGTCCCTACGCGATGACCGGTGGCCGGACCCGGCCGCGCTATCAGCTCGCCATCGAGGCGCTGATCAGCACCACGGCCGACCCGGCAGCGCTCATGGGGCTGCTCCCGGAGCACCAGCGCATCTGCCATCTGTGCCGTGAGGTGAAGTCGGTCGCCGAGGTCTCGGCGCTGCTGGCCATGCCCCTCGGTGTGGCGCGGATCCTGGTGGCGGACCTCGCCGAGGCCGGACTGGTGGCCATTCACCAGCCGGGCGGCGACGAGAACAACGGCGGCGCTCCGGACGTGACGCTGCTCGAAAGGGTGCTCAGTGGACTTCGCAAGCTCTGACGGAGGCCGGGCGACCACCTCCGCGAAGATCGTGGTGGCGGGTGGCTTCGGCGTGGGCAAGACCACGTTCGTGGGCGCCGTCTCCGAGATCAACCCGCTGCGCACGGAGGCCGTGATGACGTCCGCGAGCGCGGGCATCGACGACCTCACCCACACCGGGGACAAGACCACCACCACGGTGGCGATGGACTTCGGCCGTATCACGCTGGACCAGGATCTGATCCTGTACCTGTTCGGTACGCCGGGCCAGGACCGTTTCTGGTTCATGTGGGACGACCTGGTGCGCGGTGCCATCGGCGCGGTGGTCCTGGTGGACACCCGCCGGCTGGCCGACTGCTTCCCCGCGGTCGACTACTTCGAGAACTCCGGCCTGCCGTTCGTCGTCGCCCTCAACGGCTTCGACGGCCAGCAGCCGTACCAGCCGGAGGAGGTCCGTGAGGCCCTCCAGATCGGGCCGGACACCCCCATCATCACGACGGACGCCCGGCACCGCTCGGACGCCAAGAGTGCGCTCATCACACTGGTCGAGCATGCGCTGATGGCCCGACTGCGATAGTTTTCCCATGATCCGTGCCGTACGGCACCCGTCGTAGACGTTCCGGAGCCGACCGTGCCCTTTGACACGGTCGGCTTCGGTGTTCATAACGTTTCGGCAGAGGAATCCGGTGGTACGGCAACGCGTCGCGGTCACTTGGTCTCGCTGCGCGCATGAAAGCCCTGTCTTTTGGCGGGGCTCGCTCTTTTTGACCGTTTTATCTGGGGCTTACATCACAGCGAACCGGCTCTTCTCACTGTTTGGAAGAGCGCTGGTCGTCATGCTGGAATGCCTGAACTGCCCAATAGTCAATGACGTACTCATGGTCGATGGCTGACCGGGCTCTGAGACACTGCGGCACGACGAAGGTGCCGACCGCCGAGAGGTTGTTGGTCGAGTGAGGCGAAGCAATAACAGTCCCGAGCCTGCGGCCCGGGGCAACTTCACCCCGCCGCCGCGCGGAGCGGCGACCGCCCCTGTGCCCGGCTCGGAGCCGACGGCAACGCCCGCGCAGAGCGGCGGCCGTCTCTCCCCGCGCAACTGGCGGGTGCCGACCCGGCTGAACGCGATCCTGCTCATACCCGTGCTGGTCGGCCTGGTCATGGGCGGCTTCCAGGTGAAGAGCTCGATCGACACCTGGCAGGAGGCGGAGGACGCGCAGAACACGGCCCAGCTCGTGCGGGCCGCTCTGACGTACGACGACGCGCTCTACAAGGAGCGCGACATCAGCGCCGCGCCGCTCCTCGCGGGCAAGCGGGACGACGACACCGTCACCGAGGCCCGCCGGAACACGGACGCCGCGGCCGCCGCCTTCAACGAGGCCGCCGAGAGCATGCCGGACAAGCCGGGTCTCCAGCGCCGTCTGGACCTGTTCCGCGCGGCGGAGAAGAACCTGCCGAAGATCCGCGCGGCCGCCTACACCTCGAAGCTCCCCGGCGTCGGGACCGAGGAGGGCTACACCTCGGTCGCCCACCCGCTCATGGAGTTCTCCAACGAGCTGGGCCTCGGCACCGGAAACATCACCTCCTACGGCCGTACGGTCTACGCGATCTCGCTGACCAAGGCCGCCACGTCCCTCCAGCGCTCGATCGGCATGCATCTGCTGATCTCGCCCGGTCCGAAGGACGGCGACTTCGCCAAGCAGCGGGTCGCGCTCTCCTCCTACGCCTACCTCGAGCGCATCGCGATCGAGGAGTACAAGGGCGGTGGCAGCGAGGAGGACGCCGCCAAGCTGGAGACCGCCGAGGCCGAGCTGAAGACGCAGGCCGGCGCGTTCGCCGCCGAGCAGAAGCAGAAGGACGACGACTACGTCCCGCCGCCGTCCGACTCGACCGTCATGGTCGGCGCCATCTCCACGATGAAGACCACCGACGGCGCCGAGCGCGCCGGTCTGGCCCAGGTCGGCATCAGCAAGGAGAACTGGTGGGCGCTCACCACGCTGAAGTACGACGCGTACCGCCAGATCCAGTCGGACATGGCCGACGCGGCCGTGACCGAGGCGTCTGACATCGCCTCGGACGCCAAGACCTCCGCGATCATCACCGGTGCGGCCGTCGTGGTCGCCCTGCTGCTGGCGTTCATCCTCGCCGGCGCGGTGGCCCGCCAGATGTCCCGCGCGATGCGCCAGCTCCGCAACGCCGCCTTCGGCATCGCCGAGCAGCGCCTGCCGATGCTGGTCGACCAGCTTTCCCGCACCGACCCCGGCCGGGTCGACACCCGGGTCGCCCCGATCCCGATCACCACCACGGACGAGATCGGCGAAGTCGCCCGCGCCTTCGACCAGGTCCACCGCGAGGCGGTCCGGCTGGCCGCCGAGCAGGCCCTGCTGCGGGGCAACATCAACGCGATCTTCACCAACCTGTCGCGCCGCAACCAGTCGCTGATCGAGGGCCAGTTGACCCTGATCACCGACCTGGAGAACAACGAGGCCGACCCGGACCAGCTCGAGAACCTGTTCCGTCTGGACCACCTCGCGACCCGTATGCGCCGCAACGGCGAGAACCTCCTGGTCCTCGCCGGCGAGGAGCCGGGCCGCCGCTGGGACCAGCCGGTCCCGCTGGTCGACGTGCTGCGCGCCGCCTCCTCCGAGGTGGAGCAGTACGAGCGCATCGAGCTGTCGGGCGTCCCGGAGGCCGAGATCCACGGCCGCGCCGTGACCGACCTCGTGCACCTGCTCGCCGAGCTGCTGGAGAACGCCACCACGTTCTCCTCGCCGCAGACCAAGGTCCGGGTCACCGCGACCCGTCTGCCCGACGGCCGTGTGATGATCGAGATCCACGACAAGGGCATCGGCCTCACCGCCGAGGACTTCGCGGACATCAACCACAAGCTGGCCAACCCGCCGACCGTGGACGCCGCGATCTCCCAGCGCATGGGTCTGTTCGTGGTCGGCCGGCTGTCCGACCGGCACGGCATCCGGGTCCAGCTCCGCCCCTCGGGCGAGCAGGCCGGCACCACCTCGCTGGTCATGCTCCCGGACGCCATCACCCACGGTGGCGGCGGCGAGCACCAGCCCGAGCGCGACGAGTTCACCGTCTCGCAGATCATCCCGGAGCAGCACGTCCCGGGTGAGGACTTCAACAACGGTCTGCCGATGCGCACCGCCGCCGAGCTGGGCTTCGACGACAGTGCGTACGAGGTTCCGGACGATCTGCGCGACCTGGACCCGGTCGGCCGTTCGCTGATGCGCGAGGAGCGCAGGGCGGCTCTTGACCCCCAGAACGGCCAGCCGCAGCAGGGCCACGAGGCCCCGTCGTACGACGGGGGCTTCGACGCCGGGCAGCAGCAGGGCTTCGACGGCGCGCAGAACGGCTACGACGCGGCCCCGGGCGGGTACGCGGACGCCCCCGCCTCCTACGAGGGCGGCCACTCGGCGTACGACGACCAGCAGCAGGCTCCGTACGAGGAGCAGCAGCGTCCGGCGTACGACGACCAGTACTTCGCGCCCAACGGCGGCTACCCGGACCCCGCGTATGCGGAACCGGTCCAGGAGGAGCGCGCTCCGGCGCACACCCCCGCCGGCGAGGGTTACTCGGGGTACGAGGAGCAGTCCTACCAGGACGACTGGCCGCAGCAGAACGGTTTCCAGAACGGCTACCCGGACCAGTACGCTCCGGAAGCGGAATCCGCCCGGCCCGCTGACGCGGGTGAGCGGGACCGCGTAGGCTTCGACCGGCCGGGACCGGCTTCCGCCGCCCCCCACACGATGACCGACGCCGGACTGCCCCGCCGTGGATCCCTCGGCGCGAGCGGTTCGAACGGCGCCGCACGGCCCGCGAACCGCGAGCCCGCGGCCCCCGCCCCGCAGAGCAACGGCGACAGCGGCTGGCAGTCGGCCAACGACACGCGCTGGCAGCAGGCGTCGGCGCTGAAGAAGCCGAAGGCGGGCGGGGTCACCTCCTCCGGTCTGCCGCGGCGCGTCCCCAAGGCCAACCTGGTCGAGGGAGCCGCCGAAAGCACCCCGCAGGGAGGCCCACAGGTCTCCCGCGCCCCGGAGGACGTCCGAGGCAGGTTGAGCAACCTGCGTCGGGGTGTCCAGCGCGGGCGCAACGCAGGCAGCAGTGAAACGAACGGCCAGGGCTTCGGTCCTGACAGCACCTACAACCAGGAGCGTTAGTGTGAGCCCGATGAGCCAGGCGGCACAGAACCTGAACTGGTTGATCACCAACTTCGTGGACAACACCCCGGGGGTGTCCCACACGGTGGTGGTCTCCGCCGACGGACTCCTTCTGGCGATGTCCGAAGGCTTCCCCCGCGACCGCGCCGACCAGCTCGCGGCCGTCGCTTCCGGTCTGACGTCACTGACGGCGGGCGCCTCCCGGATCTTCGAGGGGGGCGCGGTGAACCAGACGGTCGTGGAGATGGAGCGGGGATTCCTCTTCATCATGTCCGTGTCCGACGGTTCCTCGCTCGCGGTACTTGCACACCCCGAGGCGGACATCGGCCTCATCGGCTACGAGATGGCCCTCCTGGTGGACCGAGCCGGCTCGGTTCTGACGCCCGACCTTCGTGCGGAGCTCCAAGGGAGCCTTCTCAACTAACTAACGGACGGTGCGTTTTGGCGTCCCGAGGCCGTAGGGTTTCGGGACGCGGCTCCACGTGATGGGTGCCAGGCACAGTCGGAGGAGGAGAGAAAGTGGCAACACCCCCAGGCGGTTCTAATTCGGGCAATTGGTCGTACGGCCCTGCCCAGGGCCAGGGCGACGGTTCCCAGAACCCGAACCGTTACAACTTCCCCTCCGCCCCCGGCCAGCAGCGGCCGTACTCGCCCCAGGGTCCGCAGGGTCCCGGGCCGTCCCCGTACGACCAGCCGCCGGCCCCGCGCATCCAGCCCGTGCAGCCGCACCGGCGCAGCCCCGAGGCGGCGCCCGCCGGAGCCTCGAACAACCCCCTGGTGCGTCCGTACGCCATGACCGGCGGCCGGACTCGCCCGCGCTACCAGCTCGCCATCGAGGCGCTGGTGCACACCACTGCGCAGCCGCACCAGATGCAGGGCCAACTGCCCGAGCATCAGCGGATCTGCAATCTGTGCCGTGAGATCAAGTCGGTGGCCGAGATCTCGGCCCTTCTGACCATCCCTCTCGGCGTGGCCAGGATCCTCGTCGCCGACTTGGCGGAGGCGGGCCTGGTCGCCATCCATCAGCCCGGCGGCGACGAGAACGCCGGCGGCCAGCCAGACGTGACACTGCTCGAAAGGGTGCTCAGTGGACTTCGCAAGCTCTAGCGGCGGTCCTTCCCGCTCCACCACCTCGGCGAAGATCGTGGTGGCGGGTGGCTTCGGCGTGGGCAAGACCACGTTCGTCGGGGCCGTTTCGGAGATCAACCCGCTGCGCACAGAGGCCGTGATGACTTCCGCTTCGGCGGGCATCGACGACCTCACCCACACCGGTGACAAGACGACCACCACGGTCGCCATGGACTTCGGCCGTATCACCCTGGACCAGGATCTGATCCTGTACCTGTTCGGTACGCCCGGTCAGGACCGTTTCTGGTTCATGTGGGACGACCTGGTGCGCGGCGCCATCGGCGCGATCGTCCTGGTGGACACCCGCCGACTGGCCGACTGCTTCCCCGCGGTCGACTACTTCGAGAACTCCGGCCTGCCGTTCGTGATCGCCCTCAACGGCTTCGACGGCAACCAGCCGTACAACCCGGACGAGGTCCGCGAGGCCCTCCAGATCGGCCCGGACGCCCCGATCATCACGACGGACGCCCGCCACCGCGCGGACGCCAAGTCGGCGCTGATCACCCTGGTCGAGCACGCGCTGATGGCGCGGCTGCGGTAGTACGCCCGTGCCGAAAGGCCCCCGTCCCTCCCGGTGGAGGGGCGGGGGCCTTTCGCATGCCCTCCCACGCGCGGGAGGCGCCCGGGTACGCCGAAGGGGGCCCACCCGGGCGGGTGGGCCCCCTTCGGGGCCGTACAGGGGCTACAGGAGGCTCAGCGCCAGCTGTGCGGGGCGCGGAAGCCGCCCTCGCGTTCCAGGCGGCGCCAGCCGGCCCTGGGGCGGCCACGGTGGGCCAGGGCGGGCTCGGAGGGGCGGGCGGCGGCACGGGCCAGCAGGATCGCCGTGATGGCGGCGACCTCTTCGGGCTCGGCGTGGCCCTTCTCGACGCGGATGTCGGGAGTGCTCATGGGTGTCAGTCTCCGTGGATGAGGTTTCCGCAGGGGTACCGCGAGGGATCGGGCGGGTTACTGCGGAGGGTTGCCGTGCTTGCGCGACGGCAGGTCGGCGTGCTTGGACTGGAGCATCGCCAGCGAGCGGATGAGCACCTCGCGGGTCTCGGCCGGGTCGATGACGTCGTCGACCAGACCGCGTTCGGCCGCGTAGTACGGGTGCATCAGTTCGGACTTGTACTCCTTGACCATGCGGGCCCGCATGGCCTCGGGGTCCTCCGCCTCGGCGATCTGGCGCCGGAAGATGACGTTGGCGGCACCTTCGGCGCCCATCACGGCGATCTCGTTGGTCGGCCAGGCGTAGGTGAGGTCGGCGCCGATGGACTGGCTGTCCATGACGATGTACGCACCGCCGTACGCCTTGCGCAGGATCAGCGAGATCCGGGGCACGGTCGCGTTGCAGTAGGCGTAGAGGAGCTTCGCGCCGTGGCGGATGATTCCACCGTGCTCCTGGTCCACGCCGGGCAGGAAGCCGGGTACGTCCAGAAGAGTGACGATCGGGATGTTGAAGGCGTCGCACATCGTGACGAAGCGCGCGGCCTTCTCGGATGCCTCGATGTCGAGCACGCCGGCCACCGACTGGGGCTGGTTGGCGATGATGCCGACGACCTGGCCGTCCAGGCGGGCCAGCGCGCAGATGATGTTGCGGGCCCAGCGCTCGTGGACCTCCAGGTACTCGCCGTCGTCGACGATCTCCTCGATGACCTTGGTCATGTCGTACGGCCGGTTGCCGTCGGCCGGGACCAGGTCGAGCAGGACGTCGCCGCGGCGGTCGGCCGGGTCGCTCGACTCGACGCGCGGCGGGTTCTCGCGGTTGTTCTGCGGGAGCAGCGACAGGAGGTAGCGCACCTCCGCGATGCAGGTCTCCTCGTCGTCGTACGCGAAGTGGCAGACGCCGGAGGTCTCGGCGTGCACGTCGGCGCCGCCCAGGCCGTTCTGGGAGATCTCCTCGCCGGTGACCGCCTTGACGACGTCCGGTCCGGTGATGAACATCTGCGAGGTCTCGCGGACCATGAAGACGAAGTCGGTGAGGGCGGGGCTGTAGGCCGCGCCGCCCGCGCAGGGGCCGAGCATCACGGAGATCTGCGGGATCACGCCGGACGCCTTGGTGTTGCGCTGGAAGATGCCGCCGTAGCCGGCGAGGGCGGAGACGCCCTCCTGGATCCGGGCGCCGGCGCCGTCGTTCAGGGACACCAGTGGGGCGCCGGCCGCGATGGCCATGTCCATGATCTTGTGGATCTTGGTGGCGTGGGCCTCGCCGAGGGCGCCGCCGAAGATCCGGAAGTCATGGGCGTAGACGAAGACCGTGCGGCCCTCGACCGTGCCCCAGCCGGTGATGACACCGTCGGTGAAGGGCTTCTTGGCCTCCAGGCCGAAGCCGGACGCGCGGTGCCGGCGAAGCTGCTCGACCTCGCGGAAGGACCCCGGGTCCAGGAGCAGCTCGATGCGCTCCCGGGCGGTGAGCTTGCCCTTGGCGTGCTGCGCCTGGGTGGCCTTCTCGCTCGGGCCGGCCAGAGCCTGCGCACGGATCTCGTGCAGTTCGGCCACGCGGCCTCGCGCGTCCGTGGGCTCGGTCGACTCGCCCGTCGTCTCTTCCAAAACGGTCATGTAGTGACCTTACGAAGCCGACCAAGGAAAGCGAGACGTCGACTCCGTACAGTCTCCGGCGCGTTTTCCTGGTACCCCTGAACAGAACCCGGGGCGCGTGCAGGCGTTCCGACTGCTCAGGGGGTCCGCGCGTTGTGGGGGTCCGACAAAGGGCGGGGTGAGATCCCCTTCACATCCGGGATCGGCCGAGGGGGTGACGGGCCGTCGGAGACACCCCGGACGCAGATGTTGAACATTGAACGGAATAGGTCTAGGGTCGTGCTCGTTGGAGGTCGTTGAGAGTTAAACATTACGGCTCTCGACCACCGGATCCTCACCACCCGCCCGTCCCCAAGGAGCACACGTCATGGGTATCTTCGGCCGCAAGAACGACACCGAGACCACCACCGCGACCGCGACCGCCGTGAACCCGGAGCTGGCCGCCCTGACCGGCGAGTACACGATCGACCCGTCCCACTCGTCGCTCGGTTTCGTCGCGCGCCACGCCATGGTCACCAACGTCAAGGGCAAGTTCCTGGACTTCAGCGGCTCGCTGCACCTCGACGGCACGGACCCGTCCCTCTCCACCGCCTCGCTCGACGTCACGATGGACAGCATCGACACCGGCTCGGCGGACCGCGACGGTCACCTCAAGAGCGCGGACTTCTTCAAGACCGACGAGTTCCCGACGATGACGTTCCGCTCCACCTCCGCCGAGGCGCTGGGCGGGGACGACTACCGCATCACCGGTGACCTCTCGATCCTCGGCGTCACCCGGCCGCTCACCATCGACCTCGAGTTCAACGGTTCCGCCAAGGACCCGTTCGGCAACGAGCGCGTCGGTTTCGAGGGCAAGGCCGAGCTGCTGCGCTCCGAGTGGGGTCTCACCTGGAACGCGGCGCTGGAGACGGGCGGCGTTCTCGTCTCGGACAAGATCAAGCTGAACTTCGACATCTCGGCGATCAAGAACGCGTGATGATTCGTCCCGAATCTGTCTGATTCGCTGTGGTTACGGCAATAAAGGGCCGGAAGTGATCAACTTCCGGCCCTTTGCTGTGATCTGTGCCACAGTCACGGACATGAGCACCAGGACAGGGCCCCAGAAGTACCCGGGGGCGAACCGGGACCACTGGTACCAGGCGCGGTTCGGCGGTGACCGTATGGAGGTCAACGTCGTCGTTCTGCACACGACGGAAGGCCGGTCGCTGCCCGACTATCAGGGCGGCGCGGTCGCGCCCAACCTCACGGCGGTGCCGGATCTCGCCGCCCGCAGGCTGAAGTGGTACCAGCACTTCGACATCGACATCTCCTCACGGGCGCTCGCCAATCTGCGCGGCGGCGTCGAGACGAACACCCTCAACGTCTGTCAGGTCGAACTCGTGGGCACCTGCGCCCCCGAGACCCACACCAAGTGGAAGACGAGCGACAAGGCCCACGTCTACTGGCCGAAGGCCCCCGAGTGGGCGCTGCGCGAGGTCGCCGGCTTCCTCGCGTGGGCCCACCTCCACCACGACGTCCCGCTGCGCGGACCCGCCCTGTGGCCCGCCTACCCCAAGTCCTACGGCAACGGCGGCGGGCAGCGCATGAGCTTCTCCCGCTGGAACTCCTTCCGGGGCGTCTGCGGCCATATGCACGTCCCGGAGAACCTCCACGGCGACCCCGGCGCGATCGACTTCGACACCCTGATCGGCTACGCGAAGTCGGCGGCCCAGGACTGACCTCGACGGGGGCCCGCCGACGGTGCGTCCGCTACCGTCCTCGCGTGCCCACGGGCCGGCCCCGGCCGCGCCCCTCACCCCCGGAGCGTCACCCATGACCGCCACCGACCCCGCCGCCTGGGCGCTCGTCGCCTCCTACCCGAACCTGCCCGGGCGGCCGTCTCCCCGGACCGCCGTGCACGGTTGACTGCGGGAGCGCGGGATCGACTGGATGCCGTTCGCCCCCGACCAGATGCGGTGCGACCTCATGTGCGGCCTCGGGGAGGACGGGCGCTGGTGGGGCGAGTTCTCCGTGTTCGTCGACGCGCGGGCGCTCGCCGCGCTCGGGCTTCTGGACGGGCAGCCGACGGCCGCGGCAGCGTCGCCGCCGGGGTGGTGGCATGCCGCCGGGGAGCGGTACGCGGCCTCGCGGTGGCCTCTTGTCCGGGTCGGGTAGCCCAGCGTGGCTGAATCGCGGCTCTTGTGCTGCGGGTCACAGGGTTCTCATAATCCAGCCACAGGCTTGACCTGACCATGCCAGGACCTTCCCACGGGTTCTGGAGTGACATGGGCATGTCATGAGTTCCCCCCACACACGGAGGCAGCACCATGAAGAAACTGCTCACCGCGCTCAAGAGACTCGCGGCCGCCGGCGCCACCGCGCTCGCCGTCGCCAGCCTTCAGCCGGTCTCGGCGGCGCACGCCGCTCCCTCGCCCGTGATCGGCGGCAGCCAGGCCGCTCAGGGCGAGTTCCCGTTCATGGTCCGCCTCTCGATGGGCTGCGGCGGCGCGCTCTACACCCAGCAGATCGTGCTCACCGCCGCGCACTGCGTGGGCAGCACCGGCGCGAACACCAGCATCACCGCCACCGCCGGTGTCGTGGACCTCCAGTCCACCAGCGGCCGGGTCCAGGTGCGCTCCACGTACGTCTACCGGGCCCCCGGCTACAACGGCAACGGCAAGGACTGGGCGCTGATCAAGCTCGCGCAGCCCATCAACCTGCCGACGCTGAAGATCGCGACCACCACGCAGTACAACACCGGCACGTTCACCGTCGCCGGATGGGGCGCGGCCCGCGAGGGCGGCGCGCAGCAGCGGTACCTGCTGAAGGCCAGCGTGCCGTTCATCAGTGACGCCACCTGTCGCACGTACAGCGGCTACAGCGGGCTCATCGCGAGCGACGAGATCTGCGCCGGGTACGCGTCCGGCGGTGTCGACACCTGCCAGGGCGACTCGGGCGGCCCGATGTTCCGCCGGGACGCCAACAACGCCTGGATCCAGGTCGGCATCGTGAGCTGGGGCATAGGCTGCGCCCGGCCCAACGCGCCCGGCGTCTACTCCGAGGTGTCCACCTTCGCCTCGGCGATCGCCTCCGCGGCCTCCTCGCTCTGACGCCTCCCGCTCAGCACCCCGTGAGGGCCCGGCACCGCGCCGGGCCCTCACCGGTGTCTAGAAGCCTCCTCCGAAGTCCCCTCCCCCGCCGAAGTCCCCGCCCCCGAACCCGCCGCCGTCGCCGCCGAAGCCTCCGAAGTCGCCCGTGTCGAAGTCGGCGCCGGAGACGTCACCGCCCTCGTAGCCGCCGAAGTCGCCGTAGCCGGAGCCGTAGTCGGAGGCGTAGGCCGGGGCGGACATCATGCCGCCGAGCATCGTGCCGATGAGCAGGCCGGGCAGCAGACCGCCGCCGAAGTAGCCACCGGCCCAGGGGCCGTAGGCCGGGCCCGCCTCCCAGTAGGGGCGGCGGCCGTAGTCGCTGTCGACCTCGCGGACGGCCGGGTCGCGCCCCTCCTTCAGCCGGCCGGCGTCCGCCGCGCAGACCGGGACCTCGCGCGGGGAGCCGCCCGGCGGGGTCCACTCGGCGTCGGTGACGGACGGCCCGTGGCGCGGGTCGAAGAAGCAGGGCGGACGACGTTCGGGCAGCGGGCGCCCCTCGCGGCGGGCGGCCAGCACGGCCAGCGAGAAGCGGCCGTCCTCCAGCGCCTCGGTGACCGGCCGGACGTCCTCGGGGCGGGCCGCCGCCGCCATCGCCGACTTGGCCCGGTCATAGGCGTCCAGGGCCCGTTCGTAGTCGCCGCGCATCGCGTCGTCGGCGCCGGGCTCGGCCGGGTGGAAGTCCAGCCGGTCCAGCTCCTCGCCGAAGGCCGTGATGTCCTCGTCCACGACGACCCGCAGCCGGTCGAGTGCCGCGCGCCGCTCCTCCTCGTGCCGTTTCCGGTTGCGCCGCACCACCGTGTAGGCGCCCGCGCCGCCCGCCACCAGGACCACGCCCGCGGTGATCAGCGCGCTCGTGGACACTCCGCCGCCCCCGCCGGACGAACCCCAGCTCGCGGGCGCGGACCCGCCCATGTTCGCCAGCGCCCGGTCGGTGAAGTCGTCGAGCTGGGTCTTGACGTCGTCCTCGCCCTGGACGCTGGTGACCAGGTTGCGGACCGCCGTGCGCGACAGGACCGAGGAGTCGGCGCGGGCGTCGAAGCGGTCGCCGAGCCGGATCGCGTAGAGGCCGGTGACTCCGGTGGCGGTGCGCAGGTCGGTGAAGAGGTCCTCGGTCGGATAGCCGGCCGGGAGAACGGCGATGAAGAGCGGCTTGTCGGCCTTCTCGATGCGCTCCTGGAGGGCGTGCGCGTCCGCCTGGGAGAGCAGTCCCGATGCCTCCGGGTCGACATAGACCGGGCTCTCGCGCAGCGCCCGGGCGATCGTGGAGACGTCGGTGGCCGCGTCGGCGCGTGGGGCGAACACCGCCAGTACGGCCAGGGCGGCGAGCACGAGCGCGGCCACGAGGGAGAGGGGGCTCCGGGCCGACGGTACGACCTTCATACCTCGAAACTACCCGAAGCCCCCTAAATCGGTCATCAGTACGGAGGTGCCGGAGGGCTCAGCCCGCCCGGTACGCCTCCGTCAGCTTCTCCACCGCCGCCCCGTACCGGCCGGTCAGCAGCAGATGCTCGGCGTCGGCGAAGGGGGCCGCGACCCGTGCCGTGATCCGGCCGCCGGTCTTCTGCTGGACGATCAGCCGGGCCTTGGTGACCAGGGCGCGCCCCACCGTGTCGGCGCCCGCCCGCTCGGCCGCCCTGGCCGCGATGCCGAGCGCCTTCAGGGTGGCCGTACCGCCCTGCGGCACCTTGGTCAGGGTCGTCAGACCCCAGCCGTACGGGTACTGCGGGTCGTAGGCCCGGTCGCCGACGTTGACCGGGAGCTGGGCCTCGGAGCGGGGCCAGGTGACGGGGAGCTGCCCGGTGAAGGCGCGCCGGCCGTAGAGCACGTCGGCCACCCCGGCGCCCTCGGTGCCCGGCAGCCAGCTCGCGACCAGGGCGTCGATCGCCCCGAGCCGGTCGCCGACGAGCTGCGGCCGTCCGGAGACGACCAGCACCACGCACTTCACGGCCGCGCACACCGTGTCCACGGCCGCCCGGTCGGCGGCGCTCAGCTCCAGGTCGTGGCCGTTGCCGACATCGCCGACGCCCTCGGCGTACGGGGTCTCGCCGACCACGACCACACCGACGTCCTGGCCGGTCAGGGGCGCGGAGGCGTCCTTGGAGTACGTGACGGTGCCGCCCGCCGCGCGTATGCCCTCCAGGATCGTGGTGCCGGGGGTGATGGCGCCGGACGCGCCCTGCCAGGTGATGGTCCAGCCGCCGGTCTGGTTGCCGATGTCGTCGGCGTTGGATCCGGCCACGTAGACCTTCTGGCTCTTCTTCAGGGGCAGGACGCCGCCGTCGTTCTTCAGCAGGACCTGGGAGGCGGCGGCCGCCTGCCGGGCCACGGCGCGGTGGGCGGCGGAGCCGATGCGGGAGGCGCCACGGGTGTCGGCGTAGGGCCGCTCGAAGAGGCCGAGGCGGAACTTCTGGGTGAGGATGCGGGCGACCGCGTCGTCGAGCCGCCGCTCGCTGACGCGTCCGGCCTTCACCTCGGCGACCAGGGCCGCGCTGAACTCCTTGTAGCTGTAGGGGACCATCATCATGTCGACGCCGGCGTTGACGGCGGTGCGGACCTGGGTGGCGTAGTCGCCGGGCAGTTGGTCGATGGCGTTCCAGTCGCTGATCACGAAGCCGTCGAAGCCCATCCGGCCCTTGAGGACGCCGTTGATCAGGTCGGCGCGGGCGTGCATCTTGACCGGGCCGCGGCCGTCGCCCGCGAGGTCGAGCGAGGAGTACGACGGCATGACGGTGCCGACGCCCCGGTCGACCGCGTCCTGGTACGGCGACAGGTGGACGGCCTCCAGCTCGCGCCGGGTGACCTCGGTGACGCCCTGGTCGATGGTGTAGCTGCCGGTGGTGGAGGAGCCGTAGGTGGTGCCGCCGTCGCCGACGAAGTGCTTGGCGGTGGCAAGGACCTTGTCGCCGTCCTTCAGGTCGCGGCCGTCGCGGGCGCCCTGGAGGCCCTGGATCACCGTCTCCATGGACTTCACCAGCGCCGGGTCCTCACCGAACGCCTCGTAGGAGCGGCCCCAGCGTTCGTCGCGGGTGACGCACAGGCAGGGCGCGAAGTCCCAGGGGACGCCGGTGGCGCGGACCTCGGCGGCGGTCACCTCGCCGGTGCGCCGGGCGAGTTGCGGATCGCGGGACGCGCCGATGCCGATGTTGTGCGGCATGACCGTCGCGCCGACGAGGTTGTTGTGGCCGTGCACCGCGTCCACGCCGTAGATCAGCGGGATCTGGAAGCGGGTCGCCTGGGCCCGGAGCTGGAAGCCGTCGATCATCTTCGCCCAGCCGGCCGCGGTGTTGGGCGTCGGGGTGGAGCCGCCACCGGAGAGCAGCGAGCCGAGGCCGTAGCCGGCGATGTCCGCGGGGGCGGTGATCGCACCGCGCTCGGCCTGGGTGGCCTGGCCGGCCTTCTCCGCCACGGACATCCGGGACAGCAGGTCCTTCACGCGCTGCTTCACCGGCAACTTGGCGTTCAGGTACGGCAGTCCGTGCGCGTCGACGACGATCTGCGGGGTCTCGGCGGGCGGGGCGGCGCCGGTGACGGTCAGTTTCAGGGGGACGGTCTCGGCGGCCTCGGCGGTGCGGTCCTTGACGGTCGGGACCTTGATCGTGCGGACGGCGCCGGAGGCGGTGCCCGCGGGGAAGGTGACCGTGCCGGAGACCGGGGTGTAGTCGGCGCCCGCGGACGCGGTGCCGCCGCCGGTCTCGTAGGCGACGGTCACCGGCCGGTCGACGGGGGCCGCGCCGGTGGTGGTGAGGGTGACACGGACGGCGGCGGAGGCGCCCTCCTCGACGGGGTACACGGCGGCGTCGGTGGTGACGGAGGCGCGCCGCGTCTGGTCGGCGCCGCCGTACAGCTCGACGCCGTCCATGGCGAACTCGCCGCTCTCGCCGGTGGGGAGGGTGACGGCGTAGCCCCACATGGCGGTCAGTCCGAGGACCTGGTCGATGCCGCCGACGGGCTGGTAGTCGGTGCGGTAGACGAAGTCGGAGAACGGGATCTCGATCCGCTTCCAGCCGGTGAAGTCGTCGGTGAAGGACGTCGTCCACAGCTCGGACGCCTCGCCGTGGGCGCCGCCGTCCTTGATCTCGAAGTTGATCTTCTTGCCGGTGGACCGGCCCTCCCACCAGAAGCGGATCCCGCGGTGGGCGGACCAGTCGTGGGCGGGTTCGGCGGCGGCGTAGTCGTGGGTGAAGCCGCCCCAGCCGCTGATGGCGTAGGTGCCGGCGAGGACCTTCTGCCCCTCGGGGGCGTCGGGCCGCTCGGCGAGGCGCAGCGTGGGCGGGTCGTCGGCGTCGCTGCCCCAGGTGAAGATGCCCTCGGCGGGCTGGGCGGCGAAGGGCACCTCGCCCTCGAAGCGGTCGACGGGGGTGGGCGCGGGATCCTCGGCGGCGGCGCGGGAGGCGGCCGGGGTCAGCAGGGCGGCGAACAGGGCGGTGGAGACGAGCAGGGCCGTTCTCGATATGGACCGTTCCCTTTGCATAGACCTTCCCTACGGCTCGTGGGTCTCGGGTCTCTGATGTGCAGGGCGCTGGTTCACTGAGGTGCGGGGCGCTGGTTCACTCGGACGCGCACGGTTCACTCATGACTTAGATCATGTCGTGAGTTAACTGGCGTTGCATGAACCCGTCAAGATGTCCCGTCCGGACGACTCGGTCCCGCGCCTGGTGCACCATGGGGGAAAACGATCGGGAGTGTGCCATGACCACAGCACGGGACCTGTTGTTCGTCTCCCTCGACGTGCCGTCCGCGCGGCCCGTAGAGCGGGGGGACCTGTCACTCGCGCTGGCGGGGGCCGAACTGGTCGATCTGCTCGATGCCGGGGCCGTCGCGCTGGACGGCGACCGCGTCGTGCCGGGCACGGGCGCGCCCACCGGTGACGGCCCGCTGGACGAGGCGGGCGCGGCGCTCGTCCGGCAGGAGCCGTACGAGTCGGTCGAGGACTGGCTGTGGCGCCGGGGCGACGGGCTGGCCGCGGCGTACGCGGCGGGTCTGGAGGCCGAGGAGCGGTCCGGGCGGCCGCGCCGCTCCTGGCTGGCGCGGGGGCGGGCGGACACCTCCGCGTCCGCGCAGCCGTCGGCGGACGCCCCGGACCGGCGGCACGCGGCCGACCGCTGGGCCGCCCGCGAGCCGGTCCTCGTCGGGCTCGCGGCCGCCCTCGGCATCCCTGAGGAGGCGGCCGGCGAGCCCGAGGGACTCGCCGACGACACCGAGGCCGTGCTGGCGGCGGTGCACGGCGCGCTGACCGAGCTGGAGGCCGTGCGTCAGCGGCGCCGGATCGAGGACGCCGCCTTCGACAACGTCTGGCGGGCTCCCTGAGGGGTGCCTACTCGGCCGGGGTGACGCCCGCCCGCAGCAGACCGTAGGTGTACGCGTCCTCCAGGGCCTGCCAGGACGCGGCGATGACGTTCTCGGCGACACCGACCGTCGACCACTCCCCCGCCCCGTCCGTCGTGGAGATCAGGACGCGGGTGGTGGACTGGGTGCCGTGGACGCCTTCGAGGATGCGGACCTTGTAGTCCACCAGGTCGAGCTTGGCGAGCTGCGGGTAGATCTTCTCCAGGGCGACGCGCAGGGCCCGGTCGAGGGCGTTGACCGGGCCGTTGCCCTCCGCCGTGGCGACGATGCGCTCGCCCTTGGCCCACAGCTTCACCGTGGCCTCGTTGGCGTGGGTGCCGTCGGGGCGGTCCTCGACGATGGCCCGCCAGGACTCGACGTCGAAGTACTTCAGCGGGCGGCCCTCGACCTCGGCGCGCAGCAGCAGCTCGAAGGAGGCGTCGGCCGCTTCGTACGTATAGCCCTTGAGTTCGCGTTCCTTGACGCGCTCCACGACCCGGCCGACGAGTTCGCGGTCGCCGCCGAGGTCGACGCCGAGTTCCTTGCCCTTCAGCTCGACCGAGGCGCGGCCCGCCATGTCGGAGACCAGCATCCGCATGGTGTTGCCGACCTGCTCGGGGTCGATGTGCTGGTAGAGGTCCGGGTCGACCTTGATGGCGGAGGCGTGCAGACCGGCCTTGTGGGCGAAGGCGGAGACACCCACATAGGGCTGGTGGGTGGAGGGCGTGAGGTTGACGACCTCGGCGACGGCGTGCGAGATCCGGGTCATCTCGCGCAGCCGGCCCTCGGGCAGCACCCGCTTGCCGTACTTCAGCTCCAGGGCGGCGACGACCGGGAAGAGGTTGGCGTTGCCGACGCGCTCGCCGTAGCCGTTCGCCGTGCACTGGACGTGGGTCGCGCCCGCGTCCACCGCGGCGAGGGTGTTGGCGACGGCGCAGCCGGTGTCGTCCTGGGCGTGGATGCCGAGCCGGGCGCCGGTGTCGGCGAGGACCGTGGAGACGACCGCCTGCACCTGGGCGGGCAGCATGCCGCCGTTGGTGTCGCACAGGATGACGACGTCCGCGCCGGCCTCGGACGCGGTGCGCACGACGGCCTTGGCGTACTCGGGGTTGGCGCGGTAGCCGTCGAAGAAGTGCTCGCAGTCGACGAACACCCGGCGGCCCTGCGCGCGCAGATGGGAGACGGTGTCCCGGACCATCTCCAGGTTCTCGTCCAGGGTGGTGCGCAGGGCGAGTTCCACATGCCGGTCATGGGACTTGGCGACCAGGGTGACGACCGGCGCGCCGGACTCCAGCAGCGCCTTGACCTGCGGGTCCTCGGCTGCCTTCGCACCGGGCCTGCGGGTCGCGCCGAAGGCCACCAGCTTGGCGTGCTTGAAGTCGATCTCCTGCCGCGCGCGGGCGAAGAACTCGGTGTCCCGCGGGTTGGCGCCGGGCCAGCCGCCCTCGATGAAGCCGACGCCGAAGTCGTCCAGGTGCCGTGCGATCGCGAGCTTGTCGGCGACGGTGAGGTTGATGCCCTCCCGCTGGGCGCCGTCGCGCAAGGTGGTGTCGAAGACGTGGAACGAGTCGTCGAGTTCGCTGGTTGCCGTCTCGGTCATGGTCTCAAGGCTCCTGTTGTGGATCTTCGGTCTTACCGGAATGACCGGCTCCACCGTCCCCATGGTCCCTCGTGCGCTCGCTCCCGGCTGCGGGTGGGCCAGAAAAGCGAAAAACCCCTCGCGGGTGCGAGAGGTCTGCGCGCGGGTCGAGGACGACGGTGGCCACCCGTACCTGGTCGTACGTGGTGGTCACTGCGGACCGGCGCGCCTGCTGCCAATAATCGTGGCGAACGAGAGCACGGGGGAAGTCTGGCACAGGCCGCCCGGGTGCTCACGGAGTGTCTCAGGATGCGAGCAGTGCGGTATCGAGAAACTCGCGGACGTGCGCGAGCGCCCGGTCCCGGCCGGTGCCGCGCAGGCCGATCGCCACATGGATGGAGAGGCCGTCGAGCAGGGCGCGCAGCCGGGTGGCGAAGCGGTCGGCGTCGACGGGGCGGAACTCGCCGCGCGAGACGCCCTCGGCGAGCAGGGCGACCAGGTCGCGGTGCCAGGCGCCCTCGATGGCGGCCTGCCGGTCGCGGGCGGTGTCGTCGGCGTTCTGCGAGCGGGTCCAGACCTCCAGCCAGAGCGTCCAGTGCGGGTCGCGGTGGCCGTCGGGGACGTACAGGCCGACGTAGGCGTCGAGCCGTTCGCGGGCGGAGCCCCCGCGGGTGAGCAGCCGGGAGCGCTCGGCGCCCAGGCGGCCCTCGCTCCACTCCAGGGCCTGGAGCAGGAGTTCGTCCTTGGAGTGGAAGTAGTAGAGGAGATGGCCGCTGCTCATGCCGACCTCGCGGCCGAGCGCCGCCATCGTCAGCTTCTCCAGACCGCGTTCGGCGATCATCGCCATGGCGGCGGCGAGGACCTCCTCACGGGGCGGGGCGTTCCGGCGCGCACCGGCCATCCGCTGTACTCCTCGATCGTCCGGATCCCTCTAGATCCTCGGCTGCTGCTGGGTGATGCAGTGGATGCCACCACCGCCGGAGAAGATCGTACGGGCGTCGACCAGGGTCACCGTCCGCTCGGGGAACAGCCGGCGGAAGATGCCCGCCGCCGTCTCGTCCCGGGGGTCGTCGAAGCCGCAGAGCACGACGCCGCCGTTGCAGAGGTAGTGGTTGATGTAGGAGTAGTCGGCCCAGTGCCCGTCGGCCTCCAGGACGGTGGGCGCCGGGACCTCCACGACCTCCAGACGGCGGCCGCGGGCGTCGGTCTGCGCCTTCAGCAGGCCGATGACCTCTGTGCTCACCTCGTGGTCGGGGTGGGCGGGGTCCGGCTGGGAGTGGGCGACGACGACACCGGGGCGGGCGAACGCGGCGACGATGTCGACATGGCCGAGGGTGCCGTAGCCGTACGGGGGATAGTCGCCGGTGAGGCCGCGGGGCAGCCAGATCGCCTTGCGGGTGCCGAGCATGGCGTGGATCTCGGCCTCGACCTCGGCGCGCGTCCAGCCGGGGTTGCGCTCCGGGCCGAGCTGGACCGTCTCGGTCAGCAGGACCGTGCCCTCGCCGTCGACATGGATCGCGCCGCCCTCGTTCACCAGCTTCGAGGCGTACGTGCGGGCCCCGGCGAGATCGGCGACATGGGCGGCGATCTTCGCGTCGTGCTCCCAGCGGGCCCACTCCTGGGCGCCCCAGCCGTTGAACGTCCAGTCGACGGCGGCGAGTTCACGGCCGTTCGTGAGGAAGGTGGGCCCGATGTCGCGCATCCAGGCGTCGTCCAGGTCGCGTTCGACGGTGTCGACGCCCGGTCCGAGCATCGTCTGCGCCTCCGCCGACCGGCCGGGGCCGCACACCACCGTCACGGGTTCGAAGCGCAGGACGGCACGGGCCACGGAGGCCCAGGCCATCCGGGCGGCGATCAGGTCGTCCCGGTCGTCGAAGGTGGGGTTGGGGCCGGGCCACGCCATCCAGGTGCGGGCGTGCGGGGTCCACTCGGCGGGCATGCGGAAGCCGTCGGCGGCGGGGGTGGCCGACGTGGCGGTGGCCGAGGTGGCGGTGGCCGGGGCGGGCGTGGTCTTCGGGCTCATGTCCGGTGTCCTTGGCGGCGTCAGAGGAAGTACAGGCGGTTGAGGGAGACGGAGTCGGCCGGTTCGGAGCGCAGCAGCTCTCCGTCGAGGGTGACAAGGCCGGTGCGCCGGTCGACGTCGACCGCTCCGGTACGGGAGTTGAGGCGCAGATCGGCCGGGCCGATCCCGCGGGTGCCGCGCACGGCGACCCGGCGGCGGCGGGTCGGCATCCGGTCGTCGCCCCGGTCGAGCGCGGCCCGGGACACGAACGCCACGGAGAGATCGGCGGGGGTGGCGCCGTAGGACCCGAACTGCGGTCCCAGGACGAGGGGTTCGCAGGTGTCGGTGGCCGCGTTGGGGTCGCCCACCACGCCGTAGGCCGGGAAGCCGGACTTGAGCACCAACTGCGGTTTGGCGCCGAAGTATTCGGGGCGCCACAGCACGATGTCGGCGAGCTTGCCGGTCTCGATCGACCCGATCTCGTGCGCGAGTCCGTGCGCGATCGCGGGGTTGATCGTCAGTTTGGCGATGTACCGCAGGACGCGTTCGTTGTCGTGGTCCTCGGGCGCGCCGAACTCGGCCTTCATCTTCCCGGCCATGGCGAAGGTGCGGCGGACGGTCTCGCCCGCGCGGCCCATGCCCTGCGCGTCGGAGGAGGTGATGCCGATCGCGCCCAGGTCGTGCAGGACGTCCTCGGCGCCCATGGTGCCGGCGCGGATGCGGTCGCGGGCCATGGCGGCGTCGCCGGGCAGATCGGTCTTGAGGTCGTGGACGGAGACGATCATGCCGTAGTGCTCGGCGACGGCGTCCCGGCCGAAGGGCAGGGTGGGGTTGGTGGAGGAGCCGATGACGTTCGGGACCCCGGCCATCTTCAGCACGTTGGGCACATGACCGCCGCCGCAGCCCTCGATGTGGAAGGCGTGGATGGTCCGCCCCTCCAGCACCCGCAGGGTGTCCTCGACGGACAGGCACTCGTTCAACCCGTCGCTGTGCAGGGCCACTTGGACGTCGTGCTCCTCGGCGACCCGCAGGGCGGTGTCCAGGGCGCGGGTGTGGGCGCCCATGTCCTCGTGCACCTTGAACCCGGACGCGCCGCCTTCGGCGAGCGCCTCCACGAGCGGGGCCGGGTCGGAGGACGAACCCCGGGCCAGGAAGCCGATGTTGACGGGCCAGGCGTCGAAGGCGTTGAACGCGTGGCGCAGCGCCCAGGGCGAGTTGACGCCGACGCCCCACACCGGGCCGAACTCCTGCCCGATGACCGTGGTCACCCCGGAGGCGAGGGACGCCTCCATGATCCGCGGGGACAGCAGATGGACATGGGTGTCGACGGCCCCGGCGGTGGCGATCAGCCCCTCGCCGGAGACGATGGAGGTGCCGGTGCCCACCACGACGTCGACACCGTCGAGGGTGTCGGGGTTGCCGGCCCGGCCGATGGCGTGGATCCGCCCCTCGCGGATGCCGATGGACACCTTCCGCACGCCCAGCACGGCGTCGATCACGACGACATTGCTGATCACGACGTCACAGGTCTCGCGGACCGCGGCGGCCTTGAGGTGCAGTCCGTCCCGGGCGGTCTTGCCGAACCCCGCGAGGAACTCGTCGCCGGGCCGCTGGGAGTCGGACTCCACGCGGATCACCAGGCCCGAGTCACCGAGGCGGATCCGGTCGCCGGCCCGCGGGCCGTGGGTCGCGGCGTACTCGTGGGGGGTGAGACGGCGGGCCTCGGCGGGGTGGCCTCCGGGGCGGCTCATCGGTCGGCCTCCTGCTCAGGGGTTTCCGGTACGCCGAGATAGCCACAGGCGGCTGCGCGGCGCAGCGCCTCCGCGCGGGCGCCGGGCGCGTCCAGCGGTCCGTCGACGAGTCCGGCGAAGCCGACGGCGACACGGGCGCCGCCGATCGGCACCAGGCCGATCTCCAGCGACTCCCCCGGCCCGAACCGCACCGACGACCCGGCGGGGACGGCGAGCCGCATCCCGTAGGCGGCCGGACGGTCGAAGTCCAGGCGGGGGTTGGCCTCGAAGAAGTGGAAGTGGGAGGTGACGGAGACGGGCACGCCGGCGGTGTTGGTGACGGTCAGCCGGAGGGCGGGCTCGGGCTCGCCGGACCCGGCGTCCTCGCTCGTGTCCTCGGGCCGCGGGAGCAGTGCGCCGGGGGCCCGGTCGCCCAGGCCGCCCGCGATCGGGGCGGAGACGACCGCGAGCCGGGAGCCGTCGTCGAAGACGGCCTCGACATGGACCTCGGTGACGACGTCCGCGACACCGGGCAGGACGTCGTCCGGCCCGAGCACCGAGCGGGCGCGCTCGATCGCCTCGGCGAGCCGGGCGCCGTCGCGGGCGGCCTCGCAGACGGTGTCGGCGATGAGGGCGGTGGCCTCCGGCACGTTCAGCCGCAGGCCCCGGGCGCGGCGGGCGCGGGCCAGCTCGGCGGCGCCGAAGAGCAGCAGCCGGTCGCGTTCGGTGGGGGTCAGTCTCACGTCGCGGCACCTCCTTGCGTTCCCTGGGCTTAGAGCATCACTCTAAACGCGAGATTCATGCAAACGAAACGTTGACGGACCAACTTCGACTGCGTCACATTGAACGCCGCTCAAACATTCAGCCAGGCGGCCGTCGAAGGAGACCAGCCATGCCGATCGAACAGCACGGGGTCGACACCATCCCGGAGAGGGAACGGACCAGCGGGCCGAAGGACCTCGTCTCGATCCTGCTCGGCTCCAACCTCTGCCTCGGTGTGATCATCTTCGGCTGGCTGCCGCCGTCCTTCGGACTCGGCTGGTGGGCGTCGGTCTCCTCGGTCGTGGTGGGCACGCTCGTCGGCACCCTGTTCACCGCCCCGCTCGCCCTGGTCTCGCTGCGCACCGCGACCAACCTCTCCACCTCCTCCGGCGCCCAGTTCGGGGTGCGCGGACGGCTGGTCGGCTCGGTCGTGGGCCTGCTGCTCGCCCTCGGCTACACCGCCCTGACCGTGTGGATCGGCGGGGACGTGATGGTGAGCGTGCTCGGCCGGCTCTTCGGACTGGAGGCGAGCGGAGCGGCGTACGGGATCGTCTACGGGCTGCTCGCGGCGGCGACGGTGGCGGGCGCGGTGTACGGCTACCGGGTGCTGCTCGCCATGTCCCGGGTGCTGGCGGTCGGTATGACGGCGCTGCTGGTCGTCGGCGTGGTCGCGTACGCCCCGCACTTCACGACCGGGGCGCTGCCCGAGGCGGGCGGATATCTGCTCGACGGGTTCTGGCCGACGTGGCTGCTGGCGACGGTGGCCGCGGGACTGTCCGGGCCGGTCGCCTTCATCACCCTGCTGGGCGACTACACCCGTTACATCTCCCCCGCCCGGTACTCCTCCCGCCGGGTCCTGCACGCCACCTGGCTGGGCCTGACCGCCGGGCTGCTCGTCCCCCAGCTCTTCGGCACCTTCACGGCGTACGCGGCCCGGGCGGCGACAGACTACGCGGGCCCGCTGGTGGACGCGGCGCCCGGCTGGTACCTGGTGCCGCTGCTGCTCGCCGCCTCCGCGGGCTCGGTCGGCAACGCCGGTCTGATGCTCTACTCCATGGGCCTGGACCTGGACGCGATCCTGCCGCGCGCCTCCCGGGCGCGGGCCACGTACGCGGTCGCCGTCGTCGCCACGGCGTGTGTGTTCGTGGGGCACTACGCCTCGGACGCGCAGTCCGCCATGACGTCGTTCGTCCTGCTGCTGACGGCGATCGGCACCCCTTGGGCGGTCATCACCCTGATCGGCTTCGCCCGCTGCCGCGGGGTCTACGACGCCGACGCCCTCCAGGTCTTCAACCGCCGCTCCCGGGGCGGGATCTACTGGTACCGGTCCGGCTGGAACGTCCGCGCGACCGTCTCCTGGGCGCTGGGCGCCGCGGTCGGTCTGGCCGCCGTCTCCCTGCCGTCCCACGAGGGTCCGCTGCTGTCCCTGACGGGCGGGGTGGACTGCAGTTTCCTGCTGTCGGGCACGGTCGGCGGTCTGCTGTACCTCGCGCTGAGCCGGGGGACGGCACCGGCCGTGGCGGAGGGCGAGCCGGGGACGGCCGACCGGGGCGCCTCCCAGGAGAGCGCCCCGGTGTGAGCGGGGTCCCGGTGCGGGACGCTCCGGGTCAGCCGAGCGGGTGCATCCAGCCGTGGGTGTCGGCGGCCGTGCCGCGCTGGATGTCCAGCAGGGCCTGGCGCAGCCGCAGCGTGACCTCGCCGGGCTCGCCGCCGGACTGCTGCCACTCGGCGCCGGTGCGCTTGACCGTGCCGACCGGGGTGATCACGGCGGCGGTGCCGCAGGCGAAGACCTCGGTGAGGGAGCCGTCGGCGGAGTCGCGCTGCCACTGGTCGACGGAGATCCGGCCCTCCTCGGCCTCGTAGCCCAGGTCGCGGGCGACGGTGAGGAGGCTGTCGCGGGTGACGCCCTCCAGGATGGAGCCGGTCAGCGACGGGGTGATGATCTTGTTGCCGTACACGAAGTACAGGTTCATGCCGCCGAGTTCCTCGACCCAGGTGCGCTCGACCGCGTCGAGGTAGCAGACCTGGGCGCAGCCCTGCTCGGCGGCCTCGGCCTGGGCGAGGAGGGAGGCCGCGTAGTTGCCGCCGGTCTTGGCGTCGCCCATACCGCCGGGGACGGCGCGGACGTGGTCCTCGGAGACCCAGATGGAGACCGGCTTGACGCCGCCGGGGAAGTAGGCGCCGGCCGGGGAGGCGATCACCAGGAAGAGGTACTCGTTGGCCGGCTTCACACCGAGGCCGACCTCGGTCGCGATCATGAAGGGGCGCAGGTAGAGGGACTCCTCGCCGCCGTGCGCGGGCACCCAGTCCTTGTCCTGGGCGACCAGCGCGTCACAGGCCGCGATGAACGTCTCGACGGGCAGCTCGGGCATGGCGAGCCGGCGGGCGGACGCCTGGAAGCGCTTGGCGTTGCGGTCCGGGCGGAAGGTGGCGACCGAGCCGTCGGGGCGGCGGTACGCCTTCAGACCCTCGAAGATCTCCTGGGCGTAGTGCAGGACGGTGGTGGCCGGGTCCAGGGGGATCGGCGCGTACGGGACGAGCTGGCCGTCGTGCCAGCCGCGGCCCTCGGTCCACTTGATCGTCACCATGTGGTCGGTGAAGTGGCGGCCGAACCCGGGGTTCGCCAGGATCGCCTCCCGCTCGGCGGTGGCGAGGGGGCTGGCGGAGGGCTTGAGCTCGATCGTGGGCGTCGTCATGAGTGGTTGTCCTTCACCGGTTGTAGTGACGGGCCGCGCTCACGTCCACCCGGCCGGTGGCCTGTGCTAGGACGTCCGAGCATTCCCTCACTCCGCGGCTCCGCGTTCGATTATCGCAAGCGGGAACCGTGGAAGAAAACGGCGTGAATGCGACCCAGGGGATGATGGTGGCACCCGGCGGGGGACAGGGGAAAGCCGCCGGGTGCGGATGCGACCCGGCGGCTTCGAGGTGTGTGCGAGCGGCGCGGGTCAGCCGGCTACTCGTACGGCGAGCGCGTCGCCGATCTCGGACGTGCTGCGGGCGGGCTTGCCGGTGCGCTCCGCGAGGTCGGCGGAGACGGCCTCCTCGATTCGCGCGGCCTCGGCGTCGTAGCCCAGATGGCGCAGCAGGAGGGCGACGGACAGGACCGTGGCGGTCGGGTCGGCCTTGCCCTGGCCGGCGATGTCGGGCGCGGAGCCGTGCACGGGCTCGAACATCGACGGGAACTCGCCGGAGGGGTTGATGTTGCCGCTCGCGGCGACGCCGATGCCGCCGGAGACGGCCGCGGCGAGGTCGGTGATGATGTCGCCGAAGAGGTTGTCGGTGACGATCACGTCGAAGCGGGCGGGGTCGGTGACGAGGTAGATCGTCGCCGCGTCGACATGGATGTAGTCGGTGGTGACCTCGGGGAACTCCTCGGCCACCTTGTTGAAGACGTTGGTCCACAGGTGTCCGGCGAAGGTCAGCACGTTGTTCTTGTGGACGAGCGTGAGCTTCTTGCGCGGGCGGGCCTGGGCGCGGGCGAAGGCGTCGCGGACGACGCGCTCGACACCGAAGGCCGTGTTCACGGAGACCTCGGTGGCGACCTCGTGCTCGGTGCCCTTGCGGATGGTGCCGCCGTTGCCCGTGTAGGGGCCCTCGGTGCCCTCGCGGACCACGACGAAGTCGATGCTCGGCTCGCCGGCCAGCGGGGTGGCGACACCCGGCAGGAGCTTCGAGGGACGCAGGTTGACGTGGTGGTCGAAGGCGAAGCGGAGCTTGAGCAGGAAGCCGCGCTCCAGGACGCCGGAGGGGACCGACGGGTCGCCGATGGCGCCCAGCAGGATCGCGTCGTGCCGCTTGAGCGCGTCGAGGTCGGCGTCGGTGAGGGTCTCACCGGTGTCGTGGTACCGCTTGGCGCCGAAGTCGTACTGCTCGGTCTCCAGCTTCACATCCTGCGGAAGGACGGCGGAGAGGACCTTCAGACCTTCGGCCACGACCTCCTGGCCGATGCCGTCACCGGGAATCACTGCGAGATTGATGCTGCGAGACATGCGGGAACCCTACTCCTCGTCCCAGGTGATGACACGGACCGTCCGCCATACGGACGAGGAGGCGGGGTTCCGAGGCAGGCGGCCTACAGGTGGCCGGTCTCGCCGCCGTTGTCGCGGCGGTCGAGGGCGCGCTGGAGCGCGGCGGCGGCGTTCTTGCGGTCGGACTCGCTCGTACGGGAGGTGTGGCGGACTCGGCGGCGGACGGTCGTCTCGGCCATGGGAAATCGACTCCTTCGAAGACCAGGGAGTGCGGAAATGGGATTGCGAGACGCCGGTGGGCGGGGAGCACGGCCGCAGGGGTTGCCTGCACGGGTCGGCTCTCGACCGCCATTCGCTTGATCGAGCGAGACGTTCGGCTCCTACAAAACTAAGGGAGGAGCACGCGCCTGTCTCCACAGTTAGTCGGACTTCCTACTATCTGAGACGGGCACGGGAAACGGGCGCGGGAAAGGGCATGGGAAAGGGCCGGGCCCGTGAGGGGGCCCGGCCCTGCTCCCAGGGGGGGGGGGAGGACTGGGGGTACCGCGCAGGCGTCAGCCCATGTGCGGGTACGTGTAGTCGGTCGGGGCGACCAGCGTCTCCTTGATGGCGCGGGTCAGCGTCCAGCGCATCAGGTTCTGCGGGGCGCCGGCCTTGTCGTCGGTGCCGGAGGCGCGGCCGCCGCCGAAGGGCTGCTGGCCGACGACGGCACCGGTCGACTTGTCGTTGATGTAGAAGTTGCCGGCCGCGTAGCGCAGCTTCTCCATCGTGTACGCGGTCGCGGCACGGTCGTTGGAGATGACCGAGCCGGTCAGGGCGTAGTCGGACACCGACTCCATCTGGGTCAGCATCGCGTCGTAGGCGTCGTCCTCGTAGACGTGCACGGCGAGGATCGGGCCGAAGTACTCGGTGGTGAACACCTCGTTCTCCGGGTCGGTGCACTCGACGACCGTCGGACGGACGAACCAGCCGACCGAGTCGTCGTAGCTGCCGCCCGCGACGATCGTGCAGGTCGGGTCGGCCTTGGCGCGGTCGATGGCGGCCTTGTTCTTGGCGAAGGACCGCTCGTCGATGACGGCGCCGAGGAAGTGCGACAGGTCGGTGACGTCACCCATGGTGAGGCCGTCGATCTCGGCGGCGAACTCCTCCTTGAAGCCGGAGTTCCAGATCGACGCCGGGATGTAGGCGCGGGAGGTCGCCGAACACTTCTGGCCCTGGTACTCGAAGGCACCCCGGGTGAGGGCCGTCTTCAGGACCGCGCGGTCGGCGCTCGGGTGGGCGACGACGAAGTCCTTGCCGCCGGTCTCGCCGACCAGCCGCGGGTAGGAGCGGTACTTCTCGATGTTGTTGCCGACCGTCTTCCACAGGTACTGGAAGGTCTTGGTCGAGCCGGTGAAGTGGATGCCGGCCAGGTCGCGGTGTTCCAGGGCGACCTCGGAGACGGCGATGCCGTCGCCGGTGACGAGGTTGATGACGCCCTTGGGCAGCCCCGCCTCCTCCAGCAGCTCCATGAGAAGGACGGCCGCGTGGGTCTGGGTGGGGGACGGCTTCCAGACCACCACGTTGCCCATCAGGGCGGGGGCGGTCGGCAGGTTGGCGGCGATGGCGCTGAAGTTGAACGGCGTGATCGCGTAGACGAAGCCCTCGAGCGGGCGGTGGTCGAGGCGGTTCCACACGCCCGGCGAGTTGGCCGGGGGCTGCTCGGCCAGGATCTGGCGGGCGTAGTGGACGTTGAAGCGCCAGAAGTCGACCAGCTCGCAGGGGCTGTCGATCTCGGCCTGCTGGGCGGTCTTGGACTGGCCCAGCATGGTGGAGGCGGCGATGGTCTCGCGCCAGGGGCCGGCCAGCAGCTCGGCCGCGCGCAGGATGATCGCGGCGCGGTCGTCGAAGGACATCGCGCGCCAGGCCGGGGCGGCGGCGAGGGCGGCGTCGATCGCGTCCTGCGCGTCCTGGCGCGTGGCGTGCCGGCCGGTGCCGAGGACGGCCTGGTGGTTGTGCGGCTGGACCACCCGGAAGGGCTCGCCGCCGCCGAGCCGCTTCACGCCGCCGATGGTCATGGGCAGCTCGACCGGGTTGTCGGCCAGCTCCTTGAGCTTGGCCTCAAGCCGGGCACGCTCGGGCGAACCGGGGGCGTAGCCGTGCACCGGCTCGTTGACGGGGGTGGGGACCTGGGTCACAGCGTCCATGAGATCCGTAACTCCTTGACTTGAGCGGGTGGTTCGGGCTCAGCCCTTGGTGAGCATGCTGCGCGCGAAGAAGCGCAGGTTCGCCGGCTTCTCGGCGAGGCGGCGCATGAAGTAGCCGTACCAGTCGGTGCCGTAGGCGGTGTAGACGCGCATGCGGTGGCCCTCGGCGGCGAGCCGCAGGTGCTCCTCGCCGCGGATGCCGTACAGCATCTGGAACTCGTACTCGTCGAGCTTGCGGCCGGCCTTGCGGGCGAGTTCCTGGGCGATCGAGATCAGGCGCGGGTCGTGGGACCCGATCATCGGGTACCCCTCGCCCTCCATGAGGGTGCGCAGGATCCGGACGTACGCCTTGTCGATCTCGTGCTTCTGCTGGTAGGCGACCTCGGCGGGCTCCTTGTAGGCGCCCTTGACGAGCCGGACGCGGCTGGCGCTGTCGGCGAGGCGGCGGGCGTCGGCCTCGGTGCGGAAGAGGTACGCCTGGATGACGCAGCCGGTCTGCGGGAAGTCCTTCCGCAGCTCCTCGTGGATGGCGAACATCGAGTCGAGGGTGGTGTGGTCCTCGGCGTCGAGGGTGACGGTGGTGCCGATGGCGGCGGCGGCCTCGACGACCGGGCGGACGTTGGCGAGGGCCAGCTCGTGGCCGCCCTCCAGCGCCTGACCGAACATGGACAGCTTGACGGACATCTCGACCCGCTCGCCGAGGCCGAGGTCGCGCAGCCGGTCGATCAGCGTGAGGTAGGCGTCGCGGGCGGCGGCGGCCTGCTCGGGGGTGGTGATGTCCTCGCCGACGACGTCCATCGTCAGCTCCAGGCCGCGGCCGGTGAGGTCCTCGACGATCGGGACGATGTCGTCGACCGTCTCACCGGGGATGAACCGGTCGACGACCTGCTTGGTGACCGGAGCCGCCGAGATCAGGCGTCGCATCCGGTCGCTGCGCGACGCGGCGAGAATCACGGGACCCAGCACGGGGCACCTCCACATACCAACCCATACGAGGCCGACACCCGACGGTCCGGGAACGGCACGGAGAACCACCGTGAAACCTAAGGATCCCTCCGATCGTCGGCCATCGACACCTGTCACGCATCCGTGCCGCGGATCTCAGACATATGTATGAAGGCTCCCCGGGGATGGGAGAGAATGCCCCGGTGACGTCCGAACACAGGGGTGACTACCAGGAGCCGGTCGACGAGATCTCCGAGCTGCTCGGCGCCCCCGCGACCCTGGAGAACCGGGACTTCGAACTGATCGCGTTCGGCGCCTACGACAGTGAGGACGAGCTGGACGCGGCGGCGCTGGACCCGGTGCGCACCCGCTCGATCCTGACCCGGCGCTCCACGGCGGCGGTCCGCACCTGGTTCGAGGGCTTCGGCATCACCCGGGCGACCGGCCCGGTCCGGATCCCGCCCACCCCGGAGGCGGGCGTGTACCGGGGGCGGATCTGCCTCCCGGTACGCCATCGGGGGGTCGTCCTCGGGTACGTCTGGCTGCTGGACGACGATCCGGGGCCCTCGGACGCGCAGCTCGCGGCCGCGATGGAGGTCGCCGGGCGGATCGGCGCGCTGCTCGCGGACGAGGCGCAGCACGGGGCTGACCTCACCCGGGAGCTGCGGGCGGTGCTGACCGCGGGGGCCGACTGGCAGCGGGACATGGCGGTGGCCGAGCTGCGCACGGCGCTCGGGGTGCGCGCCGACGGCCCGCACACGGTGGTGTGCGTGGCGCCCTGGCCGTCGGCGGAGCCGGACGACGCGCCGTCCCTGCGCACGCTCCCGGGGGCGACGGCGCTGTGCGCGGTGCCGTGGGACACGGCGGGCCGGTGTCTGGCGGTGCTGGTGCGGCTGCGCGCCCCGGACGTGCCGACCGCGGCGGGAGCGGTGGCGCACCGGCTGCTGGAGCGGGCGCCGGGCGCGGCGGCGGGTGTCGCGGCCGGCCGGTCGGGCCTGACGGACCTGGGCACGGCCTGGCGTGAGGCGGCGGCCTCGGCACGGGCGGCGCTCGCGGAACCCCGTCTCGGCCCGGTGGCCCAGTGGGCGTCCATCGGCCCGTACCGCCTCCTCACGGCCCTCCCCCCGCAGTCCTCCCAAGACCCTTCGGTACGCCCCCTGTTGACCCCGGCCCACCGCGAACTCGCCCGCACCGCCGAGGTCTACCTCGACCGCGCGGGCCAGGCCGGCCGCACCGCCGCCGAACTGGGCATCCACCGCCAGACCTTGTACTACCGCCTGTCCCGCGTGGAACAGCTCACGGGCCTGGACCTGGACGAGGGCGAGGACCGCCTGCTGCTGCACATGGCGCTGAAGGCGGCGCGGCTGTCGGGTCCGGCCGGGGGCTGACCGTCGGGAGGGGGCGGCCCGGGGCCGTGGAGGCGCACACTGGGAGGCCAGGGGCTCGCCGCAGCCGGGGCGGGTCCGTCGACGGTTCCCGGTCCGGTCGTGCCGGCCAGGAGGTGCCATGTCCGTATCGTCGGCCCGGACCGGTGTGGCGTTGTGGCGTCGTGCCGTTCCGTTCCTCGGTCGGCGGCGGGTGCGGGCCGGTCCGGCCCGGCCGTCCCGCGAGGCCCAGGTGGGGGCGCTGCTCGCCGTGCTGGAGGAGGCCGTCGCTCTTCAGCGGTCGGCCGACGCTGCGGTGGCCGCGTGCGGTGAGCCCGGTGCCGTGGCCGGGCGGGTGGCCCGGGACTGCGGTGTCGCCGGTACGGCGATCCTGCATGTGCGGTCCCGGCTGCGGGAGTTGACGCTCACCGAACCGGATCTGCTGGAGGCGCGGGCCTACGCGGGGCGGCTGCTGGACTACGGGCAGTGGATGGTGCACCAGTCGGCGAACCTGGCCTTCACCGTGCGCCGGGACGCCCGTACGGAGGCCGCCCGGTGCCAGTTGAACGGCCTGGGACGGCCGGCCGACGATCTGCGACGGCTGCGCGACACCCTCACCGCACGGGAGGGCCGTCCGTGACGCCCTCGATGACCTGGCGCAGGCCCTCGGTGAGGGCGTCGGCGTCGGGTGCGGTCCTGGGGTCGAAGGTCCACTGGGCGATCAGGCCGAGCATCAGCGTCGTGTAGAAGCCGCCGAGGGTGTCGGCGGTGGCGTCCGTGACCTTCTCCTCGGGCACGCCCATGAGCAGGGAGACGAAACCGCGCGCGCCCTCCCGCTGGGCACGCGCCAACTCGTCGCGCACGCCCGGCAGTTGATCACCCATGACGACGATCTCCATGCTGAGCCGCCAGAGCGAGCCCGGCTCGCGCATGGTGGCGACCACGTTCGCCCAGACCGCCCGGAACCGCTCCAGGGAGCCGGGCTCCCCCGGCGCCTGCCCGGCCGCCTCCGCGTCGAAGGCGTCGGACAGCTCCTCCACCAGCGTCACGTATGCCTGCGCGAGCAGGGCGTCCTTGGAGCCGTAGTGGTAGCCGATCGAGGCGAGGTTGGTCCCCGACTCCTTCACGATGTCGCGCGCGGTCGTGCGCGCGAACCCCTTCTGAAGCAGGCAGCGCTTGGCGCCTTCGAGCAGATCCTCGCGGTGTCCCATGCGGGGCAGCGTACCCCAGGATCCATACAGGCGTCCTAGACGTGCGACTTATACGAGCGACTTATACATTCGTTCTAGACACTCGTTTAATACAGCCGTACAGTTCTCGGCATGACGAACTCGACCTGTACCGACGGGACTTCGACAGGCCCGCGCGCCGGACGCCGGGAATGGACCGCCCTCGGCGTGCTGATGCTGCCGCTCCTGCTGGTCTCCATGGACCTGTCCGTCCTGTACTTCGCGATCCCGGCGATCAGCGCGGATCTGGAGCCGAGCGGCACCCAGCAGCTCTGGATCTTCGACATCTACGCGTTCGTGCTGGCCGGCCTGCTGATGACGATGGGCTCGCTCGGCGACCGCGTCGGCCGCCGCCGGCTGCTGCTCGTCGGCGCCCTCGCCTTCGGCGCCGCCTCCCTGGCCGCCGCCTACGCGAACAGCGCCGAGACCCTGATCGCGGCCCGCGCGGTCCTCGGCATCGGCGGCGCCACCCTGATGCCCTCGACGATGGCCCTCGTGCGCACGATGTTCACCGACCCCGCCCAGCGCGCCAAGGCGATCGGTCTGTGGTCCGGGGTGATGACGGCCGGGATCGCTCTCGGCTCGGTACTGAGCGGGGTGCTGGTCCACTACTTCTGGTGGGGCTCGGTCTTCCTGGTCAACCTGCCCGCCATGGCCCTGCTGCTGGTCCTCGGCCCGATCCTGCTGCCGGAGTCCCGCGACCCGGCCCCCGGCCGCTTCGACCGGCCCAGCGTCCCGCTGTCGATGGCCGCCGTGCTCCCCGTGATCTGGGGCCTGAAGGAGATCACCGCCGAGGGCTGGCACTCCGCCTACGTCGTCTCGATCACCGTGGGCCTGCTCTTCGGCGCCCTGTTCGTCCACCGTCAGCGCACGGCCGCGAACCCGATGATCTCCCCCGCCCTGTTCCGTGCCCCCGGCTTCGCCCCCGCGGTCGTGCTGAACCTGGTCTCCGCGTTCGCCATGGTGGGCTCGGCCTTCTTCACCACGCAGTACCTCCAGTCGGTGCTCGACAAGAGCGCGCTGGAGGCCGCCCTGTGGGCGCTGCTGCCCTCGGTGCCGATCGGCATGGCCGCTCCCCTGGCCACCTCCCTGGTCCAGAAGGGCGTCGCCCGGGCCCATGTCGTCACGGCGGGCTTCGCGATCGCCGCCGCCGGCTACGCCCTGCTGGCCCTGGCCGGCACGGACGCGATGTGGCTGGTCCTGGCGGCCTGCGGGGTGCTCGCCTCCGGGATCGTCATGGTCATCTCCCAGATGACGGACCTGGCGCTCGGCACGGTCCCGGCCGAACGCGCCGGTTCCGCCTCCTCGTTGCTGGAGACGGGCACCGAGTTCGGCGGCGCCCTGGGCATGGCCGTCCTCGGCTCCATCGGTACGGCGATCTACCGCCACGAGATGCCGGCCGCCGCACCGGCCCCGGCCCGCGAGACGCTCGGCGGCGCCCTGGCCGTCGCCCACGAACTGCCGGGGCGCGCGGGAGACGCCCTGGCGGCCGCGGCCCGGGAGGCGTTCACCACCGGCATGCGGGGCGCGGCGCTGGCGGGGGCGCTGGTCCTGGCGACCGCGGCGGTGACGGCGGTGTCGACACTGCGGAGACGGTGACATCGCAAACGCCGGACGGGCTGACCAACCAGCCCGTCCGGCGTTTGAGGACAAGGCCCGTTCAGGGCCGAAGCGGGGGCCTGGGGGCGGCAGCCCCCAGAAGTGCGGTGGGCCTAAACCAGGTTCACCGCACGAGCAGACGTCGCACCGATCTCCGCCGCGACCTCCGCCAGCACCCCGGAGGGCACCGTGTCGTCCACGGTCAGCACGGCCAGCGCCTCGCCGCCGACCGCCGCACGGGCCACCTGCATACCGGCGATGTTGATCCCGGCCTCGCCGAGGATCCGGCCGACCGTGCCCACGACACCGGGACGGTCCTCGTACTTGAGGACGACCATGTGGTCGGCGAGGGCGAGATCGACGTCGTACTCGCCGACCGCGACGATCTTCTGGAGGTGCTTCGGGCCGGCCAGGGTGCCGGAGACCGACACCTCCTCGCCGTCGCCGAGGGTGCCGCGCACGGTGACCACGTTGCGGTGGTCGGCCGACTCGGAGCTGGTGGTCAGACGCACCTCGACACCGCGCTCCTGCGCGAACAGCGGGGCGTTGACATAGGACACGGTCTCGTCGACGACGTCCTCGAAGACGCCCTTGAGCGCGGAGAGTTCGAGCACCTTCACGTCGTGCTGGGTGATCTCGCCGTACACCTCGACGTCGAGGCGGACGGCGACCTCGCCGGCCAGCGCGGTGAAGATCCGGCCCAGGCGCTCGGCCAGCGGCAGACCCGGCTTGACGTCCTCGGCGATGACACCACCCTGGACGTTCACCGCGTCCGGGACCAGCTCGCCGGCGAGGGCGAGGCGCACCGAGCGGGCGACGGCGATACCGGCCTTCTCCTGGGCCTCGTCGGTGGAGGCGCCGAGGTGCGGGGTGGCGACGACCTGGTCGAACTCGAAGAGCGGGGAGTCCGTGCAGGGCTCCTTCGCGTACACGTCGAGGCCGGCGCCGGCGACCCGGCCCTCCTTGAGCGCCGAGTACAGCGCCTCCTCGTCGACGATCCCGCCGCGCGCGGCGTTGACGATCCGCACGCTCGGCTTGACCTTGCGCAGCGCCTCGTCGCCGATCAGACCGACCGTCTCGGGGGTCTTGGGCAGGTGGACGGTGATGAAGTCGGCGACTTCCAGCAGCTCGTCGAGGGTGAGGACCTTGACGCCCATCTGCGCGGCCCGCGCGGGCTGCACATAGGGGTCGTAGGCGACGACCTTCATGCCGAAGGCGGACATGCGCTGGGCGACGAGCGCGCCGATGCGGCCGAGGCCGACGACACCGAGCGTCTTCTCGGCCAGCTCCACACCCGTGTACTTGCTGCGCTTCCACTCGCCGTTCTTCAGCGCGGCGTTGGCCTGCGGGATGTGGCGGGCGGTGGCCAGCAGCAGACCGCAGGCCAGTTCGGCGGCGGTCACGATGTTGGAGGTGGGGGCGTTGACGACCATCACGCCGGCCTTGGTGGCGGCGGAGACGTCCACGTTGTCCAGGCCGACGCCGGCGCGGGCGACGACCTTCAGCCTGTTCGCGGCGGCGATCGCCTCGGCGTCGACCTTGGTGGCCGAGCGGATCAGGATGGCGTCGACCTCGGCGATGGCCGGCAGCAGTTCGGCGCGGTCCGCGCCGTTGCAGTGCCGGATCTCGAAGTCCGGACCAAGCGCGTCCACGGTCGCGGGCGACAGCTCTTCAGCGATGAGTACGACAGGTTTCGAGCTCACGTGAGTCCTCACAAGTCCAAAGCGTGCGGACGGCCGTCCCGACGGCCGCAGGCGGAGGAGGGGCTAGCCGCGTGGAAGACGCACGACGCTGTGGGCCTGAACGCGTATGTAGGCAGCAGTGTAGTGCTGCGGCGGAGGCCGCCTCACGCCTCCGCGGAAGGATCACCCGTCCGTGGTTCGACGGGATGGCCAAAAGGGCCGGAGCGGCTCGCTCCGGCCCCCGGCCGTGAGGCTCACGCCTCTTCGTTCACCCAGCTCATCAGCTTGCGGAGCTGCTTGCCGGTGGTCTCCAGGAGGTGCTCGGAGTCGGCGTTCTTGTACTCGTTGTACTTCTTCAGACCGCCGTGGTACTCGTCCATCCAGTTGCGGGCGAAGGTGCCGTCCTGGATCTCGGCGAGGACCTGCTTCATCTCGGCCTTGGTGGCGTCGGTGATGATGCGCGGGCCGGTGACGTAGTCGCCCCACTCGGCGGTCTCGGAGACGGACCAGCGCATCTTCTCCAGGCCGCCCTCGTACATGAGGTCGACGATCAGCTTCAGCTCGTGGAGGCACTCGAAGTAGGCGATCTCCGGCTGGTAGCCGGCCTCGACCAGAGTCTCGAAGCCCGCCTTGACCAGCGCCGCGGTGCCACCGCACAGCACGGCCTGCTCACCGAACAGGTCGGTCTCGGTCTCCTCGGTGAAGGTGGTCTTGATGACACCGGCGCGGGTGCCGCCGATGGCCTTGGCGTACGACAGGGCGAGCGCGAAGGCGTTGCCGGTGGCGTCCTGCTCGACGGCGGCGATCGCGGGGACGCCGCGGCCCTCCTCGTACTGGCGGCGGACCAGGTGACCCGGGCCCTTCGGGGCGACCAGGGCGACGTCGACGCCGGCCGGGGCCTTGATGAAGCCGAAGCGGACGTTGAAGCCGTGCGCGAAGAACAGCGCGTCGCCGTCGTTCAGGTTCGGCGCGATGGACTCCTCGTAGACCTGGGCCTGGATCGGGTCCGGGATCAGGATCATGATGACGTCGGCCTCGGCGGCGGCCTCGGCGGGCGTCACCACGCGCAGGCCCTGCTCCTCGGCCTTGGCCTTGGACTTGGAGCCCTCGTGCAGACCGACGCGGACGTCGACACCCGAGTCACGCAGGGACAGCGCGTGGGCGTGGCCCTGGCTGCCGTACCCGATGACCGCGACCTTGCGGCCCTGGATGATGGACAGGTCGGCGTCGGCGTCGTAGAACAGCTCGGCCACTTTGGGTTCTCTCCTTGTGTACGGGTCTTGCGTCCCACCGTATGACGGCGGGCGGGAGCGGAGTTTCGGGGTCTCGGTATGCGGGCGGGTGACCCGGGCGGCCGTCGGTCGGCGGCCGCCCGTTCCCATCCTTATGCCGATCGGTCGAGAGCGCGCAGCGACCGGTCCGTGATCGAACGGGCGCCGCGTCCGATCGCGATCGTGCCGGACTGGACCAGTTCCTTGATGCCGTACGGTTCCAGCATCTTGAGCATGGCGGACAGCTTGTCGTTGCTGCCGGTGGCCTCGATGGTCACGGCCTCCGGGGAGACGTCCACGGTCTTGGCGCGGAAGAGCTGGACGATCTCGACGATCTGGGAGCGCGTCTCGTTGTCGGCGCGCACCTTCACCAGAACGAGTTCACGGTGGACGGCCTGGGCCGGCTCCAGTTCGACGATCTTCAGCACCTCGACGAGCTTGTTGAGCTGCTTGGTGACCTGCTCCAGCGGCAGGGCGTCGACGCTCACCACGATCGTGATGCGGGAGATGTCGGCGTGCTCGGTGACGCCGACCGCGAGCGAGTCGATGTTGAAGCCGCGGCGGGAGAAGAGGGCGGCGATCCGGGCCAGGATGCCCGGCTTGTTCTCCACCAGGACGGAGAGCGTGTGCTTGGACATTTCTCGTTCGTCTCTCTCGCTCAGTCGTCTTCGTTGTCGCCGAAGTCGGGGCGGACGTCCCGGGCGGCCATGATCTCGTCGTTGGAGGTGCCGGCGGCGACCATCGGCCAGACCATCGCGTCCTCGTGGACGATGAAGTCCACCACCACCGGACGGTCGTTAACGGCGTTCGCCTCCTCGATGACCTTGTCGAGGTCGTCGGCGGACTCGCAGCGGATGGCGTGGCAGCCCATGGCCTCCGACAGCTTCACGAAGTCCGGGACCCGGGTGCCGCGGGCCTCCGGGTTGACGTCGCTCGGGCCGCTGTGCAGCACGGTGTTGGAGTAGCGCTGGTTGTAGAACAGCGTCTGCCACTGGCGGACCATGCCCAGGGCGCCGTTGTTGATGATGGCGACCTTGATCGGGATGCCGTTCAGGGCGCAGGTGGTCAGCTCCTGGTTGGTCATCTGGAAGCAGCCGTCGCCGTCGATCGCCCAGACCGCCTGATCGGGCGCGCCGGCCTTGGCGCCCATCGCGGCCGGGACCGCGTAGCCCATGGTGCCCGCGCCGCCGGAGTTCAGCCAGGTGGCGGGCTTCTCGTACTTGATGAAGTGGGCGGCCCACATCTGGTGCTGGCCGACGCCCGCGGCGAAGATCGTGCCCTCGGGGGCGAGCCGGCCGATGCGCTCGATGACCTGCTGCGGGGAGAGCGAGCCGTCGGCGGGCTGGTCGTAGCCCAGCGGGTAGGTGTCGCGCCAGCGGCTGAGGTCCTTCCACCAGGCGCTGTAGTCGCCGCGCTGGCCCTCGCTGTGCTCCTTCTGGACCGCCTGCACCAGGTCCGCGAGAACCTCGCGGGCGTCCCCGACGATCGGCACGTCGGCGGCGCGGTTCTTGCCGATCTCCGCCGGGTCGATGTCCGCGTGGACGATCTTGGCGAACGGCGCGAAGCTGTCCAGCTTGCCGGTGACGCGGTCGTCGAAGCGGGCGCCGAGGGCGATGATCAGGTCGGCCTTCTGGAGGGCGGTCACGGCGGCCACCGAGCCGTGCATCCCGGGCATGCCCAGGTGCAGCGGATGGCTGTCGGGGAAGGCGCCCAGCGCCATCAGCGTGGTGGTGACGGGCGCGCCGGTCAGCTCGGCGAGGACCTTCAGCTCGGCGGTGGCGCCGGCCTTGAGGACGCCGCCGCCGACGTAGAGGACGGGCCGCTTGGCGGTCGTGATCAGCTTGGCGGCCTCGCGGATCTGCTTGGCGTGCGGCTTGGTCACCGGGCGGTAGCCGGGCAGGTCCATGACCGGCGGCCAGGAGAACGTCGTCTTCGCCTGGAGGGCGTCCTTGGCGATGTCGACCAGGACCGGGCCCGGGCGGCCGGTGGAGGCGATGTGGAACGCCTGCGCGATGATCCGCGGGATGTCCTCGGCCTTGGTGACCAGGAAGTTGTGCTTGGTGATCGGCATGGTGATGCCCACGATGTCCGCCTCCTGGAAGGCGTCCGTGCCGATCGCCTTGGAGGCGACCTGGCCGGTGATCGCGACGAGCGGCACCGAGTCCATGTGGGCGTCCGCGATCGGGGTGACCAGGTTGGTCGCGCCGGGGCCCGAGGTGGCCATGCAGACGCCGACCTTGCCGGTGGCCTGCGCGTAGCCGGTGGCCGCGTGGCCGGCGCCCTGCTCGTGGCGGACCAGGACGTGGCGGACCCGGGTGGAGTCCATCAGCGGGTCGTAGGCGGGAAGGATCGCACCGCCGGGAATGCCGAATACCGTGTCGGCGCCGACCTCCTCGAGGGAGCGGATGAGGGACTGCGCGCCCGTGACGTGCTCGACGGGGGCGGAGTGTCCTCCGGATCGGGGCCGCGGCTGCGGATGAGCCCCGGTGGCCTGCTCGGTCATCGGCATTCTCTTCTCGATGCTGAGGGTTCTACTGCGGGTTCTTGCGGGTTTTGTGCAACAAAAAACCCCTCGTGCCATAAGGCAAGCGAGGGGAGCGCGCCGGGTGTGGGTCGCTGGGATTCCGGGTCCGTCCGGACGTCACCAGCTTCAGCCGACGCGCTTTCCAAGTACGAGAATTCGGGTGCGCATGGCATTGACCCTCCCCCTGGCGCGCACCGACTGTCAAGTGGGTGGGACAGGAGTCTCATTATGTGAGCGAAGGGCACTTCCGCTCCCCAGGACGGCGCTCACCCCACTACTGGTGTACACCCCGGTGCCGCCGCCCGCGAACGCGGGTTCCGCGGGGCCGTGCGGCACCGGATAGCGGCCGGTGGCGAGCGCCCGGCGCAGCCGGTACTCGTCGAGCGGCCCGGAGAACGCCATGCCCTGGCCGTGCGTGCAGCCCATCGCGCGCAGGGCGACGACCTGCTCGGGGAGGTCCACACCCTCGGCCACGGAGTGCAGCCCGAGATCGCAGGCGATCCTCAGCAGCCCGCTGGTGATCTTGTGCAGCCGGGCGGACTCGACGACGCCCTCGACCAGGCCCCGGTCCAGTCTGAGGACGTCCACGGGGAGTCTCCGCAGGGCCGTGAGCGCGCCGTAGCCGGTGCCGAAGCCGTCGAGGACGATCCGGACGCCGTGCCGGCGCAGGGCGCCCAGACGGCGCTCCAGCTCGTCCAGCGGCACCTTGGGGTCGAGGTCCGACAGCTCGATCATCAGCGCCCCGGACGGCAGCCCGTGCCGGGTCAGCAGCGCCTCGACGGCGCCGGGCGGCATCGACCGGTCCACGAGCCGCCGTGCGTCCATCCGCACGGTCACCGGGACGGTACGGCCGCCCGCCGCCCGGTCGGCGGCCTGGGCGACCGCCTCCTCCAGCACCCAGCGGCTCAGCTCGGCGGTGCGGTCGCCCTCGTCCGCGACCCGCAGGAACTCGGCGGGCGTGAACAGCACCCCCTGCGAGGAGCGCCAGCGCGCGTGCGCGGCAACCGACGAGATCCGGCCGTCCTCCAGCCGCACCACCGGCTGGTGCAGCAGCGCGAACTCGCCGTCGTGCAGCGCGGCCCGCAGCCGGGTGGCCAGCTCCGCCTTGCGTACGACGTCCTGCTGCATCTGCGGCTTGTACAGCTCGACGCGGCCCTTGCCGCCCGCCTTGGCGCGGTACATCGCGAGATCGGCGTTGCGCAGCAGCTCACCGGCGCCGAGGCCGGGTTCGGCGAAGGCGACACCGATGGACGCGGCGACTCTGACGTCGTTGCCATCGATCACGTAGGGCTGGGAGAGCGTGAGCCGGAGGCGGTCGGCGAGTTCCAGGATGTGCCGCTCGCGGGCGGGGCGGTCGCGGGTGGTGTCGCCGACGATCAGGGCCGCGAACTCGTCGCCGCCGAGCCGGGAGGCGGTGTCGCCCTTGCGGACCGCGTCCTGGAGCCGGCGGCCGGCCTGGACGAGCAGTTCGTCCCCGGCCTGGTGCCCGATGGTGTCGTTGACCGCCTTGAAGCCGTCGAGGTCGATGAAGAGCACCGCGGTGTTGCGCAGCGCGGCTCCCCGGTCGGAGCTGCGCCGGCCCGACAGGGCCTGCTGGACGCGCCGGGTGAACAGGGCGCGGTTGGGCAGGTCGGTGAGCGGGTCGTGCTCGGCGTTGTGCTGGAGCTGCGCCTGGAGGCGGACGCGTTCGGTGACGTCCCGGCTGTTGAAGATCAGGCCGCCGTGGTGGCGGTTGACGGTGGACTCGACGTTGAGCCAGCCTCCCCCGCCCCCGGAGCGGAACCGGCACTCGATGCGCGTGGTGGGTTCGTCCTGGGGGTTGGCGGCGAGGAAGCGGCGCACCTCGTGCACCACGCAGCCCAGGTCCTCCGGGTGGATGAGATCGGCCAGTTCGGTGCCGACCAGCGCCTCGGCGGGGCGGCCGTAGACGCCGGCGGCGGCCGGGGAGACGTAGCGCAGGATGCCGCTGGGGGCGGCGATCATGATGACGTCGCTGGAGCCCTGCACCAGGGAGCGGAAGTGGTTCTCCTTGTGGGCCAGTTCCTGGGTGAGGGTGATGTTGTCGAGCAGCATGATCCCCTGGCGCACCACGAGGGCGAGCACGACCGCGCCGCCGGTCAGCAGGACCACGCGGTCGACGCTGCGGCCGTTGAGGACGTTGTAGAGGATCCCCAGGGTGCAGACGGCGGCGGCGAGGTAGGGCGTGAGGGCGGCCAGCGAGCCGGTGATGGGCCGGGTGGCCGGATACCGGCCGTGGTCACCGGCCTGCGCGGGGGCGTGGTGGTGCTGATGGCTGCCGGGGCGGGCGCCCGGCAGGTGTTCGCGCACCACACGCGTGTGCCCCTCGTCGCCGCCGGGCCGGTGCTGCCGGGAGGCGGCCCAGGGGGCGTACGCGAGGAGCAGCGAGCCCGCGAACCAGCCCGCGTCGAGGAGTTGGCCCGAGCGGTAGCTGTGGTGCATCAGGGGCGAGGTGAACAGCGCGTCGCACATCACGGTGAGGGCGAGCGCGCCGACGGCGGTGTTGACGGCGGTGCGGTTGACCGCGGAGCGCCGGAAGTGCAGCACCAGCACCATGCTCACCAGGGCGATGTCGAGCAGCGGATAGGCCAGCGACAGCGCGGCGTGCGCGACGGACGGGCCGTCGAACTTGGCGGCCTGCGCGAGGGCGAGGCTCCAGGAGAGGGTGAGCAGCGAGCCGGCGATCAGCCAGGCGTCGAGGCCCAGGCAGATCCAGCCCGCCTTGGTGACGGGCCGGGCGGCCAGCACCAGCAGCCCGACGATCGCGGGCGGCGCGAAGCACAGGAAGAACAGGTCGGCGTAGCTGGGGCTGGGCACGGGGCGGTTCAGGACGACCTCGTACCACCCCCAGACCAGGTTGCCGAGGGCGGCCATCGCCGAGGAGAGCGAGAACAGCAGCCAGGCGGGTCGAAAACGGACCCGGCGGGTGCGCGCGTAGAGGAAGCAGGACACGGCGGCGGTGCCGGCGGCGGCGGTCAGTCCGAAATCGCCCATGATGAGGGCGAGTTGGTCGGAGCCCCAGCCGAGCGCGGAGCCGAGGCCGTAGCCCCCGCACAGCAGGGCCAGCACCAGTTGGTGGACGAGGTTCGGCTTGACGCCGGCGGACGGCGGTCCGGCCTGAGGGGCCGTCACCGGGGCGGGTGTCCGCGGCGCCGCGTCGACTCCGTCGAGCACGGGGGTGGAGGTCGTCGGCGAACTCACCGGATCCTCCCGCTCCGCGCCGCTCCCGGGTCCCACAGGTCCCGGTGCGCCGGCGCCGCAACTCGTCGCAGGCCGTTGCCGGTCGGGCGCCGGTGCGGGTGCGGGTGGTGATGGATGTCCTGGCCGCGCCCGCGCGTGGCCGTGCGCCAGGGCCGCCGCCGGCGGTTCCGCCGCGTCGGATCGTTCGTCCATAGGCTGTGCATCGCCCGTCGCCCCCCTCGCAAGTCTGAAATGTCCGTCCCAGGCGCCGAAAGGTCGCGGCGCAGCCCCAGTCGGGACGATACACCAGTCTCGTCACTCAGGGACATAGGTTCTCTACGCTCCGTGACGATCATCGGCGGGCGGGTACGGAACGCGTCCGGGGAACTGCGGAGGGTGCCGGAAGCGGACTACACGTCTGCCGTACCCGTCGTCAGGATCACGTGCCGCAGGGGCTCGTGGTTCAGATGGCGACCGAGTTGGTCCACCAGCAGACGCTTGGCGCGGGGCAGGAAGGCGGACGTGGGCCCGCCGACGTGCGGGCTGATCAGCACGCCCGGCGCCTGCCACAACGGGTGCCCGTGGGGCAGGGGTTCGGGGTCGGTGACGTCGAGGGCGGCGGTGAGACGGCCGCTCTCCACCTCGGTGAGCAGGGCCTTCGTGTCGACGACCGGGCCGCGGGCGACGTTGACCAGCAGCGCGCCGTCCTTCATCCGGGCCAGGAACGGGCCGTCGACCATGCCGCGGGTGGTGTCGGTGAGGGGCGTGGTGAGGACGACGACGTCCGCCTCGGGGAGCAGGGCGGGCAGTTCGGTGAAGGGATGCACTGGACCGCGCGCCGTCGTGCGCTGGGAGCGCGCGACGCGCGCCACCCGCGCGACCTCGAAGGGCACGAGCCGGTCCTCGACGGCGGCGCCGATCGCCCCGTAGCCCACGATGAGCACGTTCTTGTCGGCGAGCGCCTCGTGAAAGCCGCCGCCCCATTCCTGCCGGTCCTGGGCGCGCACGAAGCCGGGGATGCCGCGCAGCGCGGCCAGGGTCAGGGCGAGGGCCAGTTCGGCGGTGCTCGCCTCGTGCACCCCGCGCGCGTTGCAGAGCCGGACGCCGGGCGGCAGGTCCGACAGGCGCGCGGTGATGTCGTCGACGCCGGCGGTGAGCGTCTGCACGACCTGTACGTTGCGCATCTCCCGCAGCGGGCCGACCTTCACCTGCTGCCGCTTCATGTAGGGCACCACGTAGAAGACGCACCGCGCCGGGTCCCCGGGGTACGTCTGTTCGCCCTCCTCGCCCCCGTCCCAGAACAGGTAGTCGAGCCCCGCCGGGAGTCCGTCGATCTCGTCGGGCGGGATGGGCAGCCATACGTCACGGGGCGCGTCGATGCTCATGTCAGGAGGCTATGTCAGGCACCCGTGTGCCCAGAGGTTAGGTTGGGGGTCGGGAGAAGGAGGGTCACGGCAGGTGGAGCGCAGGACGATCGGCGCGGGGGCGCTTGCGACAGGGGCCGTCGGACTGGGATGCATGCCGATGAGCTGGGGGTACAGCGGCTCCCGGCAGCGCGGCGACGAATCGCTCCGGGCGGTGCACCGGGCGCTCGACCTCGGCTGCACCCTTCTGGACACCGCCGACATGTACGGCCCGTTCACCAACGAGCTTTTGGTGGGGCGGGTGTTGAAGGAGCGCCGCGCGGAAGCCTTCGTCTCCACCAAGGTCGGCCTGCTGGTGGGCGAGCAGCACATCGTGGCCAACGGCCGCCCCGGGTACGTGAGAAGAGCGTGCGACGCGTCGCTGCGCCGCCTGCAGACCGACGTCATCGACCTCTACCAGCTCCACCGCGCCGACCCCGAGGTCCCCGTGGAGGAGACCTGGGGCGCGATGGCGGACCTCGTCCAGGCGGGCAAGGTGAGGGCGTTGGGACTGTGCGCGGTCGGCGCGCGCGGCGCCCGGCGCTCCGGCGGCCGCCTGTACGACGGAACGATCCGCCAACTGCGGCGTGTGCAACAGGTGTTCCCGGTCAGCGCGGTCGAGGCCGAACTCTCCGTGTGGTCGCCGGAGGCCCTGGACACCCTGCTGCCGTGGTGCGCCGCGCGGGGCGTCGGATTCCTGGCGGCGATGCCGCTCGGCAACGGCTTCCTGACCGGCACCCTGACCCCCGGCGAGGGCTTCGAACCGGACGACATGCGCGCCCGCCACCCCCGCTTCACCGCGGAAATGATGGCCGCGAACCAGCCGATCATCGCCGGCCTCCGCCGCGTGGCCGCCCGCCACGGCGACGCCGTGACGGCCGCACAGGTGGCCCTGTCCTGGGTCCTGTCCCAGGGCCCCCACGTGATCCCGATACCGGGCGCCAAGCGGGAGCGGTGGGTGACGGAGAACGCGGGGGCGACGGAGATACGGCTGACACCGGAGGATCTGGCGGAGGTGGCGGGGTTGCCGGGGGCACGGGGGTCTTGGGACTGAGAACCGCTCTCCGGGAGCGACGTCAGGCCGTGGCTCCCACGGCGGCATGCGCGGAGCGTTCCGTCCACCGTCGCACGCTCAAGCCGGGTTGAACAGCGCACGTGCAGCCAGGTGTTCGCCAGGCCATCGACGCGTTTCTCGGGCAGCCTGAAAAGCCGGGACGAGCAACGGAGGCACCCCGTGGCGGCCGAAGACAAGAAGAGCACGAAAGATCTCGCAGACGAAACCACCCGTGAGCAAAAGCCCGCCGACCCGCAGAAGCCTCAACTGGTCCTGAGGACCGAAGCGGTCTTCGATTGTCCAGTGTCCGATTACGCCGCCGCGCTGCCCTGGTCGCCGCTTGCCGGCATCCGCAGTGTGTGGTCACCGAAGTCGGCAACCAGGTCCAACCTGCCGCCGAGCGCTTCGACGTAACGTGCGATGACATCGAGAGTGGCGACTTCGCCGTGCTCGATCTGGGACACGCGGGCGATGCTCACACCCATACGGGCAGCCACGTCTCTCTGGGCCAGCCCGTACTGCTTCCGCGCCTCAGCGAGTTGATGACCACGGGCTTCCGCCAGCAGTCGACGTGAACCGGCCTCCACTTCAGCGGGATCCACACCAGCCGAGTGCAGCTCCTGCTCCAGGGTCTCCCAGTCCTGCGGGGTCTTCTTGGGCATGCCTACTCCTCACTCCTCAGTGTCACTGGTGTAGTCGCGGTAGAGCTGTTCAGCCAGAGGAATGTTGTCGCGGTACCAGCGCTCCCAGTTTCCCGCCTTGTCGCCCCCGAGGAGCAGCAGGGCTGAACGAGTCGGATCAAAGGCGAAGATGATCCGGATCTCGGACCGGCCACCTGACCCTGGCCTGAGTTCCTTGAGGTGATGCAGGTCCGATCCCTTCAGCCGGTCCACGAGGGGACGCCCCAGCGTGGGGCCGGCGTCACGCAGAGCGGCAACGGCCTGCGCAACCTGAGAGGCAGAACCGAGATCCTCCTTGATCAGCCGCCTGAACCACTCCGCGTACTCATCGGTGACCTTGATCGCCCAACTCAAGACGGCTCCCCTCGACACCAGCATCACGAGTTTAAGGATTTACTTAAACGGCGACAAGCCAACAGGGTTCTCATGAACCATCACTGCTGGTGGGAGGTTCTGAATTCCTCACCGCACTCACAAGCTCGCGCCACGCACGGATGACGGCACCCACGTCCATCAACAGTGCTCGCACCTGGTGGAGCAGTACGCGGATCACCAACAGTCCCACAACAGCGCCGCCTCCCGCGGTGATCCACTCCATCGGGCTGCCTCCTCACCTCGGGCAGCAGGGTCCTCGCATTGAGGACCGAGGTCTTTGCCTGGAGAGGTAAATCTCTTGATCTTGAGTCGAGGCACCTCGCCTCGCTCGCCACCTCGGATACCAGGCTGCCCATCGTGGAGGTCGACGTCTGCAGCGTAAAACCGGCTTTTTGTGATCTTCCGATCCGGCTGGAGGGTGTCGAGGCGGGTACCGCTTTCGGGTGGGTCGGGGGCTGTCGGGAACCTGTGGGGTGGCTGCGGCGTAGGACAAGGGGAAGCCGTTTTCGGGTATCGCTGTGTCGAAGGGAGCGGGAATCGTGCGTCGTACTGCTGTGCCGGCCGTGCTGGCCGTGGGTGCTCTGCTGTTCAGCGCCGGCTGCTCCTCGGACGACGGGGGGTCGCCGGGGAGCGCTAGCGCCTCGGCGAGTGGGTCGGCCGTGCGGGGGTCGTCGTCGCCGGGCGGTGAGGCCACTCCGGCTGCGAAGGGCTCCGTCGAGGTGGTGCGGACCGTCGCCGAGGGGCTGGACAGTCCGTGGGGCGTGGCCGTGCTTCCCGAGGGCGGGCTGCTGGTCGCCTCGCGTGACGAGGGCACGATCACGCTGGTCGACGAGGACTCGGGGAAGAAGACCGAGCTGGGTGAGGTCCCCGGGGTCTCGGCGGCCGGGGAGGGCGGTCTGCTGGGCATCGCCCTCTCGCCGGACTACGCGTCCGATCACATGGTCTACGCGTACTTCACCTCGGCCTCGGACAATCGCGTCGTCCGCATGATCTACGACCCGAAGCGCTCCCCCGGCGATCAGCTCGGCGCCCCGGACACGGTCTTCAAAGGCATCCCCAAGGGCATGATCCACAACGGCGGCCGGATCGCCTTCGGGCCCGACGGCATGCTGTACGCGGGCACGGGCGAGAGCGGTGACACGGGGCTGTCCCAGGACAAGGAGTCCCTGGGCGGCAAGATCCTGCGGCTCACCCCCGAGGGCGAGCCGGCCCCGGGCAACCCCTTCCCCGGCTCCCCCGTGTACTCGTACGGCCACCGCAATGTGCAGGGCCTGGCCTGGGACGCGAAACAGCGGCTGTTCGCGGCGGAGTTCGGCCAGGACACCTGGGACGAGCTGAACGCGATCGAGCCCGGCGCGAACTACGGCTGGCCGGAGGTCGAGGGCGAGTCCGACGACTCCCGGTACCGCAATCCGCTGGCGCAGTGGCACACGGACGTGGCCTCCCCCAGCGGGATCGCCTACGCCCAGGGCTCGATATGGATGGTGGGGCTGCGCGGCCAGCGTCTGTGGCGCATCCCGCTCAAGGGCACCGAGGCGTCGGCGGACCCGCAGTCCTTCCTGGACGAGAAGTACGGCCGGCTGCGCACGGTGATCGCGGCGGGCGGCGACCGGCTCTGGGTCACCACCAGCAACACCGACGGCCGCGGCGCCCCGAAGGAGGGGGACGATCGGATCCTGGAGCTCAAGGTGAGCTGACCGGGGGGGCGCGTCCCGCAGCTCGCTCAGGTGAGTGCCCCCCGGCCCTCCGCCCCCGCCTGCTCCTCCGTCGGGGACAGTCCCACCCGGTGGGCCACCGCCGCCGCCTCGCCGCGGCCCGACACCCCCAGCTTGGCCAGGATGTTGGAGACGTGCACGCTGGCCGTCTTGGGGGAGATGAAGAGCCGTTCGGCGATCTGCCGGTTGGTGCGGCCGGCCGCGACCAGCCGTAGGACGTCGCGCTCCCGGCTGGTGAGGCCGAGCGCCTCGACGGGGTCGGCGGAGCACTGCGGCAGGGCCGGGACGACGGCCAGCCGGGCGCGCCGGGCCAACAGGTCGACCGCGTCGGCGAACGGCCGGGCGCCGAGATGGGTGGCGACGGCGTGGGCGAGGCGGAGCAGTTCGGCGGCACGGTCCCGGTCGTTCTCGCGGTCGCCGTCGTCGTCCGTGCCGCCGGTCAGCAGGGCCTCGGCCAGGCGGTGGCGGGTGCGGGCCAGGTCGTAGGGGCGTTCGAGGTGTTCGAAGGCGGTGACCGTCTCGGTCCACTCCTCCAGGGCGGGGTGGCCCTCGGCGCGCAGGAGTTCGGCGCGCAGCCAGAGCGCGTGGGCCTGCCAGACGGCGGCGCCGGTGGGAAGCCTGCGGCTCGCGGCGCGGATCCGGGCGAGGAGGTCCCCGGTGGTCGCGGCCGGGATCGCGGTGATCAGGAGCGGCCAGACATAGCGCTGCGCGCCGGGCTGGAAGCCGGCGTCCAGGGCGCGTTCGAGGAGATCCGCGGCTTCTTCGGGGCGGCCCTCGGCGATCGCGAGGGCGATGGAGTGGCGGGCGAGGGGGAGGTGGTGCTGTGCGGTGTGGTGGTGGGAGCCGAAACAGTCGCGGGCCACGGCCAGTTGTTCATGGGCCTCGGCGAAGTCGCCGCGCGCTATGGCGAGTTCCGCGCGCAGGATGGCGTGCACACCCTTGGCGCCGACGGCGAGTCCCATCCGCCCGGGGTCCACGAAGGCGCGGGCGGCGTCGTCCCAACGGCCCACCGAGAGCAGGGACTCGGCGAGATTGCCCCAGATCCACGCCTGGCTGTCGGGCAGTCCATGGCGTCCGGCGAAGGCGACGCCCCGTTCGAGGACGGCCATGGCCTCCCGGGAGCGGCCGACGGCCTCCAGTTCGGAGGGGAGGTTCACATAGGCGTTCACCGCGACCATGGGGATGTCCTCGGCGAGCGCCCGGTCCTTCACCTCGGCCAGTTCGGCCAGGCCGGCCTCGGTGTCACCGGAGGCGACCATGAGGACCCCGAGGATCTGGCGGGCGTCGAGTTCGGTGTCGCGGGCGCCCACCATCCGGGCGTACGCGACGGCCCGTTCGGCGGCCTCGAAGGCGCCGGGGCCGGGGGCGTGGACCATGAACCAGTTGGCGGCGTGCGTGAGGACCTCGGCGTGCACCTCGCCGGGCGGCAGTCCGCGCACCAGCTCCTGTGCCTCGGCCAGTTCCTCGCGTCCGCTGCCCCGGCCCAGGGCGCGCACCAGACGGGAGCGCTGCACCCAGAACCAGGCGGAGCGCAGCGGATCGTCGTCGTCCGCGAGGAGGCGCAGCGCCCGCTTGGTGATCTTCAGGGCGCGTTCGCGTTCGCCGCAGTAGCGGCCCGCGACGGCGGCCTCGGCCATGAGGTCGAGGTAGCGCAGCGAGGCTTCGGGCCGCGGGGCGGGGTACGCCTCGGTGTAGTCGGCGGGCCGCAGCCGGGCGCGGACCTCGTCGGGCGCGCTCTCCCACAGCTCCATCGCCCGTTCCAGGAAGTGCAGTTGCTCGCTGTAGGCGCGGCGGGAGCGGGCCGCGACGGAGGCGTCCAGGGCGGCGGGCAGCGCCTTGGCCGGGTCGTGGGCGTGGCACCAGTAGCCGGCGAGCCGCATCACGCGTTCGTCGGCGGGGACGAGCGTCGGATCGGCCTCCAGGGCCTCGGCGTAACGGCGGTTGAGGCGGGAGCGTTCGCCGGGCAGCAGGTCGTCGCTGACGGCCTCGCGGACCAGCGAGTGCCGGAAGCGGTAGCCGTCGCCGTCGGGGGTGGCGAGCAGCAGGTTGGCGTTCACGGCGGCCCGCAGCGCGGCGATCAGGTCGTCCTCGGCGAGCCCGGCGACGGCGGCCAGCAGCCGGTACTCGACGGTGGAGCCGCCCTCGGCGACGATCCGGGCCATCTGCTGCCCGGCCTCGGGCAGCGCCTCCACCCGCACCAGCAGCAGATCGCGCAGCGAGTCGGTGAGCCCGGCGCAGCAGCCCTGGTTCCCGGCGACGGCGAGTTCCTCGACGAAGAAGGCGTTGCCGTCGGAGCGCCGGAAGATCGCGTCGACCTGGGCGGGGTCGGGTTCCTGGGCGAGGATGCCGGCGATCTGGCGGCCGACCTCCTCGCGGGTGAGACGGGCGAGTTCGAGGCGCCGTACGGTGCGCAGCCGGTCGAGTTCGGCGAGCAGGGGGCGCAGCGGGTGACGGCGGTGGATGTCGTCGGCGCGGTAGGTGGCGAGGACGACGAGCCGGCCGGTGCGCAGGGTGCGCAGCAGGTAGGAGAGGAGGTGGCGGGTGGAGGCGTCGGCCCAGTGCAGGTCCTCCAGGGCGAGGACGACCGTGCGGTCGGCGGCGACGCGCTCCAGGAGCCGGGCGGTGAGTTCGAAGAGGCGGGCCATGCCCTCCTCGTCGTGGCGTCCGGTGCCGGGTTCGCCCAACTCGGGCAGCAGCCGGGCGAGTTCGCCCTCCTGTCCGGCAGCGGCGGCGGCCAGTTCGGCGGGCAGGGCGCGGCGCAGGGCGCGCAGGGCGGTGGAGAAGGGGGCGAACGGCAGCCCGTCGGCGCCGATCTCGACACAGCCGCCGAGCGCGACGGCCGCGCCCCGGGCGCTCGCGGCGGAGGCGAACTCCTCGACGAGGCGGGTCTTGCCGACCCCGGCCTCACCTCCGATGAGCAACGCCTGCGGCTCCCCGGCGCCGGCACGGGCGAGCGCGTCGTCCAGAGCGCCCAACTCATCGGCACGCCCGACGAAGACGGGGCTGACGGACCTGGTATCCACGGACGCGAGCATCGCACGCGCGACGGGCGAGGGCCCAGTGGATATCACCGGGCCCGCCGTCGGAGCAGCGATCAGCGCGCGTCCGCCGCCCGTCGTCACCGAAGGGCGGCCGACCCCCGTACGGCCGCCCTCCTGTGCCCCGGCGGACATCGGCGCCGACACCCCGGCGGGGGTCGCCGTCGGCGTCCGTGCGGTCGCCGCCGCCATCGGCCCGGCGACCGCCGCTGCACCCGGGCCGGCGGTGACCGCCACCGGCGGACCAGCGGTTGTTCCGGTCCGACGCCGTGCGGTGGGCACCACCGCCGAACCGGCGGCGCCCGCTGTCCCCACCGACCGCGGACCGGCAGGGGTCGCCGCCTTCCGGGAGCCGGCCGTCGGGGCTGTCTCCCGGCCGGTGCCGGGCGCCGTCGTCGGGCCGGCGGGGTTCGTCGCCCGGGAGGAGTGGTCGGCCGTCATGCCGTCCCGCTCCCCCGCCTCCGTGTTCACGCGGCGCGCGGGAAGCGGGGGCGGCGCGGGCGGTGGGTATGGGGTTCGGACTCGGGGTTCGTGGTGGTGCGGTCGTGGGCCGCGCGCTCCGCGGCCTCGCGGCGGGCGGCGCGGCGGCCGCGGACGGCCTCCCGGGCCAGGCGCTCGTCGGCGGCGCGGCGCAGCAGTTCGGCGGAGCGGATCTGGTGCAGCTCGTACTCGTACATGGTGTCGTCCCCTGACGGTCGGTGGTCCCCGCAGCGCTCGCTGCGATGACTCCACCTTCGTCCGCCAGAGGGGTCCGCCACATCGGGAGAGTGCCGCATCTTCCGGGGGCGGGCGGTGCCTTAGACACGCCTGAGGGGTCTTAGGGCGGCCGTAAGGTCCGGCCGGGCTCCCTAAGACCCCTCACACAAGACGGCTCGTGGATCAGCCCGCGGAGGGCAGGCCGAGCAGCGCGTCGGTGTACTTCAGGACGGCCAGCAGCAGGCCGATGACGCCGAGGGCGATGCCCGCCCAGGAGACGGACTTGATCCAGGGGGCCTGCGGCCGGGCCGGGCTGCCGAAGGCGGGGCGGGCCAGCACGACGACACCGGTGACCAGCGCGGCCAGCGCGAACAGGCCGCCCCACAGCGCGGTGGTCTGCCAGGCGTCGCCGTAGACGGCCTGGATCTGCTCCGCGACACTCGCGGACCCGGAGGACGACTTGAGCTGGCCGACCAGGGTCTGGCGGGCGCCCGCGACCGTGCCGATCCAGCTCCCCGTGAGCGACACGAGGCCGAGCGCGGCGGAGACCACGGCGCCCGCGCCCTGGCCGACGCCGGTCGGACCGGCCGGGACGTCCCCGACGGCGGCGTCCGTGTCGTCGGCGTCCGTGTCCTCGCCGTCCTCGACAGCCGTTTCGTCAACGGCGTCGGTCTTCGTCATGTCCACCGCCCGGTCGTCATTCGCGACCTCAGTGGCCTCGGCGGCCTCGGTGACCTCAGTGGCCTCGGTGCCGGGCTCGGCGCCGGTCTCGTCAACAGTCTTGGTTCCCATAACCCCGCACCGTACGGACGCTCTCTGAGAGGTCCCTTAATGATCGTTGTGAGCGGCACGCGCGCGTGCGGTGCGCCACTCCTGGGCGAGCACGGACCACACCTCGAGGTCGTGCCGGACCCCACGATAGGGGTACGCCTCCCGGCGCACACCGTCGCGGGTGAAGCCGAGCCGCCGGGCGACGTTCAGGCTGTTGGTGTTGCCCGCCGAGGCGACCCACTCCAGGCGGTGGACGCCCCGCCGCTCGACGGCGAAGTCGATCAGCACCCGCATGGCCCGGGTGACCAGGCCGCGCCCGGTGCCGGCGGGCTCCAGCCAGCAGCCGACCTCGCAGTTGCCCTGCTCGGCGTCGAAGTTCAGGAAGAGCACCCCGCCGACGAGCCGCCCCTCGGACCAGATGCCGTGCAGCGAGCCGGTGTCGGCGGCGCGCATGTCGGCGTACCGCTGGAGCACCTCGCGGGCGCCGTCCGGGTCGGTGGCCTGCGAGCCGAACGGGATGAACTCGTTGATGAAGTCACGGCCGCGCTCCAGGTGGGCGAGGAACTCCTCGGCGTTCCACGGCTCCAGGGGCCGCAGTTCGGCTCCGTCGTCACCCAGCGATATCGCGTACATCCGGTTCCCGCTCCTTCTCCAGCTCCGCCATGACGTCGGTGAGCCTCTCATGGGCGGCGCGGCACTCGGGCGGCTCGATGCTGATGCGGGGCAGGCGCCGCTCCAGCCAGGCCGGCAGCCACCAGTTGGCGCCGCCGAGCAGATGCATCAGGGCCGGCACCAGCAGCGTGCGCAGCACGAAGGCGTCCAGGGCGACGGCGGCGGCGAGCGCGATGCCGAACATGGCGATCACGCGGTCGCCGCTGAGGACGAAGGCGAGGAACACCGAGATCATGATGACGGCGGCGGAGTTGATCACCCGGCTGGTCTCGGCGAGCCCGACCCGTACGGCCCGCCGGTTGTCGCCGGTCTCCAGCCACTCCTCGTACATCCGGCTGACCAGGAAGACCTGGTAGTCCATGGAGAGGCCGAAGAGCACGGACACCATGATCACGGGGAGGAAGGGCTCGATGGGTCCGGCCCGGCCGAGCCCCAGCAGTTCGCTGCCCCAGCCCCACTGGAAGATCGCGACGACGACCCCGAAGGCGGCGGCGACGGCGGCCACGTTCATCACGGCGGCCTTGAGCGGGATGCCCACGGACCGGAAGGCGAGCAGGAGCAGCAGACAGCCCAGGCCGATGACGACGCCGACGAAGAGCGGCAGTTTGCCGACGATGACCTCGGCGAAGTCGTCGTAGCCGGCCGTCACCCCGCCGACCTGGACGTCGAGGGAGGTGCCGGACTCGGCCCGGGGCAGCACCTCGTGGCGCAGCCGGTCGACGAGTTCGCTGGTGGCGCGGGACTGCGGGGCGGACTCCGGTACGACGGTGAGGTAGGCGGTGCGCCCGGCGGAGTCGAAGGTCACCGGGGTGACGGAGGCGACGCCCTCGGTGGCGCGCAGGGTGGTGTCGAGGCGGTCGAGGGCGAGCCGGTCCTCGGCGCCGGCGACCCGGGTCACCAGGGTGAGCGGCCCGTTGACCCCCGGCCCGAAGCCACCCCCGGCCCCGCCCGCACCCGCGCCCTCGCCGTCGCCGGAGGCGCCTTCGGCCAGGAGGTCGTACGCCTGCCGTGTGGTGCTGGACTGCGGGCCGTTGCCCTGGTCGGAGGTGCCCAGGCGGAGGGAGAACGTCGGCAGGGCGAGGACGGCGATCACCACGAGGGCGACGGTGCCGAGCAGCTTGGGGTGGCGCTCGACGAACGCCGACCAGCGGGCGGCGAGCCCGGTCGGCAGCTCCGGCTGGGGCCCGTGCTCGGCGAGCCGGCGCCGTTCGCGGCGGCTGAGGGCGCGCGGGCCGATGTACGACAGCAGGGCGGGCAGCAGGGTCACGGAGGCGGCGACCGTGAGGACGACGGTCAGGGACGCGGCGATCGCGACGCCGTTGAGGAAGTTCAGGCGCAGGATCAGCATGCCGAGCAGGGCGATGCAGACCGTGGCGCCCGCGAAGACGACCGCCCGTCCGGTGGTCGCCACGGCGTTCTCGGCGGCCTCGGTGACGGTGAGCCCGCGTTTCAGGCCGCGCCGGTGCCGGGTGACGATGAACAGCGCGTAGTCGATGCCGACGCCGAGGCCGACGAGCATGCCGAGCATCGGCGCGAAGTCGGCGACGGTCATGGCGTGCCCGAGCAGCACGATCCCGGCGTAGGCGGTGCCGACGCCGACCAGGGCGGTGGCGATGGGCAGCAGCGAGGCGGCGAGGGAGCCGAAGGCGAGGAAGAGCACGACGGCGGCGACGGCCACGCCGACGATCTCGGCGAGATGGCCGCCGGAGGACTCGGTGAGGGCGATCGCGCTGCCGCCCAGCTCCACCTGGAGGTCGTCGGACTCGGCGGCCTTGGCGGTGTCGACCACCGCCTGTGCCTCGCCCCGGTCGATGTCCTCGGCGCGGTCCTCGAAGGTCACGGTGGCGTAGGCGGTGTGTCCGTCCGCGCTGATCCGGGCGGCGCCCCCGTCGTCGTAGGGGCCGTGGACGGCGGCCACGCCGGGCAGTTCCCCGATCCGGTCCAGGGCGCGGGTCATGGTCTGTTCGACGGCTGCGGCGCGGACGGTGCCGGAGGCGGTGTGCCAGACGACGGTGTCGCTGTCGCCGCCGAGTCCGGGGAAGCCCTCGGTGAGCAGCCGGGTGGCGCGGCCGGACTCGGTGCCGGGGACCTCGTAGTCGTTGGAGTACGCGGAGCCGGCCGCTACGGCGGCGGTGGCGGTGCCCACGAGGGCGAGCAGCCAGAGCACGACCACGATCAGGCGGTTGCCTACACACCATCGAGCGAGGGCTGCCACAGACGTGCTCCCGGGGTGAATTGTGGATCTTTGACCGGGAAACAGCCCGCAAAGAACGTATGAGCGATGTGGGGCCACTCTTACAGGCGGGAGAGATCGTTTGTACCGTTCGTGTGCCTTTTCACAGTTCGTGGGGGCGCACGGAGGAAGGGCCCGCGGGTCAGTCCACCTGGTCGCCGAGCGCCATCACCATCACGCCGGCGATGAGGAGCCACAGGGCGCGCCGGGTGCGGCCCCGGGCGCCGAGGAGCGCCGCGAGGGCGCAGACGCCCGCGCCGAGGGCGTAGGCGACCGGGACGAGGGCCGGGGCGGGGCCGGTGAGGCGCAGCAGGGCGGCCGCGAGTCCGGCGAGGGTGAGCAGGGCGCCGGTGCCGGTCGCGGTCCAGCGGGCGCGGCGGGCGTCGTCGGGGCCGTACTCCTCGTCGTCGCCGGCTATGTCGCCCGGGGAGCCCGCAGAGCCCTGGGAGTCCGGGGAGTCCGCGGAGCCCTGGGAGTCCGGGGAACCCTGGGAGCCCTGGGAGTCCGAGTCGGTTCGTGCACTCATCGTGGGCGAGCGTAGCGCCTCCGCCGGAACGGCCGAGAGGGGGTGCGCCCGAACCGGACGCACCCCCTCCCCCGACGATCGCCGAGGTCAGCCCTCGCTGACCCCGAGCTTCTCCAGGATCAGTTCCTTGACGCGGGCCGCGTCGGCCTGGCCGCGCGTGGCCTTCATCACGGCGCCGACGAGTGCGCCGGCCGCGGCGACCTTGCCGCCGCGGATCTTGTCGGCGACGCCCGGGTTGCCGGCGATGGCCTCGTCGACCGCGGTGCCGAGCGCCGAGTCGTCGGAGACGACCTTGAGGCCGCGCTTGTCGACGACCTCGTCCGGGGTGCCCTCGCCCGCGAGGACGCCCTCGATGACCTGCCGGGCCAGCTTGTCGTTGAGGTCGCCCTTGCTCACCAGCTCGGTGACCCGGGCGACCTGCTCCGGAGTGATCGCCAGTTCGTCCAGCGAGGTGCCCGACTCGTTGGCGCTGCGGGCCAGTTCGCCCATCCACCACTTGCGGGCGGAGGCCGCGTCGGCACCGGCGTCGATCGTGGCGACGATCAGGTCCAGGGCGCCGGCGTTGAGGATCGCCTGCATGTCGGTGGCGGAGACGCCCCACTCGGCGAGGAGCCGGTTGCGGCGGGCCAGCGGCAGTTCGGGCAGTCCGGCGCGGATCTCCTCGACCCACGCGCGGGAGGGGGCGACGGGGACCAGGTCGGGCTCCGGGAAGTACCGGTAGTCCTCGGCCTCCTCCTTCACGCGGCCCGAGGTCGTGGACCCGGTGTCCTCGTGGAAGTGGCGGGTCTCCTGGACGATCGTGCCGCCCGAGGAGAGCACGGCCGCGTGCCGCTGGATCTCGAAACGGGCCGCGCGCTCCACGGACCGCAGCGAGTTGACGTTCTTCGTCTCCGAACGGGTGCCGAACTTCTCGGTGCCGTTCGGGCGCAGCGACAGGTTCACGTCGCAGCGCATCTGGCCCATCTCCATGCGGGCCTCGGAGACGCCGAGCGCCTTGATGACCTCGCGCAGCTCACGGACGTACGCCTTGGCCACCTCGGGGGCGCGCTCGCCGGCGCCCACGATCGGCTTGGTGACGATCTCGATGAGCGGGATGCCGGCGCGGTTGTAGTCGAGGAGCGAGTGCGAGGCGCCGTGGATACGGCCCGTCGCGCCGCCGACGTGCGTCGACTTGCCGGTGTCCTCCTCCATGTGGGCGCGCTCGATCTCCACGCGGAAGGTCTCGCCGTCCTCCAACTGCACGTCGAGGTAGCCGTCGAAGGCGATCGGCTCGTCGTACTGGGAGGTCTGGAAGTTCTTCGGCATGTCCGGATAGAAGTAGTTCTTCCGGGCGAAGCGGCACCACTCGGCGATCTCGCAGTTCAGCGCGAGACCGATCTTGATCGCGGACTCGATGCCGATCGCGTTGACGACCGGGAGCGCGCCGGGCAGGCCGAGGCAGGTGGGGCAGGTCTGCGTGTTGGCGTCCTGGCCGAGTTCGGTCGAACAGCCGCAGAACATCTTGGTCTTGGTGCCGAGTTCGACATGGACCTCGAGGCCCATGACGGGGTCGTACGACGCCAGCGCGTCCTCGTACGACACCAGGTCGGTCGTGGTGGTCACGGTGAAACTTCCCTCTCAGCCCAGCAGGACGTCGTCGTCGCCCAGCCGCTTCAGCTCGCGGTACAGGATGGCGAGGCCGGTGACGATGGCGACGGCGGACACGGTGGCGTCGATCAGGACCAGGGTGTCCTTCTCGGCGCGGGCCTTGCGCAGCCGCTTGGCGACACCGATCGCGCCGAACGCGGTCCCGGCGATGGACAGGTACGCACCGGACTTGGACTTCTTGAAGCCCTTGGCCTTGTTCAGTGCACTCACAGCGACGGAGCCTCCTCCAGGAGCGGGTGACCCCACCTTTCCACGAAGGCGGCCTCGACGGCGGCGCCGACCTTGTAGAGGCGGTCGTCCTTCAGCGCCGGGGCGATGATCTGGAGGCCGACGGGGAGGTTGTCCTCGGGGGCCAGACCACAGGGCAGCGACATGGCCGCGTTGCCCGCCAGGTTGGTGGGGATGGTGCACAGGTCGGCCAGGTACATCGCCATCGGGTCGTCGGCGCGCTCGCCGATCGCGAAGGCGGTGGTCGGGGTCGTCGGCGAGACGATCACGTCGACCTGCTCGAAGGCCTTCTCGAAGTCCCGCGTGATGAGCGTGCGGACCTTCTGGGCGGAGCCGTAGTAGGCGTCGTAGTAGCCGCTGGACAGGGCGTAGGTGCCCAGCATGATGCGGCGCTTGACCTCGGGGCCGAAGCCCGCCTCACGGGTGAGGGAGGTGACCTCCTCGGCCGAGTGCGTGCCGTCGTCGCCCTTGCGGACGCCGTAGCGCAGGCCGTCGAAGCGGGCGAGGTTGGAGGAGCACTCGGACGGCGCGATCAGGTAGTACGCCGACAGGGCCAGGTCGAACGACGGGCAGTCCAGCTCGACGATCTCGGCGCCCAGGTCCTTGAGCAGCGCGACGGACTCGTCGAACCGCTGGATGACGCCGGCCTGGTAGCCCTCGCCGCGGAACTGCTTGACCACGCCGACGCGCATGCCCTGCACGCTGCCGTTGCGGGCGGCCTCGACGACCGGCGGGACGGGCGCGTCGATCGACGTCGAGTCCAGCGGGTCGTGTCCGGCGATGACCTCGTGCAGCAGCGCCGCGTCCAGGACCGTACGGGCGCAGGGGCCGCCCTGGTCCAGGGAGCTGGAGAACGCGACCATGCCGTACCGCGAGACCGCGCCGTACGTCGGCTTGACACCGACCGTGCCGGTGACGGCGGCCGGCTGGCGGATGGAGCCGCCGGTGTCGGTGCCGATGGCGAGGGGCGCCTGGAAGGAGGCGAGGGCCGCGGACGACCCGCCGCCGGAGCCACCGGGGATCTTCGTCAGGTCCCAGGGGTTGCCGGTCGGGCCGTAGGCGCTGTTCTCCGTCGACGACCCCATGGCGAACTCGTCCATGTTGGTCTTGCCGAGGATCACGACGTCGGCGGCCTTGAGCCGCTTGGTGAGCGTCGCGTCGTACGGCGGGATCCAGCCCTCCAGGATCTTCGAGCCGACGGTCGTGGGCACGCCCTCGGTGGTGAAGATGTCCTTGAGCGCGAGGGGGACGCCGGCGAGCGGGCCGAGCTTCTCGCCGCGCTCCCGCTTGGCGTCGACGGCGCGGGCCTGCGCGAGGGCGCCCTCGCGGTCGACGTGCAGGAAGGCGTGCACCTTCTCGTCGACGGCCTCGATCCGGGCGAGGTGCGCCTCGGTGACCTGGACGGCCGTCAGCTCGCCGGAGGCGATCTTCTCGGCGGTCTCGGCGGCGGTGAGCCTGATGATGTTGACGTGGGTGTCCGTCATGGTGATTAGTCCTCCCCCAGGATCTGCGGCACCTTGAAACGCTGCTGCTCCTGGGCCGGGGCGCCGGAGAGCGCCTGCTCGGGGGTGAGCGACGGACGGACCTCGTCCGCCCGCATGACGTTGGTCAGCGGGAGCGGGTGCGAGGTCGGCGGTACGTCTTGGTCGGCGACCTCGCTGACGCGGGCGACCGCGCCGATGATGTCGTCGAGCTGGCCTGCGAAGTGGTCGAGCTCTTCGGGCTTCAGCTCCAGACGCGCCAGCCGGGCGAGGTGGGCGACCTCCTCGCGCGTGATGCCAGGCATGCAGCGTTCCTCTGGGGTGAGTGAGATGTGATGTGAGCCCAATCCTAGGGGGCGGCAGCTCGTGCCCGTGAAACGGTTTGCCGCCGTGAGACGCCGAGAGGTCCCACCGGGCAGCCCGGAGGGCGGCGTCTGGGCCGAACGGGTGAGACCGGGTGGGGCGACGCGGGCCGTGCCGTCAGTCGTCCGTGGCCGCTGCCGGGAGGGCCGCCGCCGGGCGTTGCCAGCCTCGGGAGCCGCGGGCGCGGAGCCAGGCCGTCGTCTCGTCGGGGGGCATCGCGGCGGCGACCAGCCAGCCCTGGACCGCGTCGCAGCCCAGGTCGCGCAGGCGTTCCCAGGTCTCGTCGTCCTCGACACCCTCCGCGACGACCAGCAGGCCGAGGGAGTGGGCCAGGTCGACCGTGCAGCGCACGATCTCCGCGTCCTCGGTGTCGACGGCCAGCCGGGCCACGAAGGAGCGGTCGATCTTCAGTTCGCTCACGGGCAGCCGGCGCAGGTGCACCAGGGAGGAGTAGCCGGTGCCGAAGTCGTCCAGGGACATCTTCACGCCGTGCCCGGTCAGGCCGTTCAGCGTGTCGGCGGCGCGCTGCGGGTCCTCCAGGAGGACGTGTTCGGTGATCTCCAACTGGAGCGCGCCGGCCGGGACCCCGTGCCGGGCGAGCCGCGCGGCGACGGAGCCGGCGAAGCCGGGGGTGTGGACATCACGCGGGGAGACATTGACCGCGACCGGTACGAAGAGGCCCTGGGCGCGCCAGGCGGCGACCTGTCCGAGGGCGGTCTCCAGGACGTACTCGGTGAGGTGCGGCATCAGCCCGGAGGACTCGGCGATCGCTATGAACTCGTCCGGCGGCACCTTCCCGCGCTCCGGGTGCACCCAGCGCACCAGGGCTTCGAGTCCGGCCACCTGTCCGTCGAAGCGGACCTTCGGCTGGTAGTGGAGCTGCACCTCGTGCGCGTCGAGCGCGCGCCGCAGATCGCCGAGCAGTCCGAGCCGGTCGGGGGTGTTGGAGTCCCGCTTGGACTCGTACACCTCGACGCCCGTACGGTCCCGCTTGGCCTGGTACATCGCCACGTCGGCGCGGCGCAGCATGCCCTCGGCGTCGTCGGCGTGGTCGGGGAAGACGGCGACCCCGGCGCTGGCCTCCAGCACGAGGGTGAGCCCGTCGAGATCGAGCGGCGAGCTGAGGTGGGCGACGAGGCCGCGGGCGACCCGGGTCGCGGAGGTCGTGGAGTCGGCGACGGGCAGTAAGACGGCGAACTCGTCACCGCCGAGCCGCGCCACCTCCGCCCCGCGGGGTATCGCGTGCCGCAGGCGTTCGGCTATCTGGAGGAGGAGCCGGTCGCCGGCGAGGTGTCCGAGGGTGTCGTTGACCGAGCGGAACCGGTCGAGGTCGATCAGCATGAGCGCGGCCCGGGCGCCGATGCGTTCGGCGTCGTCGAGGGCGGTCCAGATCCGCTCCAGCAGCCACTGCCGGTTGGGCAGCCCGGTCAGCGGGTCGCGCAACTGCTCCTCGGCGCGGGCCCGGGCGATCCACAGGGTGGAGTCGAGGGCGATCAGCGGGATCGCGAACAGCGGCAGCAGAATCGGTTTGGCGACGGCCACCACGCAGATCAGCGGGGCGATGCCGAGCAGCGCGACGGCGACCAGGCCCTGGCGGACCAGGGCGGTGCGGGCGACGGTCGGCAGTCCGCCGGCGCGCGGGGCGTTGAGGTACCAGAGCAGGACGCGGGTGACGGCGAGATAGGCGACGGCGACCAGGACGACCTGCGGGGCGGTGTAGAGCGTCCAGTTGGCGGGGTACCAGGGCCGTTCGACGGACGGCACCCGGCCGCACAGGGCGAGCAGCAGCGCGCCGGTGCCGATGCCGATGATGTCCACCGCGCCGTGCAGGACGCCCTGCCGCCAGCGGTGGCGCCTGGCTATGCCGACCAGGACGACGACGGTGAGGCTGACCATGCCGGCCGGGACCCAGCCGTAGAGCAGCAGGACGGCGAGGGTGAGGGCGGCGCCGGAGCCGGTGCCGCCCCACCAGCGGGCGCGGCCGAGCAGGACGAGGTGGCCGACGATGACGCCGGTGAGCACGGCGAGCGACCAGCCGACGGTGCCGCACGGGAAGAGGGCGTGGCCGCCGGTGAAGGCGCGGTAGAAGCCAGCGCCGAGCGCGAAGGCGGCGGTCCCGACGACGGCGGCGGGCAGCGCGGGCCAGGACGGGTGCCGGTCGGACTCGGCGTCGGGCAGGACGGAGGCGGGGTGCGGGCCGCCGGCCGCGGAGGCCGCGGCGGGGCCGGCGGGCAGTGCGGGGAGGCGGGTGTCGGGGGCGGCGGGCGGCGGCTGTGCTCCCGCCGTGCCGCCCGGGTGCGGTGCGGACCGCGGCGCCCACAGGCTGCCCCACCAGACGCCGGCGACCCGGCGCCTGCGCAGCCATGAGTCAGGAGCGGCGCTCTCGGTCGGTTCCATTCCGTCCCTCTCACAGCCGGCGGTGCCCACGCCACGCGGCCCGTTGCCCGACAACCGTCAACGGCGCCGCGTTGGAAAACCCTTCCCCCGCTCGCCAGGAGCACGGGAATGCCCCGACCGTAGCTGGGCACGGCAGGCGCATACCCCAACAGTAGGCCGCGGAAGGCTTCCACGGGCAGCGGTCGTCGACGGTTGCCCGAATGCGCCCCGGGCGCCCGGATGCGTCAGGTATACGCCGATCGGGTGGTCTTCGACCGCCGCTTTCGGCTACTCCTCGGCCGGCGGGGCGGCTTCGGCGGTGGCTTCGGCGGTGGCTTCGGCGACCGGGAGGGCGGCCTCGGCCGCGGCCTCGGGGCCCTCTTCGAGGAGGACCGTGAAGCCGTCCTCGTCCAGCACGGGCACCTTGAGCTGCATGGCCTTGTCGTACTTCGAGCCGGGGTTGTCGCCCACGACGACGAACGACGTCTTCTTGGAGACCGAGCCGGTCACCTTCGCCCCGCGGCTCTGGAGGGCGTCCTTGGCGCCGTCGCGGGTGAAGTGTTCGAGCGTGCCGGTGACCACGACCGTCAGGCCCTCAAGGGGGCGGGGGCCCTCGTCCTCGCCGGTGCCCTCCTCCTCCATGCGGACGCCGGCGGCTCTCCACTTGCGGATGATCTCCTGGTGCCACTCCTCGGCGAACCACTCCTTGAGGGAGGCGGCGATGATCGCCCCGACGCCCTCGGTGGCCGCCAGCTCCTCCTCGGTGGCCTGTTCGATCCGGTCGATGGAGCGGAACTCGCGGGCGAGCGCCTCGGCGGCGACCGGTCCGACGTGCCGGATCGACAGGCCGGTGAGGATCCGGGCGAGCGGGCGGTCCTTGGCCGCGGCGATGTTCGCCAGCATGGCGACGGCGTTCTTCCGCGGCTCGCCCTGCTGGTTGGCGAAGACGGTGGCGATCTTCTCCTCGCCGGTCTTCGGGTCGCGCTTGGGCAGTCCGCTGTCCTGGTCGAGGACGTACGCCCTGATGGGCAGCAACCGGTCGACGGTGAGGTCGAAGAGGTCGCCCTCGTCGCGCAGCGGCGGGTCCTCGGGCTCCAGCGGCTTGGTGAGGGCGGCGGCCGCGACATAGCCGAAGTTCTCGATGTCCAGCGCCTTGCGGCCGGCGAGATAGAACAGCCGCTCGCGCAACTGGGCGGGGCAGGTGCGGGCGTTGGGGCAGCGCAGGTCGACGTCGCCCTCCTTCATCGGCCGCAGCGGGGTGCCGCACTCGGGGCACTCGGCCGGCATCACGAACGCGCGCTCGCTGCCGTCGCGCAGGTCGGCGACGGGGCCGAGGATCTCGGGGATCACGTCACCGGCCTTGCGCAGCACCACGGTGTCCCCGATGAGGACGCCCTTGGCCTTGACGACGTCCTGGTTGTGCAGGGTGGCGAACTCGACCTCGGAGCCGGCCACATGCACCGGCTCGACCTGCGCGTACGGCGTGACGCGGCCCGTACGGCCCACGCCCACCCGGATGTTGACGAGCTTGGTGTTGACCTCCTCGGGCGCGTACTTGTACGCGATCGCCCAGCGCGGCGCGCGGGCGGTGGAGCCGAGCCGCCCTTGGAGGCGGATCTCGTCGAGCTTGACGACGACGCCGTCGATCTCGTGCTCCACGGAGTGCCGGTTCTCGCCGTAGTGCGCGATGAACCGGCGTACGCCGTCGAGGTCGTCGACGACCCGGTTGTGCGGGGAGGTGGGCAGGCCCCAGGACTTGAGCAGGCCGTACGCCTCGGAGAGCCGGCCGGGGCTCTCGTAGCCCTCCAGGGCGCCGATGCCGTGGACGACCATGTGCAGCGGGCGGGTCGCGGTGACGCGCGGGTCCTTCTGGCGCAGTGAACCGGCCGCCGCGTTGCGCGGGTTGGCGAACGGCTTGTCCCCGGCCTCGACCAGACGGGCGTTCAGCTCCTGGAACTTGTCCATCGGGAAGTAGACCTCGCCGCGGATCTCCACGAGCTGCGGCACCCCGTCGCCCGTGAGCCGGTCGGGGATCTCCGCGATGGTGCGGACGTTGGGCGTGATGTCCTCGCCGGTGCGGCCGTCGCCGCGGGTCGCCGCGCGGGTCAGACGGCCGTTCTCGTAGGTGAGGTTGACGGCGAGTCCGTCGACCTTCAGCTCGCACAGGAAGTGGTAGGGGGAGGCGCCCACGTCCTTGTGGACGCGCTCCGCCCAGGCGGCCAGCTCCAGGTCGTCGAAGGCGTTGTCCAGGGAGAGCATGCGCTCGCGGTGCTGGACGGCCGTGAACTCCGTGGCGTACGCGCCCGCGACCTTCTGGGTCGGCGAGTCGGGCGTGCGCAGCTCGGCGTACTCCTCCTCCAGCGCCTCCAGGGCGCGCAGGAGACGGTCGAACTCCGCGTCGCTGACGACGGGGGCGTCCTTCACGTAGTACCGGAAGCGGTGCTCCTCGATCTGCTCAGCGAGCTGCGCGTGCTGTTCCCGCGCCTCGGCGGGCACCGTCGTCTCCGCTTGGTTGTCGCCGGCCACCGTCATGTCCTCCCGTTACTCTGGGTTGTCCGCGAGTGATCTCGCCGCCCGGACGCAGTGGGCGAGCGCCTTGCGGGCGTACGCCGGGGAGGCCCCCGCGAGACCGCACGCCGGGGTGATCGTGACCGCCTCCGCGAGCAGCCCCGGTCGCAGCCCCAGCCTGCGCCACAGCGTCCTGACCCCCATGACGCTACCGGCAGGGTCGGACAATGCGGTGTCCGTGCCGGGTACGACACCGGCGAGCAGCCGGGTCCCCGCCTCCACGGCCTCGCCGATCGCCTCCTCGTCACGCTCGGTGAGCAGCGAGAAGTCGAAGGAGATCCCGGCGACCCCGGCCCGGCGCAGCAGGGCGAACGGCACGTCCGGCGCGCAGGAGTGGACCACGACGGGGCCGTCCTCCTGCACGCCGGCGACGTCGCGGAGGGTGGCCTCGACGAGCTGGCGGTCGACGGCGCGGTGGGTGCGGTAGCCGCTGGCGGTGCGCACATGGCCGCGCAGGACGGCGGTCAGGGAGGGCTCGTCGAGCTGGAGGACGAGCTGGGCGCCGGGCGCCCGGCGCCGTACCTCGGCGAGGTGGAGCCGCAGGCCCTCGGCGAGGGAGGCGGCGAGGTCGCGGACGGCGCCGGGGTCGGAGAGGACGGCCTCGCCGTTGCGCAGCTCCAGTGCGGCGGCGAGCGTCCACGGGCCGACGGCCTGGACCTTCAGCGGTCCCTCGTGCCCCTGGGTGAACTCCTCCAGGGCGTCGAGGTCCTCCCCCAGCCAGGACCGGGCGCGCCGGGTGTCGCGGCCCGGCCGGTCGCCGAGCCGCCAGCCGCTGGGCTCCACGCGCGCGTACATCTCGACGAGCAGGCCGGCGGTGCGGCCGATCATGTCGGCGCCGGGGCCGCGGGCCGGCAGTTCCGGCAGGAACGGGAAGTCCTCGAAGGACCCGGTGGCGGTCCTGGCGGCCTCGCGCGCGTCCCCGCCGGGCAGGGAGCCGACGCCGGTGGCGGGGCCGAAGACGAACGGGCGGTCGCTCTGGCTGTCGTTCATGCGCGCCTCACCGTCCGGGGCGGACGGTGAGGTCGTTGACCTCGGCGTCCCGCGGCAGGTCAAGGGCGAGCAGGATCGTCGTCGCGACGGACTCGGGGTCGATCCACTCGTCGGCGTCGTACTCCTTGCCCTCCTGCCGGTGGACCTTGGCCTGCATGGGGCTGGCGGTGCGGCCGGGGTAGACGGAGGTGACGCGGACGCCGTTGCCGTGCTCCTCGTGGCGCAGGGCGTCCGCGAGGGCCTTGAGGCCATGCTTGGAGGCGGCGTACGCGGACCAGTCGGCGCTCGCCCGCAGGCCCGCGCCGGAGTTGACGAAGACCACGTGCCCGCGCGTGGTGCGCAGTTGGGGCAGGAAGTGGCGGGTCAGCTCGGCGGGCGCGACCAGGTTGACGTTCAACTGGTGGTGCCAGGTCTTCGGGGTCAGTTCGCCGACCGGACCGAGGTCGACCACTCCGGCGATGTGCAGCAGCGAGTCCACCCGGTCCGGCAGGCTCTGGTGGGAGAACGCCCAGCTCAGCCGGTCGGGGTCGGCGAGGTCGCCGACGAGGGTCCGCGCCCCGGGGAACGCGGCGGCCAGTTCCTTCGCGCGGCCCGCGTCGCGCGCGTGCAGCACGAGGTCGTCCCCGCGCGCGTGGAGGCGGCGGGCGACGGCGGCGCCGATGCCGGAGCCCGCCCCGGTGATCACATGTGTAGCCATGTCCGCCATGCTCGCATCACCGCACGCCCGCGCTCTCCTCCAGGTGGGCGAGGGCGCGTCACGCCACCTCTGCTTCTACGAATTGACATCCTCCCCCTCTTGGAAGAGGGGGATTCCAGCCTGTTCAGGCTGAGGTTCACGGACGTTCGACCCGTTGCGGGGTGTCGTCCCTCCGGCACCGGCTGTTGGCCGGGGGCGAAAAATCCCGCCCTGTCCTGCCGCGACGTTGATACTCGCGTTGGTGTCCGCGTTGCAGGTGAAGCCGCAGGAGGAACAGACGAACTCGGCTTGGCTCTTGCGCGAGTTCTTGTCGATCCATCCGCAGTCGCTGCACCGCAGACTCGTATAGGGGGCGGGTACGTCCTCGACCCGGCCGGGGGCCTTGTGCTCGGTGCGTTGGCGCAGGAGTCCCCAGCCCTGGGCGAGGATGCCCCGGTTGAGTCCGGCTTTGGCGGCGCGACCGTTCTTGAGGTGCCGGCCGGGCCGGTCGGGGTCGGGCTTCGGCTTGGCCTTGGCCGTCATGTTCTTGATGTTGAGCTTCTCGAACCGGATCAGGTCGAACGACTTGGCAAGCATCGTGCTGGTCTTCTCGCACCAGTCCTTGCGCCGGTTCGCCTCACGGGCCTTGAGTCGGGCGGCCTTGGCGTACTCGGCCGGCTTGCAGTCGCTGCCCTTGGGGGCGCGTGCGGCGCGGCGCTGGTGCTTGCGAATCTGCGCGCGTTCCTTGACGGTGAGCTGGGGGCAGTTGAGGGTGCGGCCGTCGGAAAGCGCGGCGGTGATCCTCACGCCCCGGTCGATGCCGATGACCTCGCCCGTGCCCGGAGCCGGGCCCGGCTCGGGGACGACGGCGAACGCCGCATGCCACTGCCCGTTGCGGAAGGTGACGCGGAACGTCTTCGCGGACGGAAGCCGAGCCCCTTTGCCTTTCGCGCTGAGGCGGAAGCGGACCCAGCCGCAGCCGGGCACCTTGACCTGCGCCCACCGGCGGTTGAGCTTTCGCACCACGACGGAGCGGCCCATGACCTGCTTGCCGGTCTTCGCGTTCAGCCTCGGTGTGCCGTCCTCGTTGTACTCGGGTACGCGGTCGGTGCCGATGACGCGGAAGCCCTCGTGCCGGAACTTCCTGCGCCAGGTCGGCTCACCGAACCCCGAGGTGAAGCGGGCGTCCTTGGCCTTCGCGAAGTCCTTGAGCGCCTGCTGCTGCACGTCGGCGTTCCCGGCACCGAGCCATTCACTGTCGCCTCGGGCCTCGGTGAGCTGGCGGCACTGTTCGACGAACCCGGGAGCAGACTTCCGCCCGCGCTGCCAGTGCGCGTGCTGCTCGACGGCGAGGTTCCAGACGTACCGGGCATGCGCGCAGTGCAGCAGCATCTGCTGCTCCTGCCCGCCCGTCGGGTGCATCCGAAAACGACTCATGGTCCCATGATAGCTACACATTGGGACCGATGCCAGAATGGTCCTGTGACCAAGCATGTGAACCTTCGTCTCCCGGACGATGTGCACGCCCTCGCCGTGGCCGCCGCTGCGACCGACGACCGCTCCCTGAATTCATGGCTGATCTCCGTAGTGCGACGCGCCGTCGCGTCCTCCGGTACGCAGGATCGCCCTGACGGCGATCCGGCTACCCCTGCCCCGCTACGCAGGAACGGGCATGCACCCCGGCCCTGAAAGGCCGGGCCTCCCGCCCGGCAGGCAAAGTGGAAGTGTCGTAGGGCGATGACCGCCGTGCCGTGCGGCAGTCTGCTCTGGCATGGACAAGAAGACCATTTCGCGCGACGGCACGGAACTCGCGTACGCGCGCGCGGGGCAGGGTCCCGCGGTGATCCTGGTGAGCGGAGCGATGTCCACGGGCGGCACCGTGGCACCCCTGGCCGGGCTGCTGGCGCGGCGGTGCACCGTCCTGTGGTACGACCGCCGGGGCCGCGGCGGGAGCGGTGACACGGCGCCGTACGCGGTGGAGCGCGAGGTCGAGGACCTGGCCGCGCTGATCGACGCGGCGGGCGGCGAGGCGGCCCTGTACGGCATCTCCTCGGGCGGCGCGCTGGCGCTTGAGGCGGCGGCGGGCGGGCTGCCGGTGCGGCGGGTGGCGGTGTACGAGGTGCCGTACGCGCGCGACGAGGGGGCGGCCGACGAGCGCGCCGCGTACACCGAGCGGCTCACCGAGGCGCTGGACGGGGGCCGGCGCGGGGACGCGGTGGAGCTGTTCCTGCGGCTGACGGGGCTGGCCGAGGAGATGATCCAGCGGGCCCACCAGTCGCCGATGTGGGCCGGCATGGAGGCCATCGCGCCCACGCTGGCCTACGACGACGCGGTCCTCGCGGGCGGCCGGGTGCCCCGGGACCGGCTGGCCGGCATCGGGGTGCCGGTGCTCGCGGTGGCCGGCGGGGACAGCCCGCCGTGGCTGCGGGAGGCGGCCCGGGCGGTCGCGGAGGCGGTGCCGGAGGGCACGTACCGCGCGTTGGAGGGCGAGACCCACATGGTCGACCCGAACGTCCTGGCGCCGGTGCTGGCGGAGTTCTTCGGCTAGAGCCTGGCGTGGGTCAGGAGACCCCGGCCGTCGCCCGCAGGGTCGAGGCGATCGTCGCCGAGCCGACCACGCGCGTGCCGTCGTACAGGACGATGGCCTGGCCGGGGGCCACGCCGCGGACGGGCTCGGTGAAGGTCACGCGCAGTTCGCCGTCGACCGGCTCCGCCGTCACCTCGCACTCGCCGCCGTGGGCGCGGAGCTGGGCGGTGTAGGTGCCGGGGCCGGTGGGGGCGGTGCCGCACCAGCGGGGCTTGATCGCGGTCAGTCCGCTCACGTCCAGGGACGCGGCGGGGCCGACGGTGACGGTGTTGTCGACCGGGGAGATGTCGAGGACGTAGCGCGGCTTGCCGTCGGCGGCGGGGGTGCCGATGCGCAGGCCCTTGCGCTGGCCGATGGTGAAGCCGTACGCGCCCTCGTGGGTGCCGATCTTCGCGCCGGACTCGTCGACGATGTCGCCCTCGGCCCGGCCGAGCCGGCCGGCGAGGAAGCCCTGGGTGTCGCCGTCGGCGATGAAGCAGATGTCGTGGGAGTCGGGCTTCTTGGCGACGGCCAGGCCGCGCCGCTCGGCCTCGGCGCGGATCTCGTCCTTGGTGGTGAGGGTGTCGCCGAGCGGGAACAGCGCGTGGGCGAGCTGCTTCTCGTCCAGGACGCCGAGGACGTACGACTGGTCCTTGGCCATGTCGGAGGCGCGGTGCAGCTCGCGGGTGCCGTCGGCGCCGGTGACGATCTGCGCGTAGTGGCCGGTGCACACCGCGTCGAAGCCGAGCGCCAGCGCCTTGTCGAGCAGGGCGGCGAACTTGATCTTCTCGTTGCAGCGCAGGCACGGGTTGGGGGTGCGGCCGGCCTCGTACTCGGCGACGAAGTCCTCGACGACGTCCTCGCGGAAGCGGTCGGCGAGGTCCCAGACGTAGAACGGGATGCCGATGACGTCGGCGGCCCGGCGGGCGTCGCGGGAGTCCTCGATGGTGCAGCAGCCGCGCGCGCCCGTGCGGAAGGACTGGGGGTTGGCGGAGAGCGCCAGGTGGACGCCGGTCACGTCGTGGCCGGCTTCGGCGGCACGGGCGGCGGCGACCGCGGAATCGACCCCGCCGGACATGGCGGCGAGTACACGGAGGGGGCGGGGGCGCTGCGAGGTCTCAGTCATAACCCTTCCAGGGTACGGGGCGCCGGGAACCGGATCCCGCGGATATCCGTTGACGGGTTCGAGGGGCGACGAAGGACGGGTGAAGGACAGGTCATGGGGGCGAGGAAGCGGGACTCCGACCGGCGGATCGGCCGGCGGGCGCTGCTGGTCGGCGGGGCGGCGGCGGCCGTGGGCTCGGCGTTCCTGGCGCGGGACGAACTGTCCGAGTTGTACTGGCGGCTGCCGGGGGTGCGCAAGCCCCGGGTGGAGGGCGCGGTGGACTACCGGGGCGCGCGCTGGGTGTCGGCCTCGGAGGCCAACTTCCGCTGGGCGGACCGTCCGGACGACTACGGGATCGACATGATCGTGGTCCATGTCACCCAGGGCGGGCTGGAGAGCGCGGTGAAGGCGTTCCAGGACCCGGGCCACCAGGCGGCCGCGCACTACATCGTGGGCAAGGACGGCCGGGTCACGCAGATGATCCGCGAGCTGGACGTGGCGTACCACGCGGGCAACCGGGGGTACAACGAACGCAGTGTGGGTATCGAGCACGAGGGTTTCGTGGACCGCCCGCAGGACTTCACGGACGTGATGTACGAGGCGTCGGCGCGGCTCGCGGCCGGGATCTGCCGGCGGTACGGCATACCCGTCGACCGGGAGCACATCGTCGGGCATGTGGAGGTCCCGGGGACGGACCACACGGACCCGGGCGAGCACTGGGACTGGGACCGGTACATGAAGCTGGTGGCGGCGGCGCACACCGCCACCGCCTGAGACGACGGGCCGCGCGCAGCCTCAGGTCAGGCCGGCCGCGCGGGCGCGTTCCACGGCCGGTCCGATGGCCTTGGCGACGGCCTCCACGTCGGCCTCGGTGGAGGTGTGGCCGAGGGAGAAGCGCAGGGTGCCGCGGGCCAGGTCGGGGTCGGTGCCGGTGGCGAGCAGGACATGGCTGGGCTGGGCGACTCCGGCGGTGCAGGCGGAGCCGGTGGAGCACTCGATGCCCTGGGCGTCGAGCAGCAGCAGCAGCGAGTCGCCCTCGCAGCCGGGGAAGGTGAAGTGGGCGTTGGCGGGCAGCCGGCCCCCGGGTGCCGGGTCGCCGCCGAGGAGGGCGTCGGGGACGGCCGTACGGACCGCGGTGACCAGGGAGTCGCGCAGGGCGCCGATCTCGCGGGCGAACCACTCCTGCTGCTCGGCGGCGAGCCGGCCGGCCACCGCGAAGGAGGCGATGGCGGGGACGTCGAGGGTGCCGGAGCGGACGTGGCGTTCCTGGCCGCCGCCGTGCAGCACGGGCACGGGGCTGTACGCGCGGCCGAGGAGCAGCGCGCCGATGCCGTAGGGTCCGCCGACCTTGTGACCGGAGACGGTCATGGCGGCGAGGCCGGAGGCGCCGAAGTCGACGGGGATCTGCCCGAACGCCTGGACCGCGTCGGCGTGCAGCGGGACGCCGAACTCGGCGGCGACGTCGGCGAGTTCACGGATCGGCAGGACCGTGCCGATCTCGTTGTTGGCCCACATGACGGTGGCGAGGGCGACGTCGTCGGGGTTGCGGGCGAGGGCGGTGCGCAGGGCGTCGGGGTGGACGCGCCCGTAGGAGTCGACGGGGAGGTACTCGACGGTGGCGCCCTCGTGCTCGCCGAGCCAGTGCACGGCGTCGAGGACGGCGTGGTGCTCGACGGGGCTGGCCAGGACGCGGGTGCGGGCCGGGTCGGCGTCGCGGCGCGACCAGTACAGGCCCTTGACGGCGAGGTTGTCGGCCTCGGTTCCGCCGGAGGTGAAGACGACCTCGCTGGGGCGGGCGCCGAGGGCGTCCGCGAGGGTCTCGCGGGCTTCCTCGACGGTCCTGCGGGCCGTGCGGCCGGACGCGTGCAGGGAGGAGGCGTTGCCGGTGACGCTCAGGTGCGCGGCGAGTGCCTCGACCGCCTCCGGGAGCATCGGGGTGGTCGCGGCGTGGTCGAGGTAGGCCATGGTGACCCCGATTCTACGGGGCCCGGTTCGGAGCCTCGCCGCGTGGTCGGCCGCGCGGGTGGGACGACCGGCGGACGATGGCTCAGAAGCTCCAGGAGATGGTCGAGTCCGCGTGCATGAAGGCCAGCAGGACGACCAGGTCGGCGACGCCCAGGGTGAGGCCCAGGAAGGCGCGGCCGCGGCGGGCCGTGCCGCGCCAGAGGGCGACGGAGGCCAGGACGATGGCGATGGGGCCGAGGAACACATTGAGGACGAGCAGTCCCAGCAGGCCCAGGATGAAGGACGCGACGGCCATGCCGTCGGCGTCACGGGCGGCGGTGCGCTGCGGGGTTCGGGTGGCGGGTGCGGTGAGCTGCATGACGGTTCGACTCCTCGGGTCGTGGGTGCGCGGGGTGCGGGTCAGTGGGTCGGGGTGGTGTGCCGGCGGCGGCCGTGGCGCTCGCGGAGCGCGAAGATGCCCAGCCAGACGGCGATCACGGCGGCGGTCACCAGGGTGAAGGTGAGCGGCGCGTGGGCCACGGTGCCCATGACCACGCCGAGCAGCAGAAGTGCGGCGACGAGGAACAGCATGCGATGAAACCCCCTCCGGACGGTCCGGACGACCGTCTCTCGTTAAACTTCGGTGAACAGTTGTAGTTACACTTGTTCACTGACTCTTGAGTCTAGCGTGTCCGACGACTTTTCAATTCCGGAGAACAGTTGTTAACTGGATGACATGAGTCACACCCTCGGCATCCGGCAGGCCCAGAAGCAGAAGACCCGGCAGGCGCTCCTGGACGCGGCGCTCGTCCTGCTGGAGGAGCAGAGTCTGAGCAGCCTGGGTCTGCGCGAGGTCACCCGGGCCGTCGGGGTCGCCCCGACCGCCTTCTACCGGCACTTCCGCTCCACGGCGGATCTCGGGGTGGCGCTGGTCGAGGAGGCGCTGGGCAGCCTGCACCCGATGATCCAGAACACGGTGGCGGGCGCGCACACCAGCGAGGAACGCATCACGCGGGCCGTCGAACTGATCGCCCGTCACGTCCACACGCAGCCGGCGCACGTCCGGTTCATCGCCCGGGAGCGGCACGGCGGGGTGCAGCCGGTGCGGGAGGCGATCCGCAGCCAACTGGGCCGGTTCGCCGAGGAGGTGCGGGCCGAGCTGGCCAAGGACCCCCAGTCGGCGGGCTGGAGCGAGGAGGATCTGCTGATGCTGGCGCATCTCTTCGTCGACCAGATGCTCGTGACGGCCTCGCTGTTCCTGGAGTCCCTGGAGGCCCCGGAGGAGGAGCGCGAGCGGGTCACCCAGCTCGTGACCCGCCAGATGCGGCTCATCAGCATCGGCCGCCGTCACTGGCTCGACTGACGCCCGCGGGTACGGGCGTACGGCGGGGGGGCGGCGCCCCCTTGGCCGGGTGCGCCGCCCCCGGTGGGTCGGTCCGCCGCGCCGTCGCGGGTCAGCCCTGCGACGGCTGTCCGCCACCCGGCCCGCCGCAACCGCCCTGGCCGACACCGGGACCCCCGCTCGGCATGCCCGACGGGACACCGGTGGGGACGCCGGTCGGAGTACCGGTCGGGGCACCGGTGCGCGCGCCCGACGGGACACCCGACGGAACGCCGGAAGGGGCACCGCCTGGTCCCCCGCCCAGGCCGCCGTTAGGCATGCCGGAGGGCGCCTGGCAGTTCTGGCCGCCGGAGGTGCCGCTGCCCGAGCCCGACGAGTCGCCCGAGCCGCAGGCCACCAGGCCCGCCTTGACCCCTCCTGCCCCCTGACTGTCGATCAGGTCAAGCGGACCTTGAACCTCTCGTCAGGCGAGCCTGGCCCGCGCCAGTTGCCGGGACTGGGCCACCAGGCGCCCCGCGCTGTCCCAGACCTCCGCGTCCTCCTCCAGGAAGCCGCCCGCGAGGTTGCGGGTGGTGATGGAGACGCGCAGCGGCCCGGGAGCCGGGCGGGAGCGGACGTGGACGGTGAGTTCGACCGTGGGGACCCAGCCGCGCAGGCCGATCTCGAACGCGGTCGGCGGCAGCGCGTCCACCGCGAGCAGCAGGGAGAGCGGGTCGGGGTCGCGGCCGTCCTTCAGACCGAACCAGGCCCGCATCTCGCCCTTGCCGGAGGGCTGCCCGAGCGCCCAGCCGAGGGTGGCGGGGTCGAGCTTGAGCATCAGCCGGTCGGCGATCGCGGAGCTGCCGTCGACGGGCGCGGGGCCGTCCTCGGGGCCGAAGCACTGTTCCATCGGCGGGATCGCGGGCGGTGTCGCCGTCGTCCGTACATCGTCGGGCAGGGCGCCCAGGTCGCCGTAGGAGGCGAGGACGCGGATCCGCTCGACCTCGTTGCCCTGCTCGTCGTACTGGAGAAGCGAGGCGGTGCCGGTGGAGAGCGTGCGGCCGGTGCGGACCACGTCGGTGCGCACGACGGCCGGGCCCGGCTGGGAGGCGGTGAGGTAGTGCGCCGAGATCGTGAACGGGTCCTGGTGCGGCAGGGCGTCCGCGAGGGCGCGGCCGAGGACGGCGAGCAGATAGCCGCCGTTGACGGCATTGATGATCGTCCAGCCGGCCGAGAGGTCGATGTCGTAGACACCCGGTGCGCGCCGGGTCAGCGCGGTGTCCCGGTCGAACTCGCTGTCGCCGATGGTGGCCCGCGGGGCCGCCGCGGTAGCTGCTTCTGACATGACTGAACGGTACAACAGGTAATTACTAAGCGGTAGCTTTCCCGTTCCCCCCCAGTCTGCCTCCCTCACTCCTCCCGCACCGTCGACCGCCGGTTCCACGCGCGCGGCGCCCGCCAGTGGTACCGCATCGCCAGCAGCCTCAGCACGAAGGCCACGGCGGCGGCGAACCCGCTGGCCAGCGGGGTGAGGGCGTCGTAGCGGATGCAGATCACGACCATCGCGGCGCCCACCATCGCCGGGACCGCGTAGAGGTCGCGGTCCCAGCGCAGCAGGGAGGGCACCTCGTTGGCCAGGACGTCCCGCAGCACACCGCCGCCGACGGCCGTGGCCAGGCCCAGCGCGGCCGACGCCGTGAGGTTGAGCCCGTAGTCGTACGCCTTGGTCGTGCCCGTGACACAGAACAGGCCGAGGCCGGCCGCGTCGAAGACGTTCACGCCGGTCTGGATCCGCTCCACCTGGGGGTGGAGGAAGATCACCAGGAGCGCGGCGAGCAGCGGGGTGAGGAAGTAGCCCAGGTCGGTGAAGGCCGCCGGCGGCACCGCGCCGATGACCAGGTCCCGGAAGAGTCCGCCGCCCAGCGCGGTGACCTCGGCGAGGACGCCGATGCCGAAGACGTCGAAGTTCTTGCGGACGGCCAGCAGCGCGCCCGAGATGGCAAAGACGAAGATGCCGATCAGGTCGAGCGTATGCTGAACGGACGGACTGAAGATCTGCTGCATCACCTTCATATTGTGACGCAAAGCAAAGCCCCCGCCTTACATTGCAAGGCGGGGGCTCCGTGTTGAGCTACTTCTCTTCAGTGTCCTTGGCGACCTCGGCGGTGTCCTCGGCGGCCTCCTTGGCCGTCTCGGCGACCTCCGCCGCCACCGCGGCCGACGTCTCCGCCGACTCCGCGAGCACCTCGTCGGCCACCAGCTCCGCCGCTTCCTTCGCGGCGGTCAGCAGGACGGTGTCCTGCGGGGCCTGGTCCGTGAAGTTCTCCGGGTGGTGGCAGGCCACCTGCTGGCCGGTCCGCAGCTCGATCAGCTTCGGCTCGGTGGTCCGGCAGATGTCCGTCGCCTTCCAGCACCGGGTGTGGAAGCGGCAGCCGCTCGGCGGCGAGATCGGCGAGGGCACGTCGCCCTTGAGCAGAATCCGCTCGCTCTTGGCGTTCCGGCGCTTGGGGTCCGGGATCGGCACCGCCGACATCAGCGCCTTGGTGTACGGGTGCATCGGCGACTTGTAGAGCTGCTCGCGGTCGGCCAGCTCCACGATCTTGCCGAGGTACATCACCGCGATCCGGTCCGAGACGTGCCGGACGACCGAGAGGTCGTGCGCGATGATCACGTACGTCAGACCCAGTTCCTCCTGGAGGTCGTCGAGGAGGTTCACGACCTGGGCCTGGATCGACACGTCCAGCGCGGACACCGGCTCGTCGGCGACGACCAGCTTCGGGTTGAGCGCGAGGGCGCGGGCGATGCCGATGCGCTGGCGCTGGCCGCCGGAGAACTCGTGCGGGTAGCGGTTGTAGTGCTCGGGGTTGAGACCCACGACCGACAGCAGCCGCTGCACTTCCTTCTTGATGCCGCCCTCGGGCGTCACGCCCTGGAGCTTGAAGGGAGCGCCGACGATCGTGCCGATGGTGTGCCGCGGGTTCAGCGACGAGTACGGGTCCTGGAAGATCATCTGCACGTCGCGGCGCAGCGGACGCATCCCGCTCACGCCGAGGTGCGTGATGTCCTTGCCCTCGAACTCGATCGTGCCGCCGCTCGGTTCGAGCAGCCGGGTGATCAGCCGGCCCATCGTCGACTTGCCGCAGCCGGACTCGCCCACGACACCGAGGGTCTCGCCGGACCGGACCTCGAAGTCCAGACCGTCGACCGCGTGCACCGCCCCGACCTGCCGCTGGAGCAGGCCCTTCTTGATCGGGAAGTGCTTCTGGAGCCCGGTGACCTTCAGCAGGACGTCGCCGTCGGTCCGGCCCGGCCCCTTGCTCTGCGCGGGGATCTTCACCGCATTCTCGTCACTCACAGCTTCGGCGCAATCTCTTCGGTCCAGATACGCTCCCGCTGCTCCGTGCTCATGTGGCAGGCGGCCCAGTGACGGCCGCCGACCTCGGCGAGCTCCGGACGGACGGTGCGGGTGACGTTGTCCTTCGGGAGGTCCGCGTACGGGCAGCGCGGGTTGAAGGCGCAGCCGGACGGGATGTTGATCAGGGAGGGCGGGGAGCCCTTGACCGGGATCAGCCGTTCCTGCTGGTCACGGTCGAGGCGCGGCATGGAGCCGAGCAGACCCCAGGTGTAGGGGTGGCGGGGCTCGTAGAACACCTTCTCCGCCGGGCCCCGCTCCACGCAGCGGCCGCCGTACATCACCAGGATGTCGTCGGCGAGTTCGGCCACCACACCCAGGTCGTGGGTGATGACGATGACCGCGGAGCCGAACTCCTTCTGGAGGTCGCGGATCAGGTCGAGGATCTGCGCCTGGACGGTCACGTCGAGGGCGGTCGTCGGCTCGTCCGCGATCAGCAGCTCGGGGTTGTTGACCAGCGACATCGCGATCATCGCGCGCTGGCGCATACCGCCGGAGAACTCGTGGGGGTAGTTGTCCACGCGCTTGTCGGGCTGCGGGATGCCCACCCGGTCGAGCATCTCGACCGCGCGTCGCTTCGCGGTCTTCTTGTCGACGTCGTGGTGGATCCGGTACGCCTCCACGATCTGCTGGCCGATCGTGTAGTACGGGTGCAGCGCGGACAGCGGGTCCTGGAAGATCATCGCCATCTCGCGGCCGCGCAGCTTGCGCACGTGGTCCGGGTCGGCGGAGAGCAGCTCGGTGCCGTCCAGCCAGATCTCGCCGGAGATCTGCGCCTTGCGCTTGCCGTACTGGCCGGCGGTGTGCAGGCCCATGATGCCGAGCGAGGTCACCGACTTGCCGGAGCCGGACTCGCCCACGATGCCGAGGGTCTTGCCCTTCTCCAACTGGAAGCTGAGCCCGTCGACGGACTTGACGAGACCGTCGTCCGTCGGGAAGTGCACCTTGAGGTCGCGCACCTCGAGGAAGGCGGTCGGCGCGGGCGAGGCGGGGGTGGGTTCTCCCACGGCCGCTCCGCTCTTGCTCAGGTCGGTCATGCGAGCCTCACTCGGGGGTCGATCACGGCGTACAGGATGTCCACCACGAGGTTGGCGACGAGCACCGCGAGGGAAGTGACCAGGGTGACGCCCAGGATGATGGGCAGGTCCTGGTTCTTGATGGCGTTGAGCACGGCCTGGCCGAGGCCGGGCAGGTTGAACGCCGTCTCGGTCAGGATCGCGCCGCCGATGAGGGCGCCGAGGTCCATGCCGAGCATGGTCAGCAGGGGGGTCATCGTGGAGCGCATGGCGTGCTTGCCGATGACGGTCCGCTCCGTGAGGCCCTTGGCGCGCGCGGTGCGGATGTAGTCCTCGCCGAGGATCTCCAGCATGGTGGCGCGGGTGATCCGGGCGTACATCGCCGCGTACAGGAAGGCGAGCGTGACCCACGGCAGGATCATGCCGCCGAACCAGGCGCCGAAGTTGTCCTCCAGCGGCACGAACTGTCCGTCGAACAGGTCGAGTCCGTAGACGAAGATCGACAGCGCGACCATGCCGGTGAAGTAGATCGGGAGGGAGACGCCCGACAGCGCGATCACCATCGCGCCGCGGTCCCACAGGCTGCCCCGCTTGAGGGCGGAGAGCACACCGGCCGAGACACCCATGAGCAGCCACAGCACGGCGGCACCCAGCGCGAGCGCCAGGGTCACGGGGAAGCGGTCGGTCAGCACAGGCCAGACGGCCTGCTCACTGCGGAAGGAATAGCCGAAGCACGGGGCGGCGCAGTGGATGGTGTCCCCACCGCCCGTGTAGGTGCGGCCGGCGAATATTCCCTTGAAGAACTCCCAGACCTGGGCGTAGATCGGGTCGCCCAGGCCCAGCTTCTCGCGCACACCCTCGACGGCGGCAGGGTCGGCCTGCTTGCCCACGAAGCTCAAGGCGATGTCCACGCCCGCCCACTTGGGGATGAGAAAGAAGATGCCGAAGACCACCATGACGATGACCACGAGCATCACTGCGGCGGCGAACAACCGCCTGATGAGGTAAGCGAGCACAGCTCTCGGCCCGCCGCGGACCGCGGGCCACCGGAGATCGTCCGATGGCCCGCGGTCACGCCGCGACGGCCTTCACCTGCCTTTCGTGCCGTTCGGCGGGTGTGCCGCGACTACTTCTTGGGGTTCTTCAGACCGAGGTTGACGAAGTCGTACTGACCGCTGTAGCCGTCGGTCGTGTAGACGTTCGCCAGGTTGTCCGAGCGCCAGTTGATGAAGCGCTCGAAGACGAAGGGCAGGTAGTACGCGCCCTCCATCACCTTGTGGTTGATCTCCGTGGAGATCTTGGCCTTGCCGGCGTCGTCAAGGGTGGTGACGTACGAGTCGAAGAGACCGTCGATCGTCTTGTCCTTGATGAGCGCGTAGTTGTTGTTGCCGCTCTCGGAGATGTACTTGCTGCTCCACAGCGGGAGACCGAAGCCCTGCACGGACGGGAAGTCCGGGCCCCAGCCCATGATGATGATGCCGTAGCCCTTCTTCTTCACGTTCGAGGGGCTGCCGATGATGCCGGCGGTCTGCGAGCCGTCGTACTGGTCGATCTCGGCGGTGATGCCGATCTTCTTCAGCGACGCCTGGAGGGACTGCGCGGTGGCCACCTCGACCGGCTTGTTGTTACGCACCGCGATGGTGGTCTTGAAGCCGTCAGGCTGACCGCAGGCCTTCAGGGCCTCCTTGGCCTTGGCCTCGTTGCCGCTCTTGTTGGCGCCGGAGATCTCGTACGGGTCGTACTTCTGACCCTCGGCACCCGGGACCGACGGCGGCAGCATGTTCGTGCCGATGTCGCCACCGGCGATCGGGCCACCACGGGCCGTCTGGAGCGAGACGTGGTCCGCGCCCAGGATGACGGCCTTGCGGCACTCGATGTTGTCGAACGGCGCGACGCTCTGCGGGAAGACCGCGTAGCGGACGTAGCCGGAGACCGGGTTGTCCAGGTTGGCCTTGTGCTCCTTCAGGGCGGTGGTGCGGCCCTGCGGGGACATGCCGGTCTGGTTGAGGTCCAGGTCCAGGTCACCGCTGATCAGACGCTGGTCGAGCTGGTTGGCGTCCGAGAAGAACTGGATCGTGATCTTGTCCGGGTAGGCCTTGCGGACCGGGTCCGACGCCTGCGCCCACTTGTCGTTGCGGACCAGGGTGAGGTCCTTGCCCGGGGCGTACGACTCGAACTTGTACGGGCCGGAGGAGAACGGCTTCAGGCCGTACTTGGACTTGGTGTCCTTGTCCTGGCGGACCGGGGAGGCCGAGACGAGCGCCAGCATCTCCTCGAAGTCCGAGTTGGCCTGCGGGAGCTTGAAGACGATGGTCTTCTCGTCCGGCGTCTCGATGGACTTCAGGCCGAGCTTGTCCTTGGAGGTGTCCTTGTAGGGGCCCTTGTACTCGCCCTTGGGGTCGAGGACGTCCTTCAGGTACGTCGGACCGCCGGCCAGCACGTCCTGCGCCCAGACACGCTCGATGCCGTACTTGACGTCCTGGGAGGTGATCGGCTTGCCGTCCTCCCAGGTGATGCCGTCACGCAGGGTGTACGTGTAGGTCTTGCCGTCGTCCGTGACCTTGGCGGTCTCGGTCGCGAGGTCCGGCGTGATCTCGGCACCCGCGGCACCCGGCTCAGCCTTGTTCGTCACGAGCTGACGGCTGTAGTAGCGGGCGAAGTTCCACATCATGCCGTAGTAACCGCGCGTGGTGTCCCACGAGTCGGCGTCCTGGGCGGCGCCGAACTTCAGCGTGCCGCCCTTCTTGGCGAGGGACGCCTGGGCGACCTTGTTGTTGGCTGCGTCGAAGCCGGCGGCACCGGTGCTGGAACCCTTGCCGCTGTCGTCGTCGCTGCCGCCGCCGCACGCCGCCGTGGTCAGCAGCGCGGCGACCGCGACGGCAGCGGCAAGTGCCTGCTTCCGCCGCCCTGAGGTGCGTTGGGTAGTCACGATCTCGGATCCTCCGGATTTGATGAGAGCCCCCGTGTCAGTGCCACGGGACATTTGTGGTGCGGCTGCGGTGCGGCGGTTCAGCGGGACGCCTTCGGGTCGAGCGCGTCCCGGACGCCGTCGCCGAAGAGGTTGAACGCCAGCACGGTGATGAAGATCGCCACGCCGGGGACCACCATGAACATGGGGTCGGACTCGTAGTAGTCGATGGCGCTGGAGAGCATCTGGCCCCACGAGGCGGTGGGCGGCTTGACGCCGACGCCCAGGAAGCTCAGCGCCGCCTCGGTGAGGATGTTCGTGGGAATCATCATCGTCGTGTAGACGACGATCGGGGCGACCAGGTTCGGCAGCAGCTCCTTGAAGAGGATGTACAGCCGGCCCGCGCCCAGCGACCGGGCGGCCTCGACGTACTCGCGCTCGCGCAGCGAGAGGGTCTGGCCGCGCACCACGCGTCCGATGTAGGGCCAGCCGAAGAAGCCGATGACGAGGATCATCACGAAGACGCGCACGCTCGAACCGGTGAGGCCCAGCAGGTTGTTCGGCATCACGGAGACCAGCGCGATGATGAACAGGAGCTGCGGGAAGGCGAGCAGACCGTCCATCACACGGCTGATGAGGGAGTCGACCCAGCCGCCGAAGAAGCCGGCGAGGATGCCCAGGATCGTGCCGAGGATGACGGCGACGACGGCGGACAGGAAGCCGACCAGCAGGGAGATCCGGGCCCCGTAGAGGATGCGGGCGAGGATGTCGCGGCCGTTGACGGGCTCGACGCCCAGCAGGTGGTCGCCGCTCAGACCGCCGAGGGACCCGGTCGGGGTGCCGAACAGCGGGTCGATGAGGTTCTCGTGGTACTCGTTCGGGTCCTGCCCGAGCAGGCCCGTGATGAACGGGGCGAACACGGCCACCAGGACGAGGACGAGCACGACGATGCCGCCCGTCAGGGCGAGCTTGTCCCGCTTGAGGCGCTCCCAGGCGATCCGGCCGAGGGAACGACCTTGGACGGCCTTGGCGCCCGAGGTGGCGACCGCCGCTTCGTCGGCCGCGCTCGGGGCCGCTTCCGCGGTCGGCTCGTGCAATGGTGCCGTCATCTGGCAGGGACCCCTCTCAACCGGCGGTAGCCGGCCCGCGCTTGCCGCTGTGGCGGCTGATCCGTCCGTCGTACACAGGGACGAAGTCCCCTGGACCGGGAGTCTTCAACGCTTTGGCGATCTGTAGCCAGACTTGACGGTGAAAGGATGCGTAACCGTGATACGGGTGGGTAGATTCCGTTATCCGGACGCCGGGTAACGCCCCCCGGACACCCACAAGTTGGGGCACAAACGGACAAGTCACCATCAATCGCCGCTATCTACGCGCGAAGATCCCTTGGAGATTCTCCAGGTATTCTGTGCGCGTGCACCGCCCGTTTCCGGCAGGTCAGTACCGGCCGGAGGGCGGATAGCCGTACCCCGCGGCCGGCGCCTGCGCCGGAGCGGGAGCGGGAGCGTGCGCCTCACGGTCGTAGAACGGCCGCGCACCGGCCCGCATCCACATCACGACCGGGTCGTACTCGTCGGTCATCGCGACCGTCGACACCGAGAGCCCGTCCGGCACCGCCCCGACGGACTGCTGCATCATCGCCCGTACGGCGTCCACGGCCGGCGGCGAGGAGTCGTACACATCGAGCCCGATGGCCAGGTACGGCGCGCCCAGCGCCGGCTGCACCCAGGCGCGGCGCAGCGCGCGCACCGCCGGGGTGCGATGGGCGTTCTGCGCGAGCAGGGCGTAGAACTGCGGGATCTCGATGGCCGGTTCGGAGAGTCTGAGCGGTCCCGCGGGCTGACGGTCGAGGCCCGTCGCGATCCGGCGCAGATCCAGCCAGGGGATGCCGACACCGCCGCCGGGGGCGTGCGGGTTGAGCCAGAGCCCGTAGTGGTCGGGGAAGAGCGTGCGGGCCGCGTCGATCCCGTCGACCACCTCGTACGAACGGTTCCAGCCGCTCGCCGACAGCTCCTGCGCGGAGGTGACACAGGGGGCGTAGCCGTGGCCGTCCACCTCCATGGTCCCGTACTGGGCGTCCGGGGATCCGGCCCGGCCGTGCCACAGGAGCATCCAGACCTGGCCGGAGGCGGGGGTGGCGAGGGCGCGCAGGAGCGCCTCGTAGGCGTCGTACCGCCCGGGCGTGACCTGGCGCAGCGTGTGCTCGACCTGTCCGGCCGCGATGCCGCTGGCGCTCACCTGTACCGCCCCTTCATCCATGAGTTGCCCCGCGTACGGGAACAGCTTAAGCGCCCACGGGCCCGGGGCCGCCGACGGTGGCGGCCGGGAGCCGCTAACGCCGGTAGAAGGGGCGGACCTTGTCCTTCATCCACTCCCCCACCGGATCCTGGGCCACGTCCAGGAGGATCAGGTTGACCGGCCAGCCCACCGGGGCACGCCCCAGGGCGCGGCCGAGGGCGTCCAGCGGGAGTTCGCGCAGGTCGGGGTCGAGGTGGGAGACCTCGACGCCGATGAACATCACCGGGTCGGCGGTCTCGATCGCCGCCAGGCAGCGGCGGGCGGTGCGGACCACGCCCGTGGCGTCGAACTCGGCCGAGGCGGCGGCGAGGAAGTCCACCGGGTCGTCCTGCCAGTCGGGTTCGAAGAGACGGACGCGGCCGCCGGCGGCGGGGCCGTCCAGCGGGGTGCGGCCGGCCCGGCACAGCTCGGCCACGGCGGCCGGCGGCAGCGGGACGCCGACCACGCCCTCCGGGTTGACGAACAGGCCGGCCTGTGGCGGCAGACCGCGCGCGAACTCCACGGCCGGGGCGATCGTGAACGACATATGGGTGCCGGCGACCTGACGGAGCTGCTCCTCGGAGCTGAACACCGGCACGTACGCCTGCCCCTCCAGCTCGATGGCGGGCAGATCGAGGGGGCCGCTGCGCGGGCCGCCGCCGCTGGGCAGCGGGACCCAGACGAAGCTGCGGCCGAGCACCTCCACGATGCGGCCGCCGGCGCCGGGCACGCCGAGGGAGGCGGAGAGCACCTCCTCCAGTTCGTTGCCCGGCCATCCGCCGTGCGGATGGGGGTGTGCCGGTGCGGGGAATGCCGTCGGGAAGTCCGCCGGTGGGAAGTCCATCTGCCTACCGCCTGCTGGTGACCACGGGTGTGGCTGAAAGGCTAACGGGTACGGGGGCGCTTTCCTCCGGGTTCCTCCGGGCGAGAGGGGAGCGCCGGGCCCCCGTGGTGATCAGGCGGAGAAGCCGATCCGGTTCAGGGCGTCCGCCGCGTCCCGGTCGAGCAGCACCGCCGCGCCGACCCCGGCGGGCAGCCGGCCGCGCTCCACCGAGCGCAGCAGCCGGGCGGCGGCCGTGCGGTGGCGCAGGAACGCGTACCGCGAGACGCCCCGGCCGCGCTCGCGCTGCCCGGCCAGCGCCGCGTCCGGGGTGACGTCGAGCAGCAGCAGATGCAGGGTGGCGCCGCGGCGCCGGGCCTCGCGGGCCAGCCAGTCGCGCACCCACGCCTGGGTGCCGCAGTCGTGGACGACGACGCCCTCACCGGTGCGCAGGGCGCGGCGCAGCGCGGCGAAGTGGGCGAGGCGGACCAGGGGGCGGTAGAGGGCGTAGGGCAGGAAGCGGGGCACGCGGGCGTCCCAGCGGTCGCGGGTGTCCTGGGAGTCGATACGGGTGCCGGTGACCGCGCGCCGCATCAGCGTCGACTTGCCGCTGCCGGGCAGACCGGTGACCACCACCAGGTCGTGGCGGCCGAAGAGCAGGCCGTGCGGGCCGCGTCCCGAGCGGTCGCGCAGATCGCGGACGACGGGTGCGGTCCGGGCTCGGCGCGCCTCCCGGGCGGGTGCGGCGGGCTGTGCCGGCAGCGCGAGCGCCGAGGTGGTCGCGAGAACCGTGGTCCTCGCGGGGGTCCTGTTCACCGTGATCGTCCTCCCCTGGGGTCAGGCAAGTCTTCTCCCCACCGAGCGTAAAGAGAAGGTAATGCGTGATGTCTCGCGTTTTCGTGCGCGTACCGCCACAGGCCGGTTACAGATGCGGCCTGTGGCGACCGGGGCGGGGCGTGCAATGATGGGCGCGCCAACTGCATACCGGCCGTTTGAATCCGCGCGGGAGAGTTCCCAGTCTTCGCTGGGGCGCCGAAGGAGCAAGTCCCTCCCTTGAATCTCTCAGGCACCGTTACCGCGCGGGCGAGGCACATCTGAAAAGCGGACCGCCGTCACCGGTGGTCCCACCCAAGGTGCAAGCCACGACCCGCCGTGTCCACAGGCGCGCGGTCATGGCGAACCTCTCAGGTTCCGATGACAGATGGGGAGGAACGCCCTCGCCCTGTCTGTCATGCCTTGGGAGACGAACGACCGATGAGCAGTACCGAAGAACTCCGTCACACCGCGCTCGATGCTCTGCATCGCTCGCTGGGCGCGACGATGACCGACTTCGCCGGCTGGGACATGCCCCTGCGCTACGGCTCCGAGCGCGACGAGCACACCGCCGTACGCACCCGCGCCGGGCTCTTCGACCTCTCGCACATGGGCGAGATCGCCGTCACCGGCCCGCAGGCCGCGGCCCTGCTCGACTTCGCCCTGGTGGGCAACATCGGCGGGGTCAAGCCCGGCCGGGCCCGCTACACCATGATCTGCCGGGCCGACGGCGGCATCCTGGACGACCTGATCGTCTACCGGCTGGCCGAGACCGAGTACCTGGTCGTCGCCAACGCCTCCAACGCGCAGACCGTGCTGGACGCCCTGGTGGAGCGGTCGGCCGGCTTCGACGCCGAGGTCCGCGACGACCGGGACGCGTACGCGCTGATCGCCGTCCAGGGCCCCGAGTCCCCCGGCATCCTGAAGTCCCTCACCGACGCCGACCTCGACGGCCTGAAGTACTACGCCGGCCTGCCGGGCACGGTCGCCGGGGTCCCCGCGCTGATCGCCCGCACCGGCTACACCGGCGAGGACGGCTTCGAACTGTTCGTGAAGCCGGAGCACGCCGTCGAGCTGTGGCAGGCGTTGACCGAGGCCGGCGCGGGCGTCGGACTGGTCCCGTGCGGGCTGTCCTGCCGCGACACGCTGCGCCTGGAGGCGGGCATGCCGCTGTACGGGCACGAGCTGTCGACCGCGCTGACCCCCTTCGACGCGGGCCTCGGGCGCGTGGTGAAGTTCGAGAAGGAGGGCGACTTCGTGGGGCGCGAGGCGCTCCAGGAAGCCGCCGAGCGGGCCGCCGCGAAGCCGCCGCGGGTGCTGGTCGGCCTGGTCGCCGAGGGCCGCCGGGTGCCGCGCGCCGGGTTCTCCGTCGTCTCCGGCGGCGAGGTGATCGGCGAGGTCACCTCCGGCGCCCCCTCCCCGACGCTGGGCAAGCCGATCGCGATGGCCTACGTCGACGCCGCGCACGCCGCCCCGGGCACCCCGGGCGTCGGCGTGGACATCCGCGGCACCCACGAGCCGTACGAGGTCGTGCCGCTGCCGTTCTACAAGCGGCAGAAGTAGGACCTCTCTTTCGGATCTGGCCGACCCCGAGTGACGGTGCGTCTCGGCGGGCCCGAGCGGGGTCTGGTGCGTGCAGCTGCAAGGCGGAGGAGGGCGGCAACGCGGAGCGTTGACAACCGACGACAACGCCGCAGATGTGCGTGCCAGGGCCCGCGACCCCCGGCAAGATCCGAAAGAGAGGTCCTGAACACTGAGCACCGCGCGCGGGTGACCCCTGCGCACCTTTGCGCTGCTCACTCGCGTGTGCAGCAGTCCCTCATTCACCAGCAGTCCCTCGCGTACAGGAGAATTCAGGCCATGAGCAACCCCCAGCAGCTTCGGTACAGCAAGGAGCACGAGTGGCTGTCGGCCGCCGCGGACGGCGTCTCGACGGTCGGCATCACGGAGCACGCGGCCAACGCGCTCGGCGACGTGGTCTTCGTCCAGCTCCCGGAGGTCGGCGACGCGGTCACCGCGGGCGAGTCCTGCGGTGAGCTGGAGTCCACCAAGTCGGTCAGCGAGCTGTACTCGCCGGTCGACGGCGAGATCGTCGAGGTCAACCAGGACGTCGTCGACGACCCGTCGCTGGTGAACTCCGCCCCCTTCGAGGGCGGGTGGCTGTTCAAGGTACGCGTGACGGGCGAGCAGGAGGAGCTGCTCTCCGCCGACGAGTACACCGCCTACACCGCCGGCTGAGGAGTCGTAGCCGTATGTCCGTCCTGAACACGCCCCTGCACGAGCTCGACCCGGAGATCGCGGCCGCGGTCGACGCCGAGCTGCACCGCCAGCAGTCCACCCTGGAGATGATCGCCTCGGAGAACTTCGCTCCGCTCGCGGTCATGGAGGCCCAGGGTTCGGTTCTGACCAACAAGTACGCCGAGGGCTACCCCGGCCGCCGCTACTACGGCGGCTGCGAGCACGTCGACGTGGCCGAGCAGATCGCGATCGACCGGGTCAAGGACCTGTTCGGCGCCGAGTACGCCAACGTCCAGCCGCACTCCGGCGCCTCCGCCAACCAGGCCGCGCTGTTCGCCCTGGCCCAGCCCGGGGACACCATCCTCGGCCTGGACCTGGCCCACGGCGGCCATCTCACCCACGGCATGCGCCTGAACTTCTCCGGCAAGCAGTTCGACGTGGTCGCGTACCACGTGGACGCGGAGACCGGTCTGGTCGACATGGCCGAGCTGGAGCGGCTCGCCAAGGAGCACCGCCCCAAGGTGATCATCGCCGGCTGGTCGGCGTACCCGCGCGAGCTGGACTTCGCCGAGTTCCGCCGGATCGCCGACGAGGTCGGGGCCCACCTGTGGGTGGACATGGCGCACTTCGCGGGCCTGGTCGCGGCCGGTCTGCACGCCAACCCGGTGCCCCACGCCGACGTGGTCACCTCCACCACCCACAAGACCCTGGGCGGCCCGCGCGGCGGCATCATCCTGGCGAAGAAGGAGTTCGCGAAGAAGCTGAACTCCTCGGTCTTCCCGGGCTTCCAGGGCGGTCCGCTGGAGCATGTGATCGCCGCGAAGGCGGTCTCCTTCAAGGTCGCGGCCTCGGAGGACTTCAAGGAGCGCCAGCGCCGCACCGTCGAGGGCGCGCGGATCCTCGCCGAGCGTCTGACGGCCGCCGACGCCCGTGAGGCCGGGGTGAACGTGCTGTCCGGCGGTACGGACGTGCACCTGATCCTGGTCGACCTGCGCGACTCCGAGCTGGACGGGCAGCAGGCCGAGGACCGTCTCCACGAGGTCGGCATCACGGTCAACCGCAACGCCGTCCCGAACGACCCGCGGCCCCCGATGGTCACCTCGGGCCTGCGGATCGGCACCCCGGCCCTGGCCACCCGCGGCTTCACGGCCGAGGACTTCGCCGAGGTCGCGGACGTGATCGCCGAGGCGCTCAAGCCGTCGTACGACGCCGCGGCGCTGAAGGCGCGGGTCACCGCGCTGGCCGAGAAGCACCCGCTGTACCCCGTTCTGAACAAGTAGTTCCTTTTCGTCGGTCGCCCCGCACACTCGGAAGTGAGACCCGGAGGTGCGGGGCACCCGGCGAGCACCTGTGACGCACCACCCCCGCACCACCCCTGCTGTGAGGAGTACCCGTGGCCATCTCGGTCTTCGACCTGTTCTCGATCGGCATCGGCCCGTCCAGCTCCCACACGGTCGGCCCGATGCGCGCGGCCCGGATGTTCGCCCGGCGGCTGCGCAACGAGGAGCTGCTGGACGCCGTGGCCTCGGTCCGCGCCGAGCTGTACGGCTCCCTGGGCGCCACCGGCCACGGCCACGGCACGCCCAAGGCGGTCCTGCTCGGCCTGGAGGGCGCCTCGCCGCGCACGGTCGACGTGGAGTCGGCCGACGAGCGCGTGGAGCGGATCAAGGAGTCGGGCCGGCTGAACCTGCTCGGCGAGCACGAGATCCCGTTCTCCTTCGACGACGACCTCGTGCTGCACCGCCGCAAGACCCTGCCGTACCACGCCAACGGCATGACCATCTGGGCCCACGACGCCTCCGGCACCGAGCTGCTCTCCAAGACGTACTACTCCGTCGGCGGCGGGTTCGTCGTCGACGAGGACGCGGTCGGCGCCGACCGCATCAAGCTCGACGACACCGTCCTGAAGTACCCCTTCCGCACCGGTGACGAGCTGCTCCGCCTGACCAAGGAGACCGGCCTGTCGATCTCCTCGCTGATGCTGGAGAACGAACGCGCCTGGCGCACCGAGGACGAGATCCGCACCGGGCTGCTCGACATCTGGCACGTGATGCGCGCCTGTGTCTCCCGGGGCATGTCCCGCGAGGGCATCCTGCCGGGCGGGCTGCGGGTGCGCCGCCGCGCCGCCGTCACCGCCCGCCAGCTCCGCGCCGAGGGCGATCCGCTGGCCCACGCCATGGAGTGGATCACCCTGTACGCGATGGCGGTGAACGAGGAGAACGCCGCCGGCGGCCGGGTCGTCACCGCCCCCACCAACGGCGCGGCCGGCATCATCCCCGCCGTCCTGCACTACTACGACAACTTCGTCCCCGGCGCGGACGAGGACGGCGTCGTGCGCTTCCTCCTCGCCGCCGGCGCGATCGGCATGCTCTTCAAGGAGAACGCCTCCATCTCCGGCGCCGAGGTCGGCTGCCAGGGCGAGGTCGGCTCCGCCTGCTCCATGGCCGCCGGTGCCCTCGCCGAGGTCCTGGGCGGCAGCCCGGAGCAGGTGGAGAACGCCGCCGAGATCGGCATGGAGCACAACCTCGGCCTGACCTGCGATCCCGTGGGCGGCCTGGTCCAGATCCCGTGCATCGAGCGCAACGGCATGGCCGCCGTGAAGGCCGTCACCGCCGCCCGTATGGCCATGCGCGGCGACGGCTCCCACAAGGTCTCCCTCGACAAGGTCATCAAGACCATGAAGGAGACGGGCGCGGACATGAGCGTCAAGTACAAGGAGACGGCGCGGGGCGGGCTCGCGGTGAACATCATCGAGTGCTGACCGCCGGCCCCCGCGGCCCGCTACTCGCGGGCGAGCATCGCCTCCGCCTCTCGTTCGAGGTCGACGTAGGGGTCGCCGCTGACGTCGACGGCGACGCGGTGGAGGGTGCCGCCGGTGAAGGCGTGGGGGGCGGGGCCGGGGTAGTCGGAGGTGACGGCGTCGCCGCCGTCCTTGCCGACGTTGAGGCCCTCGCCGGCGAGGGTGAAGCGGCCGGGCTGGGTCCTGATCCGGCCCTCGCCCACCTTCCGGTCGCCGTGGTACAGGCTGAGGATGCCGGTGGCGACGCCGGGTGAGACCTCGCCGTCCTTGTCGAAGGAGGCGGCCAGGATGAGCTGTTCGCCGGCCGGCAGGTCCTCGGTCGCGGTGATCCGCTGTTCCTCGCTGCCGAGGAAGTTGTAGACGTACGTCAGCCTGCCGTCCTTGACGTAGAGCGCGTGGCCGCCGAAGCGGCCGCCGTGGGCGAAGAGGACGCCCGCCGCGGCGGGGCCGCCGGGCAGGTCGACGAGGGCGCCGATGGCGTACGAACGGTTGCGGATGTTGACGGCGACGGCCTCGGGCACCTCGGAGCCGCCCGGCCGGTACACGTACCGGTTGCGGGCCGGGGTGAGTTCGGGGCGCGGGGTGGAGAGGATCTCCAGGGCGGAGCGGTCGTCGAGCGGGAAGGCGCCGTTGACTCCGGCCTCGTGGAACCACAGGCCGATCAGCTCCTGGAGCCGCTCGGGCTCCTGGCCCGCGAGGTCGTGGAGTTCGGAGCGGTCGGTGTCGGTGTGGTACAGCTCCCAGGTGTCCCGCTGGAAGTTGCTCCAGCCGCTGATCGCCGGGTGGGTGGTGACGGCCTTCCAGCCCTGGTGCCAGATCCCGCGCGTGCCGAGCATCGAGTAGAACTGGGTGCTCTTCGCGGACGGCAGCGCGGCGGAGTCGAAGCTGTAGCGCATGCTGACGCCCTGGAGCGGGATCTGCGGGGCGCCCTTGACGGTCGCGGGCAGGTCCAGGCCGAGGCAGTCGAGCAGGGTGGGGACGATGTCGATGGCGTGGTGGTACTGGTCCCGCACCTCGCCCCGGGCGGCGATCCCGGCCGGCCAGGAGATCACGCACGGGTCGCAGGTGCCGCCGTTGAACGAGTACCGCTTCCACATCTTGAACGGCGTGTTGAAGGCCATGGCCCAGCCGTTCGGATAGTGGCCGTATGTCTCCAGACCGCCCAGCTTGTCGATCATGGCGAGGTTCTCGGCGAGGTCGTCGGCGACGTTGTTGAAGAACTTGTTCTCGTTGACCGAGCCGTTCGGGCCGCCCTCGCCGCTGGCGCCGTTGTCGGACACCACGACGAAGATCGTGTTGTCGAGCTGCTCGATCTCCTCCAGATAGGCGAGCAGGCGGCCGATCTGGTCGTCGCAGTGCGACAGGAACCCGGCGTACACCTCGGCCATCCGGGAGAACAGCCGCTGCTCGTCCGCGCTCAGCTCGGCCCACGGGCGGGTGAAGTCGAGCGGCGGGAACGGCTCGCCGTTCGGGCCGCTGCGGGTCTCGGGGGTGCCGATCGGGTTGAGCGGCGGCAGCTCGGTGTTCTCCGGGACCAGCCCGAGTTCCTTCTGCCGGTCGAGGATCTCCTCGCGCATCGCCTCGTACCCGGCGTCGAACCGCCCCCGGTAGCGGTCGATCCACTCGGGCGGCGCCTGGTGCGGGGCGTGCGCGCAGCCGGGCGCGTAGTAGAGCAGGACGGGCCGCTCGGGGGCGATGGCCTTGACGTCGTCGATGTACTGGAGGGCCTTGTCGGTGATGTCGACGCCGAAGTGGTAGCCCTCCTCCGGGGTGGTGGGCTGCTCGACCGGGTGCTGGTCGTGGACCAGGTCGGGGTGCCACTGGCTGGTCTCGGCGCCCAGGAAGCCGTAGAAGCGTTCGAAGCCGCGGCCGGTGGGCCAGTTCCGGCGGGTGGAGGCGAGGTTCATCTCGTCCTCCGGGCACAGATGCCACTTGCCGACCAGCGCGGTGCTGTAGCCCCGTTCGACGAGGACCTCGGCGAGGGTGGCGCACTCGGACGGGATGTGGCCGTTGGCGCTGGGGAAGCCGATCGCGGCCTCGCTGATGCACGCCATGCCGTTGGTGGTGTGGTTGCGGCCGGTCAGCAGGGCGGAGCGGGTCGGCGAGCACAGGGCGGTGGTGTGCCACTGGGAGTAGCGCAGGCCGTTCGCCGCGATCCGGTCGATGTTCGGGGTCTCGATCGGGCCGCCGTAGCAGCTCAGCGCCCCGAAGCCGACGTCGTCGAGCACGATGTAGACGATGTTCGGCGACCCGGCGGGAGCCTTCGGCTGCTGGTACGGGGTCCAGTCGGGGACGGAGTCGCGGACATCGAGGTTGATCACACCACGGAACGTGTCAGACACCGGGCGTCCTTCCCTGCGGGCTTCGGGTCGCGAGAACGCGGTTGTCAGCAGCTTCGCGGGTGCGGACGGCGGCCGCCCGTCCGGTCGTACGAACGGGTGGCGCGGTGGGGAGTCAGGGGGCCGGGGTGTCGTCCGGGGACGGGAAGACGCGGGACCAGTCGTCGCGGACGCTGACCGTCGTCCACCCCCTGCGCGCGGCCTCGCTCAGGGCCTGCTCGGCGCCGGTGTCGTAGGCGGGGTCGGCGCGGTCCGGGTCGTCGTGGTGGACCAGGAGCGCGAGGCCGCCGGGGGTGGCGGCGGCGTAGGCCAGCATGTCGATGTCGCCGTTGGAGTTGCCGCAGGCCAGCAGGGGGCGGCGGCCCAGCCGGCTCCAGATGCGCAGGGGTTTCTCGGGGCCGTCGTCCAGCAGCTCGATCCCGTCGCCGTACACGACGTCCGCGCGGTCGGGGTCCCAGCGCAGGGCGGGGGTGGAGCCGATGACCCGCTCGGGCGGCACCCCGTACACCTCCTCGGAGATCACGCGCATGAAGTCCCGGCCGCCGCCGGAGACGATCACCGTGGTGAACCCGTGCCCGCGCAGCAGGCCGAGCAGCTCGCGCATCGGCTGATAGGCGCACGCCTGGTAGGGCCGGTCGAGCTGCGGGTGCCGGGCGGTGGCGAAGAACTCCCCGATCCGGGCGGCCAGGGTCGCGGTGTCCATGCCGCGCTGGGTGGCGATCACGGCCTCGGCGAGCGTGGGCAGCCGGGTGTCGTCCCCGGCGTAGTGGGCCGCGACGACGGAGGCGATCCACGTCGGGTCGCCGGTGAGCGCCGAGGCGTACGGCTCCTCGGCGGCCAGCTCGGGGCGTTCGGCGGCCATGCGGCGCCACTGCTCGGTGAGGTGGTGCAGTTGGACGGGCATGGGCAGCTCGGGCCAGAGGGTGCCGTCGTTGTCGAACGCGGCGATCCGGGCCTCGGGCGGCACGAAGGCCGGGCCGCCCGGTGTGGTCACCTCGTCGACGAACCTCAGGAGGGTGGTGCGGGTGCGGCCGTCGCGCCAGGAAGGGAGCGGGTTCAACGGGGTCTCCTCGTACGGTCGGCGGGCGGGGCGGCCGGGGTTTCCGGGCGGATCACGCAGCGGAAGCCGAGGTGGCAGGTCGCGGTGTCCTCGCTCTGGCCGGTGCGGGCGGCCGGGCGGTAGCGCAGGCAGTAGTTCGGGGCGCAGAGGTGGGAGCCGCCCTTGGTGACCCGGCGCGGGAACCGCTCCCCCGCGGGCGACGGCGGCCCGGCGGAGCGGCCGCGCGGGGCGCAGCAGGGCCGCGGGGCCGGATCGGGATGCCGGTCGGTGTAAGGGTCCGCCGTCCACTCCCACACATTGCCCGTCATGTCGTGGAGGCCGTAGCCGTTGGGCGGGTAGGTGCCCACGGGTGTCGTGCCGGGGTACGGCTGCCGCGGCGAGGCCGGGACGTACTCCCAGGGGAACGCGCCGTGCCAGGTGTTCGCCATCCGCCGGCCCCGGGGCGCGAAGTCGTCGCCCCACGCGAAGACCGCCCCCTCCAGCCCGCCGCGGGCGGCGAACTCCCACTCGGCCTCGGTGGGCAGTTCCTTGCCCGCCCAGGCCGCGTAGGCGACGGCGTCCTCGAACGCGACCTGGGTGACCGGGTGGCGCTCCCGCCCGTGCAGGGTGCTGCCGGGCCCTTCGGGCCGGTGCCAGCAGGCGCCGGGCCGGTACGTCCACCAGCGGTGCCAGTCGTCCAGCGGCACCGGGCCGGGGGTCCCGCGGAAGACCAGCGCGCCGGGGACGAGCCCGGCGGGGTCGGCGCCCGGGAAGTCGGCCGGGTCGGGCGGCCGTTCGGCGACCGTCACATGGCCGGTCGCCTTCACGAACCTGCGGAACTCCGCGACCGTCACCGGGTGTTCGTCGATCCAGAACCCGTCCACCGACGCCCGGTGGACGGGCCGCTCCTCGGGATAGAAGTCCTCCGATCCCATGAGGAACGACCCGCCCGGGATCCACGCCATCCCCTTCGGCGACGGCCCGCCCGCGATCCGGGGCTCTTCGGTGACGGTCATGCCCTCACCGTGCCTCAGCCGCCCCCGGCGCCCGCGTAGCGACGCGCGCCCTGGAAGACGCCCGGGACGGCCGGCTCAGCCGCGGAAGGCCGCCGGGCGCTCCGGGCTCGCCTCGGACAGGGCCTTGGTGACCTCGTCCACGCCGCCGCGCAGGCCGTAGACGGGGGTGTCGGGCTGCTGGCGCCAGGAGTCGTCGATGCCGCCGGCGTCGACGGTGTCGAAGCCGATCTCGTCGATCAGGGCGCGGATCTTCGCCTTGGCCGCCTCGTCGTCGCCGGCGACCGGCAGGGCCACGCGCTCGGGGTCACCGGCCGGGCGGGGGCGGTCCAGGATGTCCTGGGCGTAGGTGCCGTTGAACGCCTTGATCACGGGGTGGCCGATCTGGCGCTCGGTCCAGCGGCTCTCGGTGAGGCCCTCGTCCTCGATCCCGGCGATACGGCCGTCGCGCTGCTGCGGGTAGTAGTTGTTGGTGTCGAGGACGGCCACGCCCTCGGCGGCGCCGTCGAGGACTCCGGCGGGCAGGTCCGGGATCGCCTTGAGGGGGATGGTGATCACCACGACCTCGGCGCCACGGGCGGCGTCCCCGACGGCGACCGGCGTGGCGCCCGTCTCCGCCGCCAGTTCCGTGAGCGTGTGCGGCCCGCGGGAGTTGGCCACGGAGACCTCGTGGCCGAGGGCGGTGAGCCGTCGGGTGAGGTTGCCGCCGATGTTGCCCGCGCCGATGATGCCGATCTTCATGTCAGGCCTTTCCGGTCCGTACGTGTCCGTCGGTGTCGTCCGTCCGGAGGATGGATGCATGCGCATACACCCTCCGGTGGGCGACAACCGCGGCCGGCCGGCGGCTATTCCGGAGGGCGCTACTTGTTCAGGTGGCTCCAGAACTCGTCGAACGAGAGGACCTTGTCCCCGTTCAGGTCGCGGCTCTTGATGAGGGCCTCGGCTACCGACTCCGTGACGTTCCAGTCGCCCTGCTGGGCCAGGGCGGTCTTGAACTCGGCGGCGGTGATGAACCCGTCCCCGTCCGCGTCGATCCGGTCGAACTGCTTGCGTGCCTCTTCGATGTCGGCCACCGATCCGCCCCTTTTTCCGTCGCTTACTGTCGTACTGCCGCAGGTCAGATTAACGGCCCTGACGAGTGCCCGGTGCGGCGGCCAGGAAGAGGGGGACGGGTGGAGACACTGCGGGACATTCTCGACGCGGCGGCGCGCGGGGTCTTTCCGCCGCCGGAGGGCCGGACGACGGTCGTACCGCAGATGTCGGTCCGGGACGCCGGGGTGCTCGCCTTCACGGCGCACTCGGTCGTCTTCACGGACGAGGACCCGGAGTGGGTGGCGGCGGTGCTGCGCGGGGTCGACTGCGATCCGCTGTCCGCGACGATGAACCCGCGTTTCCTGTCCGCCCTCATGGACCGCACCGGGCGGACGGCCGAGACGATCGACGCCATGCTGGTGGCCGCCCCGCTGCCGGGCCCGCCGCCGGTCGCCCTGCGCGAGATCACCGACCGCGGCCATCCCCGCGTGCGCTACGCCCGCCGTCGGCGCGATCACGTGCGGGTGTGGGCGGCGGACGGCGGGGTGCTGGTCATGGGCCGCGGTATCGGCGGCCGGCTGGAGGTCTCGGCCGAGGTGGACGAGGCGGTACGGCGGCGGGGGCGCGGGCGGCTGCTGGTGACCGCCGCCCGCCACCTCGCCGACGAGCCGGTGTGGGCCCAGATCGCGCCGGGGAACGCCCGCAGCGTACGGGCGTTCCAGGCGGCGGGGTACGTCCCCGTGGGCGCGGAGATCCTGCTGACGCGCGCCGGGTAGCGGTCAGCGGAAGATGCCCGTGTGGCCCAGGGAGTAGCGGCCGGGCTGGGGGTAGACGGCCAGGCCGTGCGGGCCGCTGCCGACCGGGATGCGGGCGAGCTGCTTGCCGGTGCGGGTGTCGATGGCGTACACCTCGGCGTCGTAACGCCCGGACAGCCACAGGACCTTGCCGTCCGCGGAGACGCCGCCCATGTCGGGGCTGCCGCCGTCGGGCAGGTGCCACTTCTTGGTGATCCGGTCCTCGGTGAAGTCGAAGACGGAGACGGTGCCCTCGCCGCGGTTGGAGACGTACATCTCGCGGGAGTCGCGGCTGACGTAGAGCCCGTGGCAGCCCTTGCCGGTGGGCAGCAGGGTCGGCTTGCCGAAGGTGTCGCCGTCGATCACCCACATCCCGTCGGCCATCATGTCGGCGATGTAGAACCGCTTGCCGTCGGGCGAGACCTTCACGTCCTGCGGCATGGCGCCCTTGAAGGGGAGTTTCTGCTGTCCGACGACCTCCATCCGCTCGGTGTCGACCTTCAGCAGCTCCCCGCTGAACTCGCAGGAGACGATGAAGTACCGGCCGTCGCGGGAGAAGTCGGCGTGGTTGACGCCGTAACAGGTGACCGGCTCGGTCTTGATCCGCTTCATGGTGTGCGGGTCACGGAAGACGAGTTCGCGGTCGAGGGAGGCCATCACGATCGCGTACTTGCCGTTGGGCGTGAAGTAGAGGTTGTACGGGTCGTGCACCTCCACCTCCTTGCCCGCCTTGCCGGTCTTGGGGTCGATGGGGGTGAGGGTGTGCCCGCGGTTGTTGTTGACCCAGAGGGTCTTGAGGTCCCAGGAGGGCACGACGTGCTGCGGCTGCCGGCCGACGTGCAGGGTGTCGACGACCTTGTAGGTCTCCGGGTCGATGACGGTGACGGTGTCGGACTCGGTGTTGGGCACATAGACGCGGGACGGGAAGTCCTTGACCACCGGGGAGAGCCGGTTGGGACGGTCGGCCGCGTAGACGTCGTTCGGGTCGAGCACGGGCGGCATACCGGGCAGCCCCGGGACGGCGGGTTTCTCCTTCTGCCGCTGGTGCGCGGGGGCGGGTGCGGCGGCCTTGGGCGACTGATCGGTCCCGCCGGCCTTGTCCTTGGACTCGGTGCCGCAGGCGGCGAGGGCGGCGACGGCGGTGAGGGCGGTCCCGGTGAGCAGGGCGCGCCGCAGGAGGGTGGGGTGCATCAGCTGAGCAGCTCCGTGGTCGTGACCGCGCGCAGGCCGCGGCGGTCCAGTTCGTCCAGGACGGCGGGGAGGGCGGCGACCGTGTCCGCGTACCCGAAGTGCAGGCTCACGACGGATCCGCCCCGGACGGCGTCGAGGACGGTCCGGGTGACGGCGGGCGCGCCGGGCGAGGTGAAGTCGAGGGAGTCGACGTCGTAGGAGAGGACGTGGGGGTATCCGGCCCGGCGGGCCAGGGTCTCGACGAGCGGGGAGGCGCGGGCGGCGCGGGAGGGGCGGAACCAGGTGCCGACGGATCCGGTGAGCCGCTTCAGCCGGGCGGCGCAGTCCTCGATCTCGCGGGTGGCGTCCGCCTCGGACATGGTGTTGATGTCGAGGTGGCGCATGGTGTGGTTGCCGAGGTCGTGGCCGCCGTCGAGGATCCGGCGGGCCATCCCGGGATGCGCGTCGAGCCAGGTCCCGACGGCGAGCACGGTGACCCGCGCACCGCGCCGCTCGGCCTCGGCGAGCAGCGCACGCGCGGTGGCGGGATCGCCGTTCCCGTGAAAGGTGAGCGCGACCCGGGGCCGGCCCCGGGGCCCGTGATCGACCTGCACGGGCTGCCCGGGGAAGCGCCGCGGCGACGGCGCGGGGCGGGCCGGGCCGGTCGGCGGGGGCGGGCTCGTGGCATCGGGCGCGGAGTGCGCGACGGCACCGGTCCTGGCACACCCCGCGGCGAACGCCCCCGCGACGGCGAGCCCGGCACCGGCCCGCAGAACCCCCCGACGATCAGTCGTGGTCACCCGCCCCATTTAAGGCGGTTGAGCCGTCGAATCGGGCGATTGGTCCATTCGGCGGCCGGTTGGCCTCCCGCGCACGGAAGCCGCGGGGCCGCCCCGCGGAGCGGTCAGCGGTCGGCGACGCGCATCTCGAACCAGGTCGTCTTGCCGCGTGGGAGCAGGTCGACGCCCCAGCGGTCGGAGAGTTTGTCGACGAGGAAGAGGCCACGGCCGCTGACGTCGAGTTCCTGGACCGGCATCAGACAGGGCAGACCACGGGACGGGTCGCGGACCTCGATGCGGATCCAGCCGCGGCGGCGCCGCATCCGGAGGCCGAACACCCGGGCGCCGGTGTGCCGTACGGCGTTGCCGACGAGTTCGGAGACGAGGAGGACCGCGTCCTCGGTCATCCGAGGGCTCAGGCCCCACTGCCGCAGGACGACGACCTGGGTGAGCCGGCGGGCCGTGGCGGCGGACTCGGGGCGGGACGGCAACGGCACCTCGCCCTCCGTCGGGTTCCCGAACAACTCCAGCGCCTTGAGCGCCCGTTCGTCCTCGACCGCAGGCGACCATCGTGCCGCGGCCACACGCTCGTGCCCCCGCGGCTGTTCGACATCCTCCAGCCCCGCCATGCCCACCATGATGGCCGCCCGATGTCGCCCGCGTGGCCGTTCCGGGGGAATACGCCCCCTGTGCGACCCCTTTCCGCGCGGGCGAGTTGACATATGCCAGAGGCAGGCCGGAGCCCGCCGGACCCCAACTGACCTGCTCAGTAAGCCCTTTCGGGGGCAAGCCCAGGATCCCTGGCCAAGGCAGGCTTAAGGTCACCTTAAGGTTCCCATAATCCGCCCCATCGAGGGATCCCGGGTCAGACACCCTGTCAATTGCAAGTGGTTCCGGCGGGATTCACAGAGATGTGTCTCACAGGAACGTGGCCTTGCCGGGGCCGTCCTCCACGAAGCTGCGCATGCCGATCTCACGGTCGGGGGTGGCGAACAGGCCCGCGAACCAGTTGCGTTCGACCGCGAGGCCGGTGTCGATGTCGGTCTCCAGACCGGTGTCGACGGACTCCTTCGCGGCCCGCAGCGCGAGCGCCGGACCCTGTGCCAGCTTGGCGGCCCAGGCGTGCGCCTGGGTGTAGACCTCGTCGGCCGGCACCACCCGGTCGACCAGGCCGAGCGTCAGCGCCTCGTCCGCCTTGACCATCCGGCCGGTGAAGATGAGGTCCTTGGCCCGGGAGGGGCCCACCAGCCGCGCCAGCCGCTGGGTGCCGCCGGCGCCCGGGATCAGCCCGAGCAGGATCTCCGGCTGGCCGAGCTTGGCGTTCTCCCCCGCGATCCGGTAGTCCGCGCACAGCGCCAGCTCGCAGCCGCCGCCCAGCGCGTAGCCGGTGACGGCCGCCACGACCGGCTTGGGGATCCGGGCCACCGCCGTGAAGGCGTCCTGGAGGGCGCGGGCGCGCAGGACCATCGCCGTGTGGTCCATGGCCTGCATCTCCTTGATGTCCGCGCCCGCCGCGAACACCTTCTCCCCGCCGTACACCACGACGGCCCGCACGTCCTCGCGGCGGGCCGCCTCCTCGGCGACCTCCTTCAGCCGGTCCTGGGTGGCGATGTCCAGCGCGTTCATCGGCGGACGGTCGAGACGGATCGTGCCGACGCCGTCGGCGACTTCGAGATTCACGGTCATGGCAGCAGGTTAACGCCGACTAACAGCGACGGGCCCGGTGCCGTGGCTCACAGCACCGGGCCCGTCCGCCCGAAAGGATCGCGCGTGGACTACTTCGTCCACTCCGCCCACGAGAGGTTCCAGCCGTTGAGGCCGTTGGAGGGGTCGACCACCGGGTCGGTGGAGTTCTTCACGACCACCACGTCACCGATCATCGACTGCTTGAAGAACCACGCGGCCGGCACCGAGCCGTCGTAGCCGCCGCGCACGTCCCGCAGGCCGATGCAGCCGTGGCTGGCGTTGTAGTTGCCGAAGGCGTCGCCGCCCCAGTAGTTGCCGTGCACGAAGGTGCCGGAGTTGGTCAGGCGCATGGCGTGCGGGACGTCCTTGATGTCGTACTCGCCGTCGTAGCCGACGGTGTCGCCGTTCATCCGGGTCACCGTGAACTTCTCGCTGATGACCATCTGGCCGTTCCAGGTGGCGTAGCCGGGCTTGCCGGTGGTGACCGGGATGGTCTTGACGACCTTGCCCTCGCGCATGACCTTCATCGTGTGCTTCTTGGCGTCCACGACGGACACCTGGTCGCGGCCGATGGTGAAGGAGACGGTCTTGGCCTGCTTGCCGTAGACGCCCTTGCGGCCCTCGACGCCGTCGAGGTTGAGCTTGACGGTGACCTTGGTGCCGGCCTTCCAGTACTTCTCGGGCCGGAAGTCGAGGCGGTCGTTGCCGAACCAGTGGCCCTGGACGTCGACGGCCGGCTCGGTCGTGATCTTGATGGCCTTCTCGACGTCGTCCGGCTTGGTGATGCCGCGCGTGAAGCGGACCGAGAACGGCATGCCGACGCCGACGGTGGAGCCGTCCTCGGGCGTGAAGTTGCCGGTGAAGGTGTTCTGCGGGCTCAGCGTGGTGAAGGAGGAGTCCTCGGCGGCCGTACGGCCCTCGGAGTCCTTGGCCACCGCGTGCACCTGGTACTCGGTGGACGCCGCGAGATGCGTGGCGGGCGTCCAGCTACTGCCGTCGGCGGAGATCGTGCCCTCGATCTTCGTGCCGTCGTCGTCCTTGACGGTGACCTCGGTCAGCTTGCCCTTGTCGGCGCTGACCTTGAGGGCGCCGCTGGTGTCCACGTCCTTGGCGCCGGTCTTCGGCGCGATCGTGACGACGGCCACCGACTGCTTGCTCTCGGCGGCGGCGGTGCTGCCCTTGCCGTCCTTGTCCTTGCCCTCGGTCCCCGCGTTCGATCCCCCGCCCCCGCCGCAGGCCGTGACGGCCAGCAGCGCGCCGCCGACGATCACCGCCCACCGCTTGTTGCGGCCGCGTGAGCGTCCACCCGCCGACGCCCCCGATATCGGTCGCACGTTCACAGTCGTTCTCCCCTCGCAAGGCCCGGTCAGGCCCCCACCCCAGCGCGTCCCGCGCGATCACTGGCGCATATTAACTGCACGGTTTTGAGCATCGTGTCAGGTCAATGTCACCGTTCCGTCGCAACTTGGACCGTACGAGGGCGGGGATGGTTGCACGGAGAAGCAAAGGCGGGGCGAGGGGCGCCGGGAATCAGCCGAGGGCGCTGCCTTCCTTCCACTCCCGCCAGCCCATGTTCCAGCCGCCGAGGCCGTTGTCGGGCGCGACCTGCTTGTCCTTGCTGTGGACCACCTCGACGACGTCCCCGACGAGCGAGCGGTCGAAGAACCAGCCGGCCGGGGTGTCCGAGGCGCCGCCCTTCACGTCCCGCAGCCCGACGCAGCCGTGGCTGACGTTCTCCCGCCCGAAGACGTCGTCCGCCCAGTAGTTGCCGTGCAGGAAGGTGCCGGACTCGGTCAGCCGCATGGCGTGCGGGACGTCCGGGATGTCGTACTCGCCCTTGCCGTTCTTCTTCTTGAAGCCGACCGTCGCGCCGTTCATCCGGGTCAGTTCGAGCATCTCGGTGACGACCATCTTGCCGTTGTACGTCGTCGTCCTCGGCGCCCCGGCCGTGATGGGCACGGTCGCGATCAGATCGCCGTCGCGGTGGACCTTCATGGTGTGGCGGGCCGCGTCGACGAGGGAGACCTGGCTGCGGCCGACGGTGAAGGTGACCTTCTTGTCCTGTACGCCGTACACCCCGGGCGCGCCCTCGACGTCGCGCAGCCGCAGGTCGACGGTGACCTCGGTGCCGGGCTTCCAGTAGCGGCGGGGCCGGAAGTCCAGGCGGCCGTCGTGGAACCAGTGCGCCCGGATCTCGACGTCCGGGACGGCGGTGACCCGGACGGCGCGCTCCACGGCGGCCCGGTTGGCGATCTCCCGGCTGAACTCCAGGGAGACGATCATCCCGGTGCCGACGGTCGAGCGGTTCTCCGGGGTGACGTACCCGACGAAGCGCTCCTCGGGGACCTGGGTGGTGAACGTGGTGCGGCGCGCGGCGCGGTCGCCGTCGGCGTCGAGCGCCACGGCGTCGACGGTGTAGCGGGCGGCGAGGGCGAGCCGGTCGTCGTCGGGCCGCCAGGACCGGCCGTCGGCGGAGATCCGGCCGGGCACCGCGGTCTCCTGGGCGTCCTGGGAGCGCACGACCTTCACCGACTCCAGCCGCCCGTCCGGCACCGCCACCCGCAGCCCGGCCCCGGGGCGGACGCCCTTGGTGCCGTCGGCCGGGGTCACCCGGATGGTGTCCGCTGCGGCCGGCGCCTTGCCCAGCATCCGGTCGAGTCCGCCGCCCTCCGCGGTGCAGCCGGCCGCCCCGGCCAGCAGTCCTGCCCATGTCACTACGGCGGCCACTGCGACCCTCGCGCGCCGTGCGCGCCCTTGTACGTGCCTCACGGCGTGTCCAACGACCGGGCACGCTCCGGGGAAACGTGAGTGCGAGGCACGCTCTGGGCAGAACAGGGGGGAGGACGACGCGACGGGGAGCAGCGGCCGGGACGCCCCGCCCCTTGCCCACGTCGTCCCACGAGCCGCGGGAGGCGGAACGGTGTCCAGCGCAGCCGAGCAGGAGACGGTGGCAAAGGAGCGGGTCGCGCCCGAAGCCGTCGTGAACGGTGCGTCGCACAGGACGCCCGGCGTGCCCGTGTGGCCGGGCGCGCCCACGCCGCTCGGCGCCCGGTTCCGCACCGGGCCCGACGGGGTGGCGGGGACCAACTTCGCGCTGTGGGCGGGCGGGGCGGAGGCGGTCGAGCTGTGTCTGTTCGACGCGTCGGGGCGGGAGACCCGCGCCCGGCTCACCGAGCTGACGCACGAGATCTGGCACGGCTTCGTGCCGGGGGTGATGCCGGGCCAGCGCTACGGCTACCGGGTGCACGGCCGCTGGGACCCCTGGACGGGCGGCCGCTGGAACCCGGCGAAACTGCTCCTCGACCCGTACGCCCGCGCGGTGGACGGCGACTTCACCCTGCCGCCCGAGGTGTACGGGCACGTCCGGGACTGGCCGCAGCAGCAGGTCGCCGACACCGTGCGCGACGACCGGGACTCGGCGCCGTACGTCCCGAAGGGCGTCGTCGTCCACGATGACGACGACTGGGCCGACGACCGCAGGCCCAAGACGCCCTGGGCCGATTCGGTGATCTACGAGGTGCACGTCAAGGGCTTCACCCGGCGCCACCCGGGCATCCCCGAGGAACTGCGCGGCACCTACGCCGGGCTGGCGCACCCGGCGGCGGTCGAGCACCTGGTGAAGCTGGGCGTGACGGCGGTGGAGCTGCTGCCGGTCCACCAGTTCGCGCACGAGGACCATCTGCTGCGCCGGGGCCTCGCGAACTACTGGGGCTACAACTCCATCGGCTACTTCGCCCCGCACGCCGGATACGCCTCCGCCGGGACCCGCGGCGAGCAGGTCGGCGAGTTCAAGCGGATGGTGCGGGCGCTGCACGCGGCGGGCGTCGAGGTGATCCTCGACGTGGTCTACAACCACACGGCGGAGGCGGGCGAGCTGGGCCCGACGCTGTCCCTGAAGGGCATCGACAACCGGGGCTACTACCGGCTCCAGCCGGACGCCCGCCGGTACGCGGACTACACCGGCTGCGGGAACACCCTGCACGTGGTGCAGCCGCACGTGCTGCGGCTGATCACGGACTCGCTGCGCTACTGGGTGACCGAGATGGGTGTGGACGGCTTCCGCTTCGACCTGGCCGCCGCGCTGGCCCGCTCCATGCACGACGTGGACATGCTGTCGCCGTTCCTCGCGGTGATCGCGCAGGACCCGGTGCTGCGCCGGGTCAAGCTGATCGCCGAACCGTGGGACGTCGGCTCCGGCGGCTACCAGGTGGGCGCCTTCCCGCCGCTGTGGACGGAGTGGAACGACCGCTACCGCGACGCCGTGCGGGACTTCTGGCGGGGCGCGCTGCCGGACGTGCGCGAGATGGGCTACCGGCTGTCGGGCTCCAGCGACCTGTACGCCTGGGGCGGGCGGCGGCCGTACGCGTCGGTGAACTTCGTGACCGCCCACGACGGCTTCACCCTGCGCGACCTGGTGTCGTACGAGCGCAAGCACAACGAGGCCAACGGCGAGGGCAACCGGGACGGCACGAACGACAACCGGGCCTGGAACTGCGGGGCCGAGGGGGAGACGGACGACGAGCGGATCCGGGCCCTGCGCCGCCGCCAGCTCCGCAATCTGCTCACCACCCTGCTGCTGTCGACGGGCGTGCCGATGCTGGTCGCGGGCGACGAGATGGGCCGTACCCAGGGCGGCAACAACAACGCGTACTGCCAGGACAACGAGATCGGCTGGGTGGACTGGGAGCTGCTGGAGGACCCGGCGTGGCAGGCGCTGTTCGACCTGACGGCCCGGCTGATCGCGCTGCGCCACCGCCACCCGGTGCTGCGCCGGCGCGCGTTCTTCTCCGGGCGGGCGCACTCGGCGGACGGGCTGCGCGATCTGGCGTGGTTCACCACGCGCGGCACGGAGATGACGGAACAGGACTGGTACGCGCCCGCCGCCACGCTCGGCATGTATCTGTCCGGCCGGGACATCCCGGGCCGGGACGAGCGGGGCGCGCCGATCACCGACGACAGCTTTCTCACCGTCCTGCACGCCGGGGACCGCCCGGTGAACTTCGTCCTGCCGGGGCCGCCGTGGGCGGAGCGCTACGAGGTGGTCGTGGACACCTCCCGCGACGACCAGACGGACCCGCCCGCGGTCCGGCACACGGCGGGCGAGGAGGTGACGGTGCCGGCGCGGGCGGTGTTGCTGCTGCGGGTGGTGGGGTGAGGGCCGACGGGCCGGCGGGCCGTCGAGCTGTCGGGCGCTCGGGCCGTCGGGCCGAAACTCGGTGGGCGATGTCAGTGGCGAACCGTAGGCTCGCTGCTGATGTCCACCATTCCTGAATCCGCCGAGGACCGGTCCGCGGTGCGGGCACTGCTGCGCCTGTGGCCGTACGTGCGGCCCGTGCGGTCGCGCCTGTTCACCGCCGCCTTCGTCGCGGTGATCGCCTCCTGTACCGGGCTGGTGATCCCGCTCGTCCTGAAGTGGATGGTGGACGGACCGGTCGCAGACGGGGACACGGCCGGCGTCTGGCTCGGCGCCCTCTACCTGCTGCTGCTCGGCCTCGTGGAGGCAGGCCTGTTCGGGCTGCGGCGCTGGCTGGTGGCCCGGCCGCTGTCGCACGTCGAGGCGGAGATGCGGGCCGATCTCTACCGGCATCTCCAGCGGCTCCCGGTGGCCTTCCACGACCGCTGGGCCTCGGGGCAGTTGCTGTCCCGGGGGACCACGGATCTGATGCTGGTGCGGATGTTCCTCGCCTTCCCGCTGACGTTCCTGCTGGTCAACTCGGTCACCATCCTCGTCGGTGTGATCATCATGCTGCTCCAGGACTGGACGCTCGGCCTGGTGATCCTGGGCCCGGCCGTCCCGGTGATGGTGATGTGCGTGGTCTTCGAGCGCCGGTACGCGATCGTGGCCCGCCGGGCACAGGACCAGGTCGGCGATCTGACGACGGTCGTCGAGGAGAGCGTCCTCGGCATCAGGATCATCAAGGGCTTCGGCCGGCACCGCAGCCAGGCGCGCGCCTTCCGCGAGCTGTCGGCCACCCTGCGCGGCACCGAGCTGCGCAAGGCACGGCTGCTGGCGACCATCTGGGCGGTGATCGTGACACTGCCGGAGGTGGCGATCGGCGCGGCCCTGGTGCTGGGCGCGGTGCAGGTGGCCGACGGCGCGCTGTCGGCGGGCACCCTGGTCGCGTTCCTGTCCACGGCGCTCGCGCTGCGCTGGCCGGTGGACTCGATCGGCTTCCTGCTCGCGATGAGCCAGGAGGCGGCGACGGCCACCGAGCGGTACTTCGAGGTGATGGACGAACGGCCGGAGGAGGAGACCGTGTCCGGCACGAGCCCGGTCGCCGAGGACGGCGGGCTCCGCTTCGACGGGGTCGTCTTCCGCTACCCCGACGCGCACCCCGGCTCCCCGCCCGTCCTGGACCGGATCGACCTGCACATCCGGCCCGGTGAGTCGATGGCCCTGGTCGGGGCCACCGGCAGCGGGAAGACCACGCTCACCGCCCTGGTGCCCCGGCTGCACGAGACGACCGCCGGGCGGATCACGCTCGACGGCACGGACATCACCGCGATGCCGCGCGCCGAGCTGCGCGCGAAGGTCGCCGTCGCCTTCGAGGAGCCGACGCTGTTCTCCGCGAGCATCGGGGAGAACGTGCTCATGGGCGCCGACGACACCGCGGGCGCCGAGGAGCTGGAGCGGGCGCTGGAGGTCGCGCAGGCCGGCTTCGCGCACCGGCTGCCCGAGGGCACCGGGACCCAGGTCGGCGAGCAGGGGCTCAGTCTCTCCGGCGGGCAGCGGCAGCGGCTCGCGCTGGCCCGGGCGGTCGTCGGACGGCCCCGGTTCCTGGTGCTCGACGACCCGCTCTCCGCGCTGGACGTGCACACGGAGGCCGCCGTGGAGGCCGCGCTGCGCGAGGTCCTCGCCGGCACCACCGCGCTGATCGTCGCCCACCGTCCGTCGACCGTGCTGCTCGCCGACCGGGTGGCCCTGCTGTCCGGCGGCCGGATCACCGCCGTCGGCACCCATCAGGAACTGCTGCGCGGCAACGCCGAGTACGCCCACCTCATGTCCGGAACCGGCCGCCAGGAGGACGACCGATGACCGCCCCCACCACCTCCTCCCCGGTCGCCGAGGAAGAGCCGGACGCCCCGCGCCCGCCGGCCGACGGCGACGCCTTCGACCATGACGCCCTGCCCACCCCGCCGGGCGCGACGGGCGCGCTGCTGCGTTCCCTGCTCGCCCCGATGCGGGCCCGGGTGGCGTTCACGACCGTTCTGCTGCTGCTCCAGCAGGCGGCCGTCCAGGCGGGCCCGCTGCTGGTGGCGTACACGATCGACCGGGCCGTACCGGCGTTCCGCGCCGACGACCACGGGCCGCTGTTCGCGGTGGGCGCCGGCTATCTGCTGTGCGCGCTGGCGGCCGGCGGCCTCCAGTACGCGTTCCTGACCGCGGCCGCCCGGGTCAACCAGGACGTGCTGCTCGATCTGCGCGGCCGGATCTTCCGGCACGCGCAGGCGCTCAGCCTCGACTTCCACGAGCGCTACACCTCGGGCCGGCTGATCTCCCGCTCCACGACGGACGTGGAGTCGCTGCGCGAGCTGCTCGACGAGGGGCTCCAGGAGCTGGTGACCGTCGTCCTGTCGTTCGTCTACATCTCGGCCATGCTGCTCTGGCTGGATATGGGGCTCGGCGCGGTCGCGGTGGCGTCCTTCGTGCCGCTGTACCTCCTGGTGCGGATGTACCAGCGGCGCGCGGCACGGGTGTACGCGGCGCGGTCCACGGCGATCGCGGCGGTGATCGTGAAGTTCGTGGAGACGATGAACGGCATCCGCCCGGTGCGCGCGTTCCGCCGCGAGGCCGTCAACGACGCGGACTTCCGGGTGCTGAACCGGCGTCACGAGCGCTCCAACGGCGACGCGCTCCTGGAGATGGCCCGCTATGTGGTCGGCTCCCGCCTGGTGGCCAACACGGCCGTCGCGGCGATCGTGCTGTGGGGCGCCCACCGGGTGGCGGACGGCTCCCTGGAGCTGGGTGTGCTGGCGGCCGCGGTGCTCTATCTGCGGCGGCTGTACGACCCGATCGACCGGCTCGGCATGTTCCTCAACTCCTACCAGTCGGCGGGCGCCTCGCTGGAGAAGATCGCCGGGCTGCTCGCGCAGACCCCGTCGGTGCCGGAACCGGCCGTGCCCCGCGAACTCCCCGCCCGGACGGGCGGACGGCCCGGCCGTGAGGTGGTGTTCGACGGGGTCTCCTTCGGCTACCGCACCGGCGGCGAGGTGCTCCCGGGCTTCGACCTCACCCTGCCCGCCGGGCAGACCGTCGCCGTCGTCGGCTCGACCGGCGCCGGCAAGTCGACCCTGGCCAAGCTGCTCGCCCGCTTCTACGACCCGACGGACGGCCGAGTGCTGCTCGACGGGGTGGACCTGCGCGACCTGCCGGTGCCGGAGCTGCGGCGCGGGGTGGTCATGGTGACGCAGGAGGCGTTCCTGTTCTCCGGCACGGTCGCCGAGAACATCGCGATCGGACGGCCGGACGCCACCCGTGAGGAGATCGAGCGGGCGGCGAAGGCGATCGGGGCGCACGAGTTCATCACCTCACTGCCCGACGGCTACGACACCGACGTCCGCAAGCGCGGCGGCCGCATCTCGGCGGGCCAACGCCAACTCGTCGCGTTCGCCCGCGCGTTGCTCGCCGATCCGGCGGTGCTCATCCTCGACGAGGCGACCAGCTCCCTCGACGTCCCCGGCGAACGGGCCGTCCAGGCGGCGATGACGACCGTCCTCGACGGCCGCACGGCGGTGGTGATCGCCCACCGCCTGTCGACCGTGGAGATCGCCGACCGCGTCCTCGTCATGGAACACGGCCGCATCGTCGAGGACGGCCCCCCGTCCGAACTCATCACCGGCACTGGCCGCTTCGCGGATCTGCACCGGGCTTGGCGGGACAGCTTGGCGTGACGGGGCGAGTGGCCCCAACTCGCCTTGCCTGAAAGGACGTTGACGCCGAGTCCCCCAAACCCTGTCTCATCCGTATATCGAACATGAATTCCCGGACAACGGAACGTTTCCGGCCAATTTTCTGACGCGCTCCTGACAGAGAGCGCAATCACCTGCCACTCTTCCCTCTGCTACTTCACAGCAACCCCACAGCTTCACGTTCTGCGTACCGCCTTTGTCGTGCCGGGCGGCCCACCCGCCGTCCGGTCTCCCCCTTGGCCGTGTGATCCGCGGCCGCGCAGAAGGAGTCAGTGTTGAGAAGCAGTTCCTCTCGCAGACGCACCCCCCACACCCCCCACCGCAGAACCGCCGCCGTCGCCCTCGCAGGCGTCGCGGCGCTCATCGCGGCCGCCGTGCAGACCGGCGCCGCCACCGCGGCCCCCCAGCAGGCGCCCTCGGCCGCGGGGCAGGTCCTGCCCGGCGCCGAGTCCGTCCGCCTCACCCCCGCCCAGCGCGCCGAGCTGATCCGCACCGCGGACGCCGGCAAGGCCGACACCGCCAAGGAACTCGGCCTGGGCGCCCAGGAGAAGCTGGTCGTGCGGGACGTCCTCAAGGACGGCGACGGCACCGTGCACACCCGCTACGAGCGCACCTACGCCGGACTGCCGGTCCTCGGCGGCGACCTGGTCGTCGAGTCGACCGCGTCCGACGCCACCGCGTCCGTCGTCAAGGCCACCCGCGCGAAGATAGCCCCGGCGACCACCACGGCCGCCGTACCCGCCGCCAAGGCCGAGGCGCAGGCACTGAGTGCCGCGAAGGCCGAGGACGCCAAGAGCCCCGACGTCAACCGCGCCCCGCGCAAGGTGATCTGGGCGGCGAGCGGTACGCCGACGGTGGCGTACGAGACGGTCGTCGGCGGCTTCCAGCACGACGGCACCCCGCAGGAGCTGCACGTCATCACGGACGCCACCACGGGCGCGAAGCTCTACGAGTGGGAGGCGATCGAGACCGGCACCGGCAACACGGTCTACAGCGGCACGGTCAACCTGACCACCACGCAGTCCGGTTCGACGTACAACCTGACCGACGGCGCGCGCGGCAACCACAAGACGTACAACCTCAACCGCGGCACGTCCGGCACCGGCACGCTGTTCTCCGGGCCCGACGACGTCTGGGGCAACGGCTCCCCGTCGAACCTGGAGTCGGCCGCCGCCGACGCGCACTACGGCGCCCAGCTCACCTGGGACTACTACAAGAACGTGCACGGCCGTTCGGGCATCCGCGGCGACGGGGTCGGCGCGTACTCGCGCGTCCACTACGGCAACAACTACGTCAACGCGTTCTGGTCCGACAGTTGCTTCTGCATGACGTACGGCGACGGCTCGGGCAACTCCAACCCGCTGACGTCGATCGACGTGGCCGCGCACGAGATGACCCACGGTCTCACCTCCAACACCGCGGGCCTCAACTACTCGGGCGAGTCCGGCGGTCTGAACGAGGCGACCTCGGACATCTTCGGCTCGACCGTCGAGTTCTACGCCAACAACGCCTCCGACGTCGGTGACTACCTCATCGGCGAGGAGATCAACATCAACGGCAACGGCACCCCGTTGCGTTACATGGACAAGCCGAGCAAGGACGGTTCGTCCAAGGACAGTTGGTACTCCGGTATCGGCTCGATCGACGTGCACTACTCCTCGGGCCCGGCGAACCACTTCTTCTACCTGCTGAGCGAGGGCAGCGGCACCAAGACCATCAACGGTGTCACCTACAACTCGCCCACCTCGGACGGCCTTCCGGTCACCGGTATCGGCCGCGACAAGGCGGAGAAGATCTGGTTCCGCGCGCTGACCACGAAGTTCACCTCGACCACCAACTACGCGGGCGCCCGTACCGGCACCCTCGCGGCGACGGGTGAGCTGTACGGCACGACGAGCGCCGAGTACACGGCCGTGCAGAACGCGTGGGCGGCCATCGCGGTGGGCTCGCGGCCCGGTGGCGGCGGCGGTGGCGGCACCGTCTTCGAGAACAACACCCGGGTGTCGATCCCGGACCGGGGCGCGGCGGTCACCTCGTCGATCACCGTCTCCGGGCGGACCGGCAACGCCCCCTCGAACCTCCAGGTCGCCGTGGACATCGTCCACACCTACATCGGTGACCTCCAGGTCCAGCTCGTCGCCCCCGACGGCAGCGCGTACACGCTGAAGGGGTACGGCACCGGCGGCAGCACGGACAACATCAACACCACGTACACCGTGAACGCCTCCTCCGAGGTCGCCAACGGCGTCTGGCAGTTGAGGGTCCAGGACAACGCGTCCCTGGACACCGGCTACATCAATGGCTGGAAGCTCACCTTCCCGTAGACCCGGGCGACCCAGGTCCTGAAAGCCGAGCACGGCGCCGCCCCGGAGGTCCGACCTCCGGGGCGGCGCCCCTTTTTTGCCTCCCGATTACTGCCTCCCTGTTGGCCCTTTACCGAGGTCAACGGCGTTTACGTTCCGGCAATGTTCACCCGTTCGTCGATTTTGAGCCAACATCACAAAGGGGTCCTGACATGTACGCGACTGTGATGCCAGGCTTCGTCGCACCCGCCGCACAACTTCACGACCGTCACGGCCGGCCCCCCACGCCTGCCGGGCACCCCCACTCCAAGGAGCTTGTGTGTCCTCCCTCTACGCGCGTCGCAAGCGCACCACCCTGGTCATCGCCACCGCCGTCGCGGCCGGTGCGCTGGTCACCACCGGCCTGACCACCGGGAGCGCCGCCGCCGAGACCCCGGCGGACTCCGGCGCCCGGGCGCCGCTCGCCGTCCCCGTGGCCCTCAGTGCCTCCGCCCGCACCGCCCTGATCCAGGACAAGCAGGCCGACGCCGCCACGACCGCGACGGAGATAGGTCTGGGCGCGCAGGAGAAGCTGGTCGTCCGGGACGTGGTGAAGGACGCGGACGGCACCGTCCACACGCGCTACGAGCGGACCTACGCGGGCCTTCCGGTGCTCGGCGGCGACCTCGTCGTCCACGAGTCGGCCGCGGGCGCGAGCCAGGGCGTCACCAAGGCGACCAAGGCGGTCATCAAGGTGGCCTCCGTCAAGCCGGTCATCGCCGCCGCCAAGGCCGAGAAGCAGGCCCTCACGCTCGCCAAGGCCGCCGGCTCCGCCGAGACCGCGGCCGACGCCGCGCCCCGCAAGGTGATCTGGGCGGGCAACGGCAGCAAGCCGGTCCTCGCCTACGAGACGGTCGTCGGCGGCCTCCAGGACGACGGCACCCCCAACGAGCTGCACGTCATCACCGACGCGGCCACCGGCGAGAAGCTCTACGAGTACCAGGGCATCGAGACCGGCACCGGCAAGAGCCTGTACTCCGGCACGGTGACGCTCGGCACGGCCCTCTCGGGCTCGTCGTACCAGCTCTACGACACCTCCCGCGGCGGCCACAAGACGTACAACAAGGCGCGCGCCACCAGCAGTTCGGCGGGCACCCTGTTCACGGACGCCGACGACACCTGGGGCACCGGCGCGGCCTCCAGCTCCTCGACCGACCAGACGGCGGCGGTGGACGCGGCCTACGGCGCCCAGACCACCTGGGACTTCTACAAGAGCACCTTCGGCCGCAACGGCATCAAGAACAACGGCGTCGCCGCCTACTCCCGGGTCCACTACGGCAACGCGTACGTCAACGCCTTCTGGGACGACTCCTGCTTCTGCATGACGTACGGCGACGGCGCGGGCAACACCAAGCCGCTGACCTCGCTGGACGTGGCGGGCCACGAGATGACCCACGGCGTCACCTCCAACACCGCGGGCCTCAACTACTCGGGCGAGTCCGGCGGTCTGAACGAGGCCACCTCGGACATCTTCGGCACGGCGGTCGAGTTCTACGCGGCGAACTCCTCCGACGTCGGTGACTACCTCATCGGCGAGAAGATCAACATCAACGGCAACGGCACCCCGCTGCGCTACCAGGACAAGCCCAGCAAGGACGGCGCCTCGGCCGACTACTGGTCCTCGTCGCTGAAGAACCTGGACGTGCACTACTCGTCCGGCCCGGCCAACCACTTCTTCTACCTCCTCGCGGAGGGCAGCGGCGCGAAGACCATCAACGGGGTGTCGTACAACTCGCCCACGTACAACGGCTCCACGCTCACCGGCATCGGCCGCGCCAAGGCGGTCCAGATCTGGTACAAGGCGCTGACCAGCTACATGACGTCGACCACCAACTACGCGGGCGCCCGTACGGCGACCCTGAACGCGGCGTCGGCGCTGTACGGCTCCACCAGCACCGAGTACAAGGCCGTGGCGGCGGCCTGGACGGCCGTCAACGTCGGCTGACGCTGTCCGAGTGTGACCGAAGGCGGTACCCGGGACCGAGGCGCCCCCGGGTACCGCCCTACTCTTGGCTCCCATGTCCTTCACGTACGACGATGTCGGCGCGACCCGTGACCGTCCCGGCTTCTGCCCGCCCGGCTTCCACCTCCTGCACGTCCGCACCCGTCTCGGCGAGGGACTCGACGTCTTCCGCCAGGCCTCGGAGGCTGTGATGACCTGGGAGATGCACCGCGCCCTCGGCGTGGGCATAGCCGCCACGGCCCCCCGCGCGGCCCCCGACGTCGACGTCACGGTCACCCTCGGCGGTGTCATCAAGGCCCCCTGCCGCGTGGTCTGGACGGTCGACGAACACCGCCGCGCGGGCTGGGCCTACGGCACCCTCCCGGGCCATCCGGAACGCGGCGAGGAGTCCTTCGTCGTCGACCGCACCGGCGACGGCACGGTCTGGCTCACGGTCTCGGCCTTCAGCCAGGGCGCCAAGTGGTACGCGAGAGCGGCGGGCCCGGCGACCCGGGGCCTGCAACAGGCGTACGCGCGCCGGTGCGGGACGGTGCTGCGGGGGCTGGTCGGCGAGCCGAAGGACTGACCTCTCAGCCCTGGTTGGACCCCGGGACCGTCTCGACGGGGTCGCCCGGCTGCCACTGCCCGGACGTGAAGTCGGGCTGGGGAGCGGGACGGGACGGGGCCGGCGGCGGATTGGCACCCCGATTGGGGTTCTGCGGAACGGTCCCCGAGCCGCCGGAACCGCCGGAGCCGCCACCGGACCCACCGCCGCTCGTACCGGAGCCGGAACCCGAGCCGGAGCCCGAACCCGAGCCGGAGCCGGTGCCCTTGGACGCGCCGGCGCCACCCGCCCGCTTCGACGCGCCGTCCGTCTTCCGCACGGCCGGTGCCGCGCTCTTCGTCGCCGACGGGGAGGCGGAGGCGGAGGGGGACGCCGAGGCGCTCGCCGTCGAGGACACGGAAACGGACACGGAGGGCGAGGGCGTCCCACGTCCCGGCTCCCCGGCACCCGTGTCTCCCCCGGCCGCGCATCCGGCCGTACCCAGCACGAAGATCATGGCCGCCCAGGGCGCCAGCCCCCGCGAACCGCCTGTTCTGACCGTCTCTGCCCACGTCACGGACGCATCGTAGGCGCTGCCGGCCGAAAAAGATCAAGGGCGGCCGAAATCGATACGGCCCCGCACCCGCCACCCGGCGGACACAGGGCCGTACACGAACCGTCAACGCGCGGGCGCTACCGCAGCAACACCCCCGCCGCCGACGTCAGTTCCTCCGACGGGACCGTCACCACGCCCACCTCCGTGGTGGAGGCGAGGAGGGGGTGGGAGGGGAGGATGCGGACCGTGTAGCCGAAGGGGCCCGTGCGGTCCAGGGAGAGCGGGCCCTCGTAGAGCCAGCGGCCCTCCAGGTCGGGGCCGCCCGCCGGTTTCAGGGGGACCGTCGTCGCGTCGGTGATGCGGTCCTCCTCGTCGACGCGCCCGGAGACGGCCTGCACCTCCACGTCCTCGGGGGCCAGTTCGCCGAGGCCGACGCGGACCCGCAGGGCGAGTGTCGAGCCGAGTTCGGCGGTGGTCGTGACGACCGAGGTCTCCACGTGGTCGACGGTCACCGCGTGCCAGGCGGAGCGCACCCGGCCCTTCCAGACGGCGAGTTCCCGGGCGGTGTCCGGGTCCATCGCGCGGTGCGCCTCCGCGGCCGGGGCGTAGAGACGCTCCACGTACTCGCGGACCATCCGGCCGGCCAGCACCTTGGGCCCGAGCAGCGACAGCGTCTGGCGGACCATCTCGATCCAGCGGTCGGGCAGCCCGCCCCGGCCCCGCTCGTAGAAGCGGGGCGTGATGCGCTGCTCCAGCAGGTCGTAGAGCGCGGCTGCCTCGATGTCGTCCCGGTGGTCGGGGTCGGTGCCGGCGCCGTCCGCCGTGGGGATCGCCCAGCCGAAGTCGGGCTGGAACCACTCGTCCCACCAGCCGTCCAGGACGGAGAGGTTGAGACAGCCGTTGAGCGCCGCCTTCATCCCGGACGTCCCGCACGCCTCCAGCGGCCGCAGCGGATTGTTCAGCCAGATGTCGCAGCCCGGGTACAGCTTCTGCGCCATCGCCATGCCGTAGTCGGGCAGGAAGACGATCCGATGGCGCACGCGCGGGTCGTCGGCGAACCGGACCAGCTCCTGCACCAGGCGTTTGCCGCCGTCGTCCGCCGGGTGCGCCTTCCCCGCGACCACGATCTGGATGGGCCGCTCCGGGTGCAGCAGCAGTTCCATCAGCCGGTCGCGGTCGCGCAGCATCAGCGTCAGCCGCTTGTACGAGGGGACCCGGCGCGCGAACCCGATGGTCAGGACGTCGGGGTCAAGGACGCCGTCGATCCAGCCCAGTTCGGCCGTACCGGCGCCGCGCTGGCGCCAGGACGCCCGCAGCCGGCGCCGTACCTCGTCCACCAACTGCTCGCGCAGGAGGCGCCGCAGCTCCCAGACCTCCTGGTCGGGGATGCCGGCGACCGCGTCCCAGCGTTCGCTGCCGCCGACGGTCAGCGCGTCCTCGGTGCGCTGGGCGCCGACCTCGCGGGCACCGAGCCGCAGCACCTCGGGGGCCACCCAGGTCGGCGCGTGAACGCCGTTGGTGACGGAGGTGATCGGCACCTCGGCCGCGTCGAACCCGGGCCACAGGCCGGCGAACATGCCCCGGCTGACCTGGCCGTGCAGCAGCGACACCCCGTTGGCGCGCTGGGCCAGACGCAGGCCCATCACCGCCATGTTGAAGAGGTTCGGCTCGCCGCCCGGATAGGTCTCCATGCCCAGCCGCAGGACGCGTTCGACGTCGATGCGCGGGAGTTCGGCGTCGGGTCCGAAGTGCCGGGCGACCAGTTCGCGGTCGAAGCGGTCGATGCCGGCCGGGACGGGCGTGTGCGTGGTGAACACGGTGCCCGCCCGCACCGCTTCCAGCGCGGAGTCGAAGTCCAGCCCGTCGTCGCAGAGTTCGGCGATCCGCTCCAGGCCGAGGAAGCCCGCGTGGCCCTCGTTGGTGTGGAACACCTCGGGCAGGGCGTGCCCGGTGAGGCGGCAGTACGTGCGTACCGCCCGGACACCTCCTATGCCGAGCAGCATCTCCTGGAGCAGCCGGTGCTCGCTGCCGCCGCCGTAGAGCCGGTCGGTCACGCCGCGTTCGCCGAGGTCGTTCTCCTCGACGTCGGAGTCGAGCATGAGGAGGGGGACCCGGCCGACCTGGGCCAGCCAGATCCGGGCGTGCAGTTGTTTGCCGGCCGGGAGCGCGAGGGCGACCCGGGCGGGGGTGCCGTCGTCCTCCCGCAGCGGGGTGAGCGGCAGCTCGTTGGGGTCGAGGACGGGGTAGTGCTCCTGCTGCCAGCCGTCGCGGGAGAGGGTCTGGCGGAAGTAGCCGTGCCGGTAGAGCAGTCCGACGCCGATCAGCGGGACGCCCAGGTCGCTGGCCGCCTTCAGATGGTCGCCGGCCAGGATGCCGAGTCCGCCGGAGTACTGCGGCAGGGCGGCCGTGACGCCGAACTCCGGGGAGAAGTAGGCGACGGCGGCGGGGAGTTCGGTGGTGCGGGCCTGGACCTGGTACCAGCGTTCGCCGGTCAGGTAGTCGTGCAGGTCGTCGGTGACCGCGGTCAGCCGGCGCAGGAACCGGCGGTCCTCGGCCAGCTCGGCGAGGCGCTCGGGGCGTACCCCGCCGAGCAGCCGTACCGGGTCGCCGTCCGAGACGGCCCAGTGTTCGGGGTCGACGGACTGGAAGAGTTCACGGGTGTCCGCGTGCCAGGACCAGCGCAGATTGCGGGCCAGGTCACTGAGCGGCCGGAGGGGTTCGGGGAGAAGGGGTCGGACGGTGAATCGACGGATCGCCTTCACATTCCACCTCGGCGTGGCGCGTTCGCTGAATGGGCGCACGGCTCTGTGCGCCCGGTGACTCAGCACCGTACCGGTGATGCCCCGGCACCTGGGGGAGGCTTTCCCCGAACGGTCAGAATCACGCATTCCAGCGATATGGCTGATTCCCCTCACACCGGCCACCTTGTGGCACTTCACCCCGCACGAGAGGCTTCCTGGTGAGTCGAGGAGGGGAACTCGAACCATGGCACGGACGCGTACCCGGCGTCTGCGCGGGGCGGGGGGCCTGATCGCGGTGGTCACGACCGTGGTCCTGTCGGCCGTCACTCTGCCCGCGCACGCCGTTCCGGAGGGGACGATACTCGGCGCCGGCCGGCCCGGCGCCGTCGACGGAAGCTACCTCGTGACGCTGAAGGAGGCCCCGGACCCAGGCGCGTCCGACCCGGGCACCCCGGCGTCCGCCGCGGCCGGACGGCGCCTCGCCGAGGCGTACGGGGCGAGAATCAGCCATGTCTACGGCACGGTCCTGCACGGCTTCGCCGTCGAGGCGGACGCGAGACAGGCCCGGCGGCTGGCGGCCGACCCGAGCGTCGCGTCGGTCGTCCAGGACACCCGGGTCACGGTGGACACACCGGTCACGGAGGACACGCCGGTCACGGTGGACACACCCGTCGCCGTCGAAGCCAGAAGCACGGACAACACCACCGGCACCGCCGCCCGCACCCCCGCGTCCTGGGGACTGGACCGCATCGACCAGCCCTCCCGGCCCCTGGACGACAGCTATTCCTGGCCGAAGTCGGCGGGCGCCGGGGTGACCGTGTACGTCATCGACACCGGCGTACGGATCACCCACAAGGACTTCGGCGGCCGGGCGCGCCACGGCTGGGACTTCGTCGGCGGCGACGGCACGGCCGCCGACGGCAACGGCCACGGCACCCATGTCGCCGCCACCGTCGCGGGCACGTCCTTCGGGGTGGCCAAGAAGGCGAAGGTGGTCTCGGTCCGGGTGCTCGACGACACCGGCGCGGGCACGATCGCGCGGGTGATCGCCGGTATCGACTGGGTGACCCGCAACGCCCGCAAGCCCGCGGTCGCCAACCTCAGCCTGGGCGGCGGCTACAACGCCCAGCTCGACGCGGCCGTCCGCGCCTCGATCCGATCCGGCGTCACCTACACGGTGGCGGCGGGCAACGAGGGACGCCCGGCCGCCCTCCAGTCCCCCGCCGACGTCCGCGAGGCCGTCACCGTCGGCGCCGTCGACCGCACGGACACCCGGCCCGCCTTCTCGAACCACGGCTCCGCGCTCGACCTGTTCGCGCCGGGCGTGTCGATCACCTCCGCCTCGCACCGCGGCGACACCGCGCGCGCCACCTTCTCGGGTACGTCGACGGCGGCGCCGCACGCGGCGGGGGCGGCCGCGCTCTATCTGGCAGATCACCCGAAAGCCACACCGGCCCAGGTCTCCCGGGCACTTGTCGCGGGTGCCGCGAACGGCAAGGTCTCCGGCCGGGGCAGCGGTTCACCGAACAAAATCCTGCAAGTGCCGCCGTTCTAGGGAGCTATGGCGGCTGTCCCCCGTGACCGGCCCCGTTCTTCCGGACGGGGCCGGTCTTGTGCGTAGACATACGCGCGAGTAGTTAACAAAGTGCCGGAGTGCGCACCCGTTCAGGGTGGGAAGGCTCCCCCGGTACTCGACCCCACATCCCTCCGCCCACCCCCCGTTGAAGCGGACAGGAGCGGTCATGCCCGCCACGCACCACTCGTCGGCACCCCCGGCGTCCCATACCAAGGCAACCAAGAAGACGGACCAGGCAAGTCGACCGAACGAAACGGCCGAAGCGACCGAGACGCCACCCGCGCGTCCCGCCGAGGCCGCCACCGCCCGCACCACCACTCCAGCGGTCACAGCCCCCGCCACCACCGTCGGCCGCATCCCTGTCCTGGACGTCCACCCCGTGGTCCAGCAGGGGCGCAGGCCCGCCAAGGCGGTCACCGGTGAGACGTTCGAGGTCTCGGCCACCGTGTTCCGCGAGGGCCACGACGCCGTCGCCGCCAATGTCGTCCTGCGGGACCCGCGCGGCCGCCCCGGACCCTGGACGCCGATGCGCGAACTGGCCCCCGGGACCGACCGCTGGGGCGCGGACGTCACACCCGACGCGCCCGGCCCGTGGACGTACACCGTGGAGGCATGGAGCGATCCGCTCGGCACCTGGCGGCATCACGCCACCATCAAGATCCCGGCCGGGCAGGACACCGAACTGGTCCTGGAGGACGGCGCCCGCCTGTACGAGCGGGCCGCGGCCGGAGTGCCCGCGCGCAGCGCGGAACGGACCCTGCTGCGGGCCGCCGCCCGCGCCCTGCGCGACGAGAGCCGTCCGCCCGCCGCCCGGCTGGCGGCGGCGTTGACGCCGGAGGTGGACGCGGTCCTGGCCCGCCATCCCCTGCGGGAGCTGGTCACGGCCTCCGCGCCGATGCCGCTGCTGGTGGAGCGTGAACGGGCCCTGTACGGCGCCTGGTACGAGTTCTTCCCCCGCTCCGAGGGCACCCCCGAAACCCCGCACGGCACCTTCCGCACCGCCGCACGGCGGCTGCCCGCCATCGCCGCGATGGGCTTCGACGTCGTCTACCTCCCCCCGATCCACCCCATCGGCACCACCCACCGCAAGGGCCGCAACAACACCCTCAACGCCACCCCCGACGACGTCGGCGTGCCCTGGGCGATCGGCTCACCGGAAGGCGGCCACGACGCGGTCCACCCGGCACTGGGCACCCTGGAGGACTTCACCTGGTTCGTGGAAGAGGCCGCACGGCACGGACTGGAGATCGCCCTCGACTTCGCGTTGCAGTGCTCCCCCGACCACCCCTGGGTGGACAAGCATCCGGAGTGGTTCCACCACCGCCCCGACGGCTCGATCGCCTACGCCGAGAACCCGCCCAAGAAGTACCAGGACATCTACCCCGTCGCCTTCGACGCCGACCTGGACGGCATCACCGCCGAGACGGTACGCATCCTGCGGCACTGGATGTCCCACGGCGTGCGCATCTTCCGCGTCGACAACCCCCACACCAAACCCGTGCTCTTCTGGGAACGCGTCATCGCCGAGATCAACCGCACCGACCCCGACGTGCTCTTCCTCGCCGAAGCCTTCACCCGCCCCGCGATGATGCGCACCCTCGCCCAGATCGGCTTCCAGCAGTCCTACACCTACTTCACCTGGCGGACCACGAAGCAGGAACTGACGGAGTACCTCACCGAACTCGCCGGTGAGAGCGCCTCCTACATGCGGCCCAACCTCTTCGCCAACACCCCCGACATCCTCCACGCCTCCCTCCAGGACGGCGGCCGGGCCGCGTTCGCGCTGCGGGCCGTGCTGGCCGCCACCCTCTCCCCCACCTGGGGCATCTACAGCGGCTACGAACTCGCCGAGAACACCCCCCTGCGCCCCGGCAGCGAGGAATACCTCGACTCCGAGAAGTACCAGCTCAAAGCCCGCGACTGGGACACCCCCGACACCCTCGCCCCCCTCATCACCCGCCTCAACGAGATCCGGCGGGACAATCCGGCGCTGCACCGGCTGCGCAATCTGCACTTCCATCACGCCGACCAGGAGGCGGTGATCGTCTACTCGAAGCGGAGCGGTTCGAACACGGTTCTGGTGGTCGTCAACCTCGACCCCCACCACACCCAGGAGGCGACGATCTCGTTGGACATGCCGCAACTCGGCCTGGACTGGCACGAGTCGGTACCGGTGCGCGACCAGCTCACCGGTGAGACCTATCACTGGGGCAGGGCCAATTACGTGCGCCTGGAACCGGGCACTCGGCCCGCGCACGTCCTCACCGTCCTGCGACCGTCCAACCCGCAGATCGGAGGGTCACCCACACGATGATCGTCAATGAGCCCGTTCCGGACACCTTCGAGGACACCCCGGCCAAGGACCGCGACCCCGAGTGGTTCAAGCGCGCCGTGTTCTACGAGGTACTCGTCCGCTCCTTCCAGGACAGCAACGGCGACGGCGTCGGCGACCTCAAGGGCATCACCGCCAAGCTCGACTACCTCCAGTGGCTGGGCGTCGACTGCCTCTGGCTTCCGCCGTTCTTCAAATCCCCGCTCCGTGACGGCGGTTACGACGTCTCGGACTACACGTCGGTACTCCCGGAGTTCGGTGACCTGGCCGACTTCGTGGAGTTCGTCGACGCCGCGCATCAGCGTGGGATGCGCGTGATCATCGACTTCGTCATGAACCACACCAGCGACCAGCACCCGTGGTTCCAGGAGTCCCGCGCCAACCCCGACGGCCCGTACGGCGATTACTACATGTGGGCCGACGACGACAAGCAGTACGCCGACGCCCGCATCATCTTCGTCGACACCGAGGTCTCCAACTGGACCTTCGACCCGGTCCGCAAGCAGTACTTCTTCCACCGCTTCTTCTCCCACCAGCCCGACCTCAACTACGAGAACCCGGCCGTGCAGGAGGAGATGATCTCCGCGCTGCGGTTCTGGCTGGACCTGGGCATCGACGGTTTCCGGCTGGACGCGGTGCCGTATCTCTACGCGGCGGAGGGCACCAACTGCGAAAACCTTCCTGCGACCCATGACTTCCTCAAGCGGGTCCGCAAGGAGATCGACGCGCACTATCCGGACACGGTGATCCTGGCGGAGGCCAACCAGTGGCCCGAGGACGTCGTCGACTACTTCGGCGACTACGCCTCCGGCGGCGACGAATGCCACATGGCCTTCCACTTCCCCGTCATGCCCCGCATCTTCATGGCCGTCCGCCGCGAGTCCCGCCACCCCGTCTCCGAAATCCTCGCCAAGACCCCCGCCATCCCCAGCCGCTGCCAATGGGGCATCTTCCTGCGCAACCACGACGAGCTCACCCTCGAAATGGTCACCGACGAAGAACGCGACTACATGTACGCGGAATACGCCAAAGACCCGCGCATGCGCGCCAACATCGGCATCCGCCGCCGCCTCGCCACCCTCCTCGACAACGACCGCAACCAGATCGAACTCTTCACCGCCCTCCTCCTGTCATTGCCGGGCTCACCGATCCTCTACTACGGCGACGAGATCGGCATGGGCGACAACATCTGGCTCGGCGACCGCGACGCCGTCCGCACCCCCATGCAATGGACCCCCGACCGCAACGCCGGCTTCTCCTCCTGCGACCCCGGACGCCTCTTCCTCCCCGCCATCATGGACCCCGTCTACGGCTACCAGGTCACCAACGTCGAGGCGTCCATGTCGTCGCCCTCGTCGCTGCTGCACTGGACCCGCCGCATGATCGAGATCCGCAAGCAGAACCCGGCGTTCGGACTGGGGACATACACCGAACTCCCGTCCTCGAACCCGGCCGTCCTCGCCTTCCTCCGCGAATACGAGGACGACCTGGTGCTGTGCGTCCACAACTTCTCCCGCTTCGCACAGCCCACGGAGCTGGACCTGAGCCGCTTCAAGGGGCGCTACCCGGTCGAACTCTTCGGCGGGGTGCGCTTCCCGGCGGTCGGCGACCTGCCGTACCTGCTCACCCTCGCGGGGCACGGCTTCTACTGGTTCCGCCTCCGCGCGGACACCGTCTAGAACCCGCGGCGGGGCGGTTTCCCCCGCCCCGCCCGGGGCACGCATCAGTAACACCCCGACCCCCCGCGGGGAAAGGAATGTGACGCCATGGCGGACACGGTCACCCGTTCCGGCACGACAAGTCCAGGTCTCCTCGCGTCACTGGACCCGCTGCTGCGGGAGTGGCTGCCGCGGCAGCGGTGGTTCGCCGGGAAGGGGCGGCCGGTCACCGGGTTCTCGCTGGTCACGGCCACCGAGCTGCTGCCGCCTCTGGGACGGCTCGGGCTGTACCACCTGCTGGTGCGGGCCCATCAGCCGGGCAGCGCGGGCGACTGCTACCAGCTCCTGATCGGCGTCCGCGAGGCGCTGCCGCCCCGGCTCGCGCCCGCGCTGATCGGCCATGTGGCGTCCGGCCCGCTGACCGGGCGCACGGTCTACGACGCCCTCTACGACACCCGGCCCGCCGAACTGCTCCTGGAGGCGCTGCGCACCCGGGCCCGGATCGGTGCCCTGCGCTGCGACCGGGATCCGGGGCAGGAGATCCGGGCCGGGCTCGTGCCACGTCTGATGACCGCCGAGCAGTCCAACTCGTCCCTGGTCTATGGAGATACGTTCATCCTGAAGCTGTTGCGCCGGGTCGTGCCCGGCGTCAACCCCGATCTGGAGCTGCCGCTGGCGCTGGCCCGCGAGGGCTGTCCCCGGGTGCCGGCGCCGACGGCGTGGATGCACGCGGACGTCGACGACGACACGTATGTGGTCGGGGTGCTCCAGCCGTTCGTGCAGGGGGCGACGGACGGCTGGGAGCTGGCCCTGCGGGAGCTGGCCAAGGGCGAGGACTTCGTCGCGGAGGCCCGGGCACTGGGGCGGGCCACCGCCGAGGTGCACGGGGCGCTGGCCCGGGCGCTGCCCACGGCGACGCTCGGCGCCGCGCAGATACAGCCCCTGGTGGACGGCATGGTCGTACGCCTGGACGCGGCGGCGCGGGCGGTGCCGGCACTGCGGCCGTACGCGCCCGCGCTGCGCACCGCCTTCTCGGCGCTGGCGGATCTCGCGGCGGAGGGGCACACCTGGACCGCGCAGCGGGTGCACGGCGATCTGCATCTCGGACAGTGCCTGCGGGCACCGTCCGGCCAGTGGTCGCTGATCGACTTCGAGGGGGAACCGGCCCGGCCGCTGGCCGAGCGCCGGATGCCGCAGCCGGCCGTGCGGGACGTGGCGGGGATGCTGCGCTCCTTCGACTACGCGGCCTCCTGCGCCGATCCGCCGGTCCCCGGCTGGGCGCACGCCTGCCGGTCGGCGTACTGCGCCGGATACGCCGAGGTGTCCGGCACCGACCCGCGCACCGACCCCGTGCTGCTGCGGGCCCTGGAGACCGACAAGGCGGTCTACGAGGTGGTCTACGAGGCCCGGCACCGCCCCGACTGGCTCTCCGTACCGCTGTCCGCGATACACCGGCTCGCAGCCGACCTGCCCTGAGGAGGCCCCGTACGTGACTCCCCCGAAGAAGAAGGCCACCGGGAAGCAGTCCGCAGTGAAGAAGGCCGGAGCGAGAAAGTCCGGGGCCAAGAAGGCCGCGGTGAAGAAGAAGCAGGCCGGGGTGGAGCAGGCCCCCGCGGTGCCGGTGCCCGTCGAGCCCGTCCCGTCCGTCTCCTTCTCTCCCGCCCTCGGCACCGTCGACCGTGAGCGGCTGCTGCACGGCACCCATCACGATCCGCACGGCGTGCTCGGCGCGCATCCGGTGCCCGGCGGGGTGGTGTTCCGGGCGCTGCGGCCCTTCGCGCGGGCGGTGACGGTCGTGGCGGAGGGGCTGCGGGCCGAGCTGCACGACGACGGCGACGGCTTCTTCTCCGCGCTGCTGCCGCTCACGGACGTCCCCGACTACCGGCTCCTGGTGGCCTACGAGGACACCACCGTTGAGGTCGAGGACGCGTACCGCTTCCTGCCCACGCTGGGCGAGCTGGACCTGCATCTGATCGGCGAGGGCCGGCACGAGGAGCTGTGGACGGTCCTCGGCGCGCACCCGGCGACCCACCAGGGCGTGAGCGGCACCGGGTTCTCCGTGTGGGCGCCGAACGCGCAGGGCGTGCGGGTGGTGGGGTCCTTCAACTTCTGGGACGGCACCGGGTTCCCGATGCGTTCGCTCGGGTCGTCCGGGGTGTGGGAGCTGTTCGTGCCCGGGGTCGGCGAGGGGGAGTTGTACAAGTTCGACATAGCCCGGCCGGACGGTACGCACACCCTGCGTGCCGATCCGCTGGCCCGGCGCACCGAGGTGCCGCCGGCCACGTCGTCGATCGTGCACACCTCGCGCTACGAGTGGGGCGACGCCGAGTGGCTGGACCGCCGTGCCGCGACGCCGGTGCACGAGGCGCCGTTCTCCGTCTACGAGGTCCATCTGCCGTCCTGGCGGCCCGGGTTGACGTATCGTCAGCTCGCCGAGCAGTTGCCCGCGTACGTCCGGGACCTCGGGTTCACGCATGTGGAGCTGATGCCGGTCGCGGAGCATCCGTTCGGGGGTTCCTGGGGCTATCAGGTCACCGGTTTCTACGCGCCGACGGCCCGGCTGGGCACGCCGGACGACTTCAAGTTCCTGGTGGACGCGCTGCACCGGGCCGGGATCGGGGTCCTGATGGACTGGGTGCCGGCGCATTTCCCGCGCGACGAGTGGGCGCTGGCGGAGTTCGACGGGCGGCCGCTGTACGAGCACGAGGACCCGTTGCGGGCGGCCCATCCGGACTGGGGGACGCTGGAGTTCGACTTCGGGCGGCGCGAGGTGCGCAACTTCCTGGTGGCCAACGCGGTGTACTGGTGCGAGGAGTTCCACATCGACGGGCTGCGGGTGGACGCCGTCGCCTCCATGCTCTACCTCGACTACTCGCGCGAGCCGGGGCAGTGGACCCCGAACGAGCACGGCGGCCGGGAGAACCTGGACGCGGTCGCCTTCCTCCAGGAGATGAACGCCACCGTGTACCGGCGCTGCCCGGGTGTGGTGACGGTGGCGGAGGAGTCGACGGCCTGGGACGGGGTCACCCGGGCGACCCACCACCGGGGCCCGAGCGGTTTCGGCGGGCTGGGTTTCGGGCTGAAGTGGAACATGGGCTGGATGCACGACTCGCTCCAGTACATGAGCCACGAGCCGGTGCACCGCAAGCACCACCACCACGAGATGACGTTCTCGATGGTGTACGCGTACAGCGAGAACTACGTCCTGCCCATCTCCCACGACGAAGTGGTGCACGGGAAGCGGTCGTTGGTGTCGAAGATGCCCGGCGACTGGTGGCAGCAGCGCGCCAACCTGCGCGCCTACCTGGCCTTCATGTGGGCCCACCCGGGCAAGCAACTCCTCTTCATGGGGCAGGAGTTCGCGCAGGGCGCCGAGTGGTCCGAAGCGCACGGCCCGGACTGGTGGCTGCTGGATCCCGCGTACCCGGCGGAGCCCGATCACCGCGGGGTGCGGGACCTGGTGCGCGACCTCAACGCCGGGTACCGGTCGGCGCCCGCGCTCTGGCAGCTCGACACCGACCCGGCCGGGTTCCAGTGGGTGGTCGGGGACGCCGCCGAGGACGACGTCTTCGCCTTCCTGCGCCACGACGCCGAGGGCACCCCGCTGCTGTGCGTCGCGAACCTCTCCCCCGTGGTCCGCCACGACTACCGCATCGGCGTCCCCGACGACGTCCCCGCCTGGCACGAGTTCCTCAACACCGACGCCGAGCGCTACGGCGGCAGCGGGGTCGCCCACCCGGACCCGCTCAAACCGGAGCCACAGGGGTGGCACGGCCGCCCGGCGTCGATCCGACTGACCCTGCCCCCGCTCGCGACCCTCTGGCTGCGCCCGGCCTGACGGGCCACCGGGGCCCCGGCCCGCCCCGGCACCTCAGCCCAGGGCCGCCGCCAGTGCCGTCGGCAGCTCCTTGTGGTGGACCACGCCGAGCCGCTGGGTGGCCCGGGTGAGGGCGACGTACAGATCGCTGGTGCCGTAGTCGGCCGGTTCCACCACGAGCACCGAGTCGAACTCCAGGCCCTTGGACTGGCGCGGGTCGAGGAGGACGACCGTGCGGGTCAGGTCCGGTTCGGCGCCGGCCGTCACGCCGTCCAGCCGGGCGGCCAGCCGCCGGTGCAGGGCGCGCGGGGCGATGACGGCGAGCCGGCCTTCCTCGGGGGTCAGCTCCTCGACGGCGGCGGCGACCGCCTCGGGCAGGTCCTCGGCGGCGCGCGCCCAGGGCCGTACGCCGGTGGAGCGCACCGAGGCCGGGGGCTCGAAGCCGGGGTCCTCGGCGCGGACGACTGCCGCCGCGATCTCCATGATCTCCGCGGGGGTGCGGTAGTTGACGCCGAGGCGGGTGTGCTCCCAGCGGTTCTCGACGTAGGGGGCGAGGATGCCGGACCAGGAGCCGACGCCGGCCGCCTCGGCGGTCTGGGCGGGGTCTCCGACCAGGGTCATGGAGCGGGTCGGGCTGCGCCGCATCAGCAGCCGCCACGCCATCGGCGACAGCTCCTGCGCCTCGTCCACGATGATGTGGCCGAACGCCCAGGTGCGGTCGGCGGCGGCGCGCTCGGCGGCGCTGCGGTGGTCGTCCTCCTCGTGCCGCTCGGCGAAGCGTTCGGCGTCGATGATGTCGTGGGCCGACAGCACCTCGGAGCTGTCCGGGTCGCCGTCCTCCTTGTCCTCGAACTCGTAGGTCCGGGAGGCGTACGACACGTCGAGGACGCCCTGCGCGTAGGCGATCTGGGTCGCGCGTTCCCGTTCGGCGCGGATCCGGGCCAGCCGGTCGTCCTCGCCGAGGAGTTCGGCCGCCTCGTCCAGCAGCGGCACGTCCGCGACGGTCCATTCCCGGGTCACGGGGCGGCGGACGGCGGCCGCGTCGGCCCCGTCCAGATACGCCTCGGGTGCGGCAAGGAAGTCGGCGACCAGACGGCGCGGGGTGATCCTCGGCCAGAGCTGATCGATCGCGGACCAGACCTCGGGGTTCTCGGCCAGCTCGTCGCGGATCTGCGTGATGTCACTGGGGTCGAGCAGGCTCGTGCCGTCGTACGGGTCGGTGCCGACGCGCTCGGCGTACAGCTCGGTGAGCGTGTTGAGGATGTGCCCCTCGAAGTGCTCGCGGGCCGCGTTGTGCGGGAGCTTCGCGGCGCGGGTGCGTTCGCGGGCGACGCCGACGAGACCGTCGTCGAGCATCAGGACCTCCCGGTCGTGCTCGATCGCGATCACCGGGTCGGGCAGCGCCTGCCGGTCGCGTACGACGGCGGCGAGGACGTCCGCCATGGCGGCGCGCCCCTTCACCGCGGCCGCCTCGGGGGTGTCCGCGGCCGTCGCCCTCACGCCGGGGAAGAGTTCGCCGACCGTGGCGAGCAGCACGCCGGTCTCGCCGAGCGAGGGCAGCACCTCGCCGATGTAGCCGAGGAAGGCGGGGTTGGGTCCGACGATCAGGACGGCCCGCTTGGCGAGCAGCTCGCGGTGCTCGTAGAGGAGGTAGGCGGCGCGGTGCAGGGCGACGGCGGTCTTGCCGGTGCCGGGGCCGCCCTCCACGACCAGGACGCCCCGGTGCGGGGCGCGGATGATCTCGTCCTGCTCGGCCTGGATGGTCTGCACGATGTCGCCCATACGGCCGGTGCGCGCGGAGTTCAGCGCGGCCAGCAGCACGGCGTCGCCCGCCGGGTCCTCGTGGCCGGTCCGCTCCCGGTCGCCGAGGTCGAGGAACTCGTCGTGCAGGGCGGTGACCCGGCGCCCCTCGCTGCTGATGTGCCGGCGGCGGCGCAGCCCCATCGGGGTGTGGCCGGTCGCCAGGTAGAAGGGGCGGGCGACGTCGGCCCGCCAGTCGATGAGGACCGGGGTGCGGTCGGCGTCGTCGACGCGCAGCCCGATCCGGCCGATGTGGTGGCTGACGCCCGAGGCGAGGTCGATCCGGCCGAAGCACAGGGAGCCGTCCACCGCGTTCAGCGCGGCGAGCAGCCCCGAGCGCTCGGCGACCAGGATGTCCCGCTCCAGGCGGGCCTGCATGGGGGTGTCTCCCTGGGCGAGGGCGTCGGTGACGGCGGTCTCGGTGTCGCCGCGCAGGGCGTCCACGCGTGCGTACAGTCCGTCGATGAATTCCTGCTCGTGCCGCAATTCATCGTCCGGAATTTCGGTGTTTGACAATTCCACTCCCGCCCGGATATACTGTGCTCACTGAACTTCTTCGCGTATCGATATTTCCGAAGTCGCGAATCATCGAATATACGCAAAGAAATCCCCCGAGCGCAATTGCTCGGGGGATTTCTCCTGTTCAGGGGGTCAGAGCACCTCGGACAGCTCCTCCAGCAGCCGACGACGCGGACGGGCGCCGACCATCGCCTTCACCGGCTCGCCGTCGCGGAAGACCATGAAGGTCGGCATCGACAGCACCTTGTAGGCGTTGGTGGTCGCCGGATTGGCGTCCACATCGAGCTGCACCACCTTCAGCCGCTCGCCCTCCTCCGCCGCGAGCGCCTTCAGCACCGGCCCCATCTGCCGGCACGGCGGACACCAGTCGGCGGTGAACTCCACCAGCACCGGCAGCTCGGACCCGATCACCTCGGTCTCGAAGTCCGCGTCCGTCACGTCCCGCACATCGGTCACCATGTCCGGCCTCCCAGTTCGCACTTCGGCTCCGGACCCCCCGGAACCGCCGCCTCGGCCCGCGCGAGCTGGGCGCCGACCTGCGCCCGCACCGCCGTGAGCTGCCCGATCAGCGCGTCCAGCTCCGCCAGCTTGCGCCGGTAGACCAGGAGCGAGGCCGGGCACGAGTCCCCCTCGGGGTGACCGGCCCGCAGGCACTCCACGAACGGCCGGGTCTCCTCCAGCTCGAACCCGAAGTCCCGGAGCGTCCTGATCTGCCGCAGCAGCCGCAGATCGCTCTCGTCGTACGTCCGGTACCCGTGCTCGTCGCGTCGCGCGGGCAGCAGCCCCCGCGACTCGTAGTACCGCAGCGTCCGCGTCGTGGTTCCGGCCCGCGCGGCCAGCTCGCCGATTCGCATACCGACGAACGTACGGCTTGACGCCGACGTCAAGGCAACAGGTCCGGCGTCGGGGAGCGGTCCGGCATCAGGGCAACAGGGGCTTGTGGCGTATCGGCGAGGTGAGCACGATCGACGTGGTGGTGCGGCCGAGGGCCGAGATCTCCGACAGGACCTCCTCCAGATGCACGGTGTCGGCCACCGCGACCTTGAGGATCCAGCAGTCCTCGCCGACCACGTGGTGCGCCTCGGTGATCTCCGGCCGGTCCATCAGCTCCAGGGTCCTCGGATGCCTCAGGGTGTACCCGCCGTGCGGATCGACGCGGACGAACGCCTCGATGCCGTAGCCCAGCCGGGCCGGGACGACCCGGGCGCCGTAGCCGTCGATCACCCCCGCGGCCTCCAGGCGCCGGACCCGCTCGGTGACCGCCGCCGGGCTCAGCCGGACCCTGCGGCCCAGCTCGCTCAGCTTGATCCGGCCGTCGGTCTGGAGCAGCAGCAGGATCTGCCGGTCGAGGGCGTCGAAGGCCACCGACGTTTCGACGGTGGCGGCCCGTGACGGCCGAGGTTCTTTCGGTGCGGCGGCCGAAACTCCCATGGTTCCCCCTTCAGGACGGGCGGATACGCCGGGAGAATTATGGTCATGGACAAGCCACGAGAGGTACTGGTCATCGGCGGCAGCCGCTACTTCGGCAAGCGGCTGATCGCCCGGCTGCTCGCCGCCGGGGACCGGGTGACGGTCCTCAACCGCGGATCGTCGGCCCCGCCGCCGGGCACGGTGCATCTGGTCGCCGACCGCGACGACGAGGCGTCGCTGCGCGCCGCCCTGGGCTCCCGCGTCTTCGACGCCGTCGTCGACCAGGTCTGCTACACCCCGCGCCAGGCGGCCGTCGCCCGCCGGGTGTTCACCGGCCGCACCGGCCGCTATCTGATGACGTCCACCGTCGAGGTGTACGAGTACGAGGACTCCCTCGCGCCCGTACGGGAGGCGGACGTCGATCCGCTGGACGTCGTCGTAGACCTCGAACTCCCCTGGAACGACTCGGAGTTCACCGACGCCCACTACGGCGAGGGCAAGCGGCAGGCGGAGGCGGTGTTCGCGACGGACCCGCCGTTCCCGTGGGCCGCCGTGCGCGTCGCCCATGTGCTGGGCGGGGACGACGACTTCACCGGCCGGCTGGAGCACTACGTCTCCCGCATCCGGGCCGGTGAGCCGATCACCGTGCCGACGGTGAACCAGCCCGCCACCTACATCCACGTCGAGGAGATCGCCGACTTCCTGTTCTGGGCGGTGGGCCAGGACTTCACGGGCCCGGTCAACGCGGCCTCCCACGGCCGGCTCACCACCCGCGACCTCTGCGAGGCGATCGCCGCACAACTCCCCTACGGTGAGACGGTGTTCCGCGAGAGCGAGATCGGCGAGGTCTCCCCGTTCTCCTTCCGCCGCTTCTACGGCATGGACAACTCCCGTGCGGTCGCGCTCGGTTACCGCTTCGGCGACGTACGGCGGTGGCTGCCGCGGGCGGTGACCGAGACCCTCGGCACGGCGGCCCGGTCGGGCGCCGCCGGAAAGGGCGACTGAGATGCGGCACCGCACTCTGGGGGACCTGCGGGTGAGCGCGGTCGGACTCGGCGCGATGCCGCTGTCCGTCGAGGGCCGCCCCGACGAGGCACGGGCGCTGGCCACCGTGCACGCGGCGCTGGACGCGGGGGTGACCCTGCTGGACACCGCCGACTCCTACCATCTGCCCGGCGAGGAACCCGGCCACAACGAACGGCTGCTGGCCCGCGCGCTCCGCTCCTACGGCGGTGACACCGACGCCGTGCTGATCGCGACCAAGGGCGGGCGGGGCCGGCCGGCGGGCGCCGACTGGACCGTGAACGGCGACCCGCGCCATCTCAGGGCGGCCGCCGAGGGCTCGCTGCGACGGCTCGGCGTGGAGGCGATCGGCCTCTACCACCTGCACAAGCCCGACCCCTCCGTCCCCTTCGAGGAGTCGGTCGGCGCGCTGCGGGAGCTGCTGGACGCGGGCAAGATCCGGCTGGCGGGCGTCTCCAACGTGGACACCGGCCAGATCCGCGCCGCCCGCGCGATCCTCGGCGACCGGCTGGTCTCCGTACAAAACCGCTACTCCCCCTCGTTCGGCGACAGCGAGCCGGAGCTGCGGCTGACGGCCGCCCTGGGGCTGGCCTTCCTGCCGTGGAGCCCGCTCGGCGGCATCTCCCGCAGCGCCCTGGACGGGCCGGGCGGGTCCTTGGGACAGGCGCCGGGCGAGGGGCCGTTCGGCGCGTTCCACGCGATCGCGCGGGAGCACGGGGCGAGTCCCCAACAGGTGTGTCTGGCCTGGCTGTTGTCCCGCTCCCCCACCGTCGTCGTCATCCCGGGAGCGAGCCGCCCGGAGACGGCCCGCGACTCGGCCGGGGCGGCCGGCCTGGAGCTGACCGAGGAGGAGTCGACGCTGCTGGAGGCGGCGGTGGAGCACGGACGGGCGGCGCGGTCCGTCGGATGACGGCCGGATGCCTGTCGTCGGACAACGGCCGGATGCCCGGCCCCGGTTCAGGCGGGGCCGGGCATCCGGAGTGGGGAGGGGCCGGGGTGCGTGGGGTCAGGCGCGGGCCAGTTCCTTCTGGCCGTCCTCGCGCTGCTCGGGGACGTCGGTCCCCGCGCCGCCGTGGCCGTCGTCGTCGAGGAGGGTCTTCTCGTCGAAGGGCAGCCCGCCGGACAGCACCAGGCCGACCCGCTCGCGGTCGATCTCCTTGGTCCAGGTGCCGATCAGGACGGTGGCGACGGCGTTGCCCGCGAAGTTGGTCAGGGCGCGGGCCTCGCTCATGAAGCGGTCGATGCCGACGATGAGGCCGATGCCGTCCACCAGGGCCGGCTTGTGCGACTGGAGACCGCCGGCCAGCGTCGCGAGACCGGCGCCGGTGACGCCCGCCGCGCCCTTGGAGGCGACCAGCAGGAACAGCAGCAGCGGGATCTGCTCGCCGACCGACATCGGCGTGCCCATGGCGTCGGCGATGTAGAGGGACGCCATGGTCATGTAGATCATGGTGCCGTCGAGGTTGAAGGAGTAGCCGGTCGGGACGGTGATGCCGACGACGGGCTTGCTGACGCCCAGGTGCTCCATCTTCGCGATGAGCCGCGGCAGCGCGGACTCGGAGGAGGAGGTGGACAGGATCAGCAGGAACTCCCGGCCCAGGTACTTGAAGAGCGAGAAGACGTTCATGCCCGCGATCACCCGCAGCAGCGCCCCGAGCACGATGAAGACGAAGAGGAAGCAGGTGACGTAGAAGCCGAGCATCAGGACGGCGAGGCTCTTGAGGGCGTCGACGCCGGCCGAGCCGGTGACGGCCGCGATGGCGCCGAAGGCACCGATCGGGGCGGCCCACATCACCATGCCGAGGATGCGGAAGACGAGCCGCTGGATGTGCTCCACCCCGCGCAGGATCGGCTGCCCGGCCGACCCCATGGCCTGGAGCGCGAACCCGGCGAGCAGGGCGATCAGCAGCGTCTGGAGCACCTCGCCGCCGGTGAAGGCGGAGACGATGGTGGTCGGGATGACCCCGAGCAGGAACTCGGTGGTGTCCTTGGCCTCGGCCGAGACCTGCGCCTGGCCGGTCTCCTTCACCGCGTCCGTGATCGCCAGGCCGGTGCCCGGCTCCAGGATGTTGCCGACGACCAGACCGATGCTCAGGGCGACCAGCGACATGACCAGGAAGTAGCCGAGGGCGATACCGCCGACGGCGCCGACCTTCGCGGCCTTGCGGACCGATCCGATGCCGAGCACGATCGTGCAGAAGATGATCGGCGAGATCATCATCTTGATCAGATTGACGAAGCCGGTCCCGATCGGCTTCAACTCGACGGCGAAGTCGGGCGCGATCAGACCCACGGCGATGCCGAGGGCGACCGCGACGATCACCGCGATGTACAGGTAGTGGGTGCGGTCCCGCTTGGCGGGTGCGGCAGGTGCCGTATCGGGGGTGCTGCTGGCGGCCACGGCTGCCCTCCTTGACGTCTTCGTCGGCATCACCGGCGTGCGGCTCACGTCCGGGGAGAGATGGGGAATGCGGTGACTATCTCCCGGGCTGTGAGGGCGGTCACCCTTCCGTTCATTTAGTTCACGCCGGACCTCGGGGGCACACTGACGGCATGCGCCTCCCCTCCCCCCGGCCGCGCAGCCTGGCCGGCCAGCTCTTCGCCATGCAGGCGGTGCTGATAGCGATCGTCGTCGCGGGGTACGCGCTGTTCGCCTGGGCCAGCAACCACCGCCAGGCCGAGGACGCGGCCGCCCGGCAGGCCACCGCGGTGGCCCGTTCCGTCGCCGACTCGCCGTCCGTGCGGGCGGCGATCCACACCGCCGACCCCAGCGCGGAACTCCAGCCGTACGCGCTGCGGGTCGTGCGGGACACGGACGTCGACTTCGTGACGATCATGAACACGGACGGGATCCGCTGGACCCACCCGGACGAGAAGGAGATAGGCCGGCCCTTCCGCGGCAACACCGCGGCCGCGCTGGCGGGCCGCACCTTCACCGAGACCTACACCGGCACCCTGGGCGCCTCGGTCCGCGCGGTCACCCCGATCGAGGAGGGCGACGGACGGATCATCGGCCTGGTCAGCGCCGGGATCCGGGTCGAGGAGATCAGCAAGCGGGTTCAGGACCAGGTGACGGCCCTGATCGCGGTGGCCGCGGGCGCGCTGCTGCTGGGGGCGGTGGGCACGTACGTGATCAACGCGTCGCTGCGCCGCCACACCCACGGGATGAACGCGACCGAGCTGAGCCGGATGCACGACTACCACCAGGCCGCGCTGCACGCCGTGCGCGAGGGGCTGCTGATGCTGGACGGGCAGTACCGGGTGGCGCTGATCAACGACGGGGCGCGGGAGCTGCTGGGGGTCTCGGAGGAGGTGGTCGGCCGGTCCGTGGCCGAGCTGGGGCTGCCGGCGCCGCTCACGGGCGCGCTGCTGGCCTCCGAGCCCCGGGTCGACGAGGTGCATCTCGCGGCGGAACGGGTCCTGGTGGTGAACACCTCCCCGGTGTCGGGCGGTGAGCACCGCGGCACGGTCGTCACCCTGCGGGACGTGACCGAACTCCAGTCCCTGATGGGCGAGCTGGACTCGGAGCGGGGCTTCACGCAGGCGCTGCGCTCGCAGGCGCACGAGGCGGCGAACCGGCTGCACACCGTCGTGTCGCTGATCGAGCTGGGCCGCTCACCGGAGGCCGCGGAGTTCGCGACGGCGGAACTGGAACTGGCCCAGGCCCTGACCGACCAGGTGGTGGCGGCGGTGGGCGAACCGGTGCTGGCCGCGCTGCTGCTGGGCAAGACCGCGCAGGCCAACGAGCGGGGCGTCGAGCTGGTCGTCTCGCCGGACAGCCGCCTGGACGACGGTCTCCTCCCGCCCTCGCTGCCCGCCCGCGACCTGGTCACCATCCTCGGCAACCTCATCGACAACGCGGTGGACGCGGCGCAGGGCAGTGTGCGGGCCCGGGTGACGGTGACCGCGTCCACGGAGGGCGACGGCGGCGGCGAGCTGCTCCTCAGGGTGGCCGACACCGGTTCGGGCGTGGACCCCGCGCACGCGCAGCTCGTCTTCGAACGCGGCTTCTCCACGAAGCCCTCGGGCCCGGGCGGCCGCGGCCTCGGCCTGGCACTGGTCCGCCAGGCCGTCCTGCGCCACGAGGGAACCCTCTCGGTGACGGAGGCGGACGCCGGCGGCGCAGAGTTCCTCGTACGCCTCCCATTGCGCGCCACGGCGTCTTCCGGTACTCCCGGGCTGACGGGGGCGGAGGACAAGGGATGACGAAGGTGTCGGGAGAGACGGGCAGAAGCGGGGCGCCGGGCGGGACCGGTGGGCCGGGCAGAAGCCGTGCGCTCGGCGGGACCGGTAGGCCGAGCGGGACCAGTACGCCGAGCGGGAGCCGTGCGCCCGGCAGGACCGACGGGCCGAGCGGAAGCGGTAGACCGAGCGGGACCGGTGCGCCGAGCAGGACCGATGGGCCGGGCGGAAGCAGTGGACCGAGCGGAACCGGTACGCCGGGGGGAAGCGGTACGCCGGGCAAGCCCGGGGCGCCGAGCGGGAGCGATGGACCGAGCGGAAGCGGCGGGTCGGGCGGGCCAGACAGAAGCGGTGGGCCGAGCGGGACCGGCGGGCCGGGCGGAAGCGGCGGGCCGGGCAGAGGCGGTATGCCGAGCGGAAGCCGTGGACCTAGCGGGACCGGTGTGGCGAGCGGAAGCGGTGCGCCAGGCGGGACGGGCGGGCCAGGCGGAAGCCGTGCGCCCGGCGGGACCGATAGGCCGGGCGGGACCGGTGCACCCGGCGGGCCGGGCGGGCCGCGGGTGCCAGACGGGGAGCCGATTCGGGTGCTGGTTGTCGAGGACGATCCGGTTGCCGCGGACGCGCATGTCATGTACGTGGGACGGGTGCCCGGTTTCGTCGCGGTCGGGAAGGCGCACACGGGTGCCGAGGCCCGTCGGCTGCTGGACCGCACCCCGGTGGACCTGCTGCTGCTCGACCTGCACCTCCCGGACGGCCACGGCCTCCAACTGGCCCGCTCTCTCAGGGCCGCCGGCTATCACGCGGACGTGATCGCGGTGACGTCGGCGCGGGACCTGACGGTGGTGCGGGAAGGGGTGTCGCTCGGAGTCGTCCAGTACGTGCTGAAACCCTTCACGTTCGCAACGCTGCGCGACCGTCTGGTCCGCTACGCGGAGTTCCGGGGCGCGGCCGGTGAGGCGAGCGGCCAGGACGAGGTCGACCGCGCCCTGGCGACCCTGCGCGCCCCGGGCCCGGCCGCCCTGCCGAAGGGGCTGAGCGCGCCGACGCTGGAGCGGGTGACCCGGGCCGTGCGCGAGAGCGAGGAGGGCCTGACCGCGGCCGGTGTCGCCGAGGCGGTCGGCATCTCCCGGATCACGGCCCGGCGTTATCTGGAGCATCTGGTGGACGCGGGCCGCGCCGAACGCAGACCGCTCTACGGCCAGGTGGGCCGCCCGGAGCTGGTGTACCGGTGGGTGCGGGGGGCGGCCGGGAGAAGCCGCTAGCCCCCTGCGCTGCGGAGGATCACACCCCCGCGCCCCCGGTTCCGGTCCCGAACGGCACCGCGTACAGCACCACGAACACCCCGAGCCCCACGACGCCCACCGCCTCCACCAGCGACAGCACCAGCAGCCCCGACGAGAGCTGTCCGCCGCCCCAGTACACGATCAGCGCGGCCAGCGGTACGACGCAGAAGGCGAGCAGGTCGACGACACACTGGACGATCTTGCGGGACGTCCGGCGGGCGTCGCCGCGGTGGAAGGTCTCCCACCCGAAGACGTCCACGGCGCCGGTGACGGCCGCCAGCCGGGGCGTCAGCTCGCCGCGCACGTAGCGTCCGATCGCGGAGATCTTCTCGTCGTTGACCAGATAGGTCCAGCCGAGGACCACGCACACCGGCGGCAGCGCGAGCAGCATCGACGTCTGGCGGGCCTGGGCCGCGGCGGCGATCACCGCCGCGACCACCGCCAGGGTCACGTACAGCAGGTTGTCCCGGAAGCCGATCCGGGCCTTCTGCTCGTCCTTCACGCTCTGGTACTCGGCGAGCAGCAACTGCCCCTCGCCCATGTCCTGTTCGGCCATGCCGGCCGCCCCCTCCCCCTGACGGAAGGATCAGGCTAGAAGACCGACTCCGCCTCGTCCATCCGGTTCTTCGGGACGGTCTTCAGCTCGGTGACGGCCTCGGCCAGCGGCACCATCACCACGTCGGTGCCGCGCAGCGCGGTCATCTTGCCGAACTCGCCCTGGTGCGCCGCCTCCACCGCGTGCCAGCCGAACCGGGTCGCGAGAACCCGGTCGTAGGCCGTGGGGACGCCGCCGCGCTGGATGTGGCCGAGGATGACCGGCCGGGCCTCCTTGCCGAGCCGCTTCTCCAGCTCGTAGGCGAGGGCCGTGCCGATGCCCTGGAAGCGCTCGTGGCCGAACTTGTCGATGGCGCCCTTGCCGTAGTCCATGGTGCCGTCGGCGGGGTGGGCGCCCTCGGCGACGCAGATGACGGCGAACTTCTTGCCGCGGGAGAAGCGCTCCTCGACCATCTTGACCAGGTCGGCAGGGTCGAAGGGCCGCTCCGGCAGGCAGATGCCGTGGGCGCCCGCCGCCATCCCGCTCTCCAGGGCGATCCAGCCCGCGTGCCGGCCCATGACCTCGACGACCATCACGCGCTGGTGGGACTCGGCGGTCGTCTTGAGGCGGTCCATCGCCTCGGTGGCGACGCCGACGGCCGTGTCGAAGCCGAAGGTGCGGTCCGTCGAGGAGATGTCGTTGTCGATGGTCTTGGGGACGCCGACCACGGGCAGTCCGGCGTCGCTCAGCATGCGGGCCGCGGTGAGCGTGCCCTCGCCGCCGATCGGGATCAGCGCGTCGATGCCGAAGTCGTGGATCATGTCGGAGGCGCTCTCGCACGCCTCCCGCAGCCGGTCGCGCTCCAGCCGGGACGAGCCGAGAATGGTGCCGCCGCGGGCCAGGATGCCGCTGACGGCGTTGAGGTCGAGGGCGCGGTAACGGCCGTCGAGGAGACCGGCGTAGCCGTCCTCGAAGCCGATGACCTCGTCGCCGTAGTTGTCGACGGCGCGGTGCACGACCGACCGGATCACTGCGTTCAGGCCGGGGCAGTCGCCACCTGCGGTGAGAACTCCGATGCGCATCGTGCTGTGTCTCCTGCTCGCTGAGGATGCGGGTGAGCCGGGACCGATTCTTCCACGCCGCCGTACGGGCTGTCTCTTGACGGGCGCCTTATCCACGCGCAGAGGTATTGTCAAGAGGGATCTGCTCACCTAGGTGGGCGATTTTTGTGACCAGGGTTTGATGGCAGGCGTCGAGAACACCCAGGACAGAAACACCCAGGACAGAAACGGAGAGCACGCGTGACCCGCAGCGTGTACGTGACCGGTATCGACCGCGGCGACGGCCGGCAGGTCGTCGAGCTGGGGGTCATGGAACTCCTGACCCGACAGGTCGACCGGGTGGGAGTCTTCCGCCCCCTCGTCCACGACGGGCCCGACCGGCTCTTCGAGCTGCTGCGCGCCCGCTACCGGCTGGCACAGGACCCGGCCACCGTCTACGGCATGGACTACCACGAGGCGTCCGCGCTCCAGGCCGAGCAGGGCGCCGACGAACTGGTCTCCACCCTCGTCGAGCGGTTCCACCGGGTCGCCCGGGAGTTCGACGTGGTGCTCGTCCTGGGCACCGACTGGGCCGACACCCAGTTCCCCGACGAACTGGCCCTGAACGCGCGGCTGGCGAACGAGTTCGGCGCGGCCGTGATCCCGGTGGTCGGCGGCCGCGGGCAGACCGCGGAGTCGGTGCTCGCCGAGACCCGCAACGCCTACCGGGCGTACGTGGGCCTCGGCTGCGACGTACTGGCGATGGTGACCAACCGGGTGGCCCGTGAGGACCGCGACAAGATCGCGGCCGCGCTCGACACCCGGCTGCCGGTGCCCTGTTACGTGCTTCCCGACGAACCGGCGCTCTCCGCCCCGACCGTGGCGCAGGTCGCGCAGGCGCTCGGCGCGAAGGTGCTGCTCGGCGACGACTCGGGGCTCGCCCGGGACGCGCTGGGCTTCGTCTTCGGCGGCGCGATGCTCCCGAACTTCCTGCACGCCCTGACCCCGGGCTGTCTGGTCGTCACCCCGGGCGACCGGGCCGACCTGGTGATCGGCGCGCTCGCCGCGCACAGCGCCGGCACCCCGCCGATAGCCGGTGTGGTGCTCACCCTGAACGAGGTGCCCTCCGACGAGGTCCTCACCCTCGCCGCCCGGCTCGCCCCGGGCACCCCGGTCATCTCGGTGCCGGGCCTCAGCTTCCCCACCGCAGAGCAGTTGTTCTCCCTGGAGGGCAAGCTGAACGCGGCCACCCCGCGCAAGGCGGAGACCGCGCTCGGGCTGTTCGAGCGGCATGTGGACACCGGCGGGCTGCTGAGCCGGGTCTCGGCGCCGAGCAGCGACCGGGTGACGCCGATGATGTTCGAGCACAAGCTCCTCGAACAGGCCCGTTCCGACCGGCGCCGGGTCGTGCTGCCCGAGGGCACCGAGGAGCGTGTGCTGCACGCCGCGGAGGTGCTGCTGCGCCGCTCGGTCTGCGACCTCACGCTGCTCGGTCCGGTCGACCAGATCCGCAAGAAGGCCGCCGACCTGGGCATCGACCTCGGAGACTGCCAGTTGATCGACCCGGCGACCAGCGGGCTGCGCGACTCCTTCGCCGAGAAGTACGCGGCCGTCCGCGCCCACAAGGGCGTCAGCGTGGAGCTGGCGTACGACGTGGTCTCGGACGTGAACTACTTCGGGACGCTCATGGTGCAGGAGGGTCTCGCCGACGGCATGGTCTCGGGGTCCGTGCACTCCACGGCCGCGACCATCCGGCCCGCTTTCGAGATCATCAAGACCAAGCCGGACGCCGACATCGTCTCGTCGGTGTTCTTCATGTGCCTCGCGGACAAGGTTCTGGTCTACGGCGACTGCGCGGTGAACCCGGACCCGGACGCCGAGCAGCTCGCCGACATCGCCATCCAGTCCGCCGCCACCGCCGAGCAGTTCGGGGTGGAGCCGCGGATCGCGATGCTGTCGTACTCGACCGGTACGTCCGGCTCGGGCGCCGACGTGGACAAGGTGCGCGAGGCGACCGAACTGGTGCGGCAGCGGCGCCCCGACCTCAAGATCGAGGGGCCGATCCAGTACGACGCGGCGGTGGAGCCGACCGTCGCCGCCACCAAGCTGCCGGAGTCGGACGTCGCGGGCCAGGCCAGCGTGCTGATCTTCCCGGACCTCAACACCGGCAACAACACCTACAAGGCCGTGCAGCGTTCGGCCGGCGCGATCGCCGTCGGGCCGGTGCTCCAGGGTCTGCGCAAGCCGGTCAACGACCTGTCCCGGGGCGCCCTCGTCCAGGACATCGTGAACACCGTCGCCATCACCGCCATCCAGGCCCAGAACCCGATCGAGAGGCCCACCGCCCCGTGACCGCCAGCCGTGTCCTCGTCCTCAACTCCGGCTCCTCGTCGGTGAAGTACCAGCTCCTCGACATGCGCGACAACAGCCGGCTGGCCGCGGGGCTCGTCGAGCGCATCGGTGAGCGCACGTCCCGGCTGAAGCACACGCCGCTGGCCGCCGGCGGGGAGGCCCGGGAGTGGAACGGCCCGATCGCCGACCACGACGCCGCCCTGAAGGCCGTGGCGGAGGAGCTGGCCAAGGACGGGCTCGGGCTGGACTCGCCCGAACTGGCCGCCATCGGCCACCGGGTGGTGCACGGCGGGCAGACCTTCACCCGGCCGACCGTGATCGACGACGCGGTGCTCGCCGAGATCGAGCGGCTGATCCCGGTCGCCCCGCTGCACAACCCGGCCAATCTCACCGGCATCCGGACCGCCCGCGCGCTGCGCCCCGATCTGCCGCAGGTCGCGGTGTTCGACACCGCCTTCCACACGACGATGCCGGAGTCGGCCGCCCGCTACGCGATCGACGTGGAGACCGCCGACGCGCACCGCATCCGGCGCTACGGCTTCCACGGCACCTCACACGCGTACGTCTCCCGGGCGACGGCCGAGCTGCTGGGCAAGGCACCGGAAGAGGTGAACGTGATCGTGCTCCATCTGGGCAACGGGGCGTCCGCCTCGGCCGTGCGGGGCGGTGTCTGCGTGGACACCTCGATGGGGCTGACCCCCTTGGAGGGCCTCGTGATGGGTACGCGTTCGGGCGACACCGACCCGGCCGTCATCTTCCATTTGGCCCGCGTCGGCAATATGTCCATCGACGAAATCGACACTCTTCTCAACAAGAAGAGCGGGCTCATCGGGCTGTGCGGCGACAACGACATGCGGGAGATCCGGCGCCGTATCGACGAGGGGGACGCACGGGCGGAGCTCGCGTTCGACATCTACATTCACCGGCTGAAGAAGTACATCGGCGCGTATTGCGCGGTGCTCGGGCGGGTGGACGCGGTGGCGTTCACCGCCGGGGTCGGCGAGAACTCCGCCGAGGTGCGCGCGGCGGCCGTCGCGGGCCTGGAGACCCTGGGCCTGGCGGTGGACGACGCGCTGAACGCCGTACGCGGCGACGAGCCCCGGCTGATCTCGCCGCCGGACGCCCGGGTGGCGGTCGCGGTGGTGCCGACGGACGAGGAACTGGAGATCGCCACACAGACCTACGCATTGGTGGAAAGGACAAACTGAGCCGGAAAGCAACTGAGCACCGAGCCGCCCATTTGTATCTTCCGCCAGACGGAATATTCCGGAGCGAAACAAACCGATAGGATCGCCCCATGCGCCGTTCGAAAATCGTCTGTACTCTCGGCCCCGCGGTCGACTCCCACGAGCAGCTCGTGTCCCTGATCGAAGCCGGCATGAACGTGGCCCGCTTCAACTTCAGCCACGGCACGCACGCCGAGCACCAGGGCCGGTACGACCGGGTCCGGGCCGCCGCCAAGGAGACCGGGCGGGCCATCGGTGTGCTCGCCGACCTCCAGGGCCCGAAGATCCGCCTGGAGACCTTCGCCGAGGGCCCGGTGGAGCTGGTGCGCGGTGACGAGTTCACCATCACCACCGACGACGTCCCGGGCGACAAGACGATCTGCGGCACGACGTACAAGGGTCTGCCCGGTGACGTCTCGCGCGGCGACCAGATCCTGATCAACGACGGCAACGTCGAGCTGAAGGTCCTGGACGTCGAGGGCCCGCGGGTGCGGACCATCGTCATCGAGGGCGGGGTCATCTCCGACCACAAGGGCATCAACCTGCCCGGCGCGGCCGTCAACGTGCCCGCGCTGAGCGAGAAGGACATCGAGGACCTGCGGTTCGCGCTGCGCATGGGCGCCGACCTGGTCGCGCTGTCCTTCGTCCGCGACGCCAAGGACGTGGCCGACGTCCACCGGGTGATGGACGAGGAGGGCCGCCGGGTCCCCGTCATCGCCAAGGTGGAGAAGCCGCAGGCGGTGGAGAACATGGAGGACGTCGTCGCGGCGTTCGACGCCGTCATGGTGGCCCGTGGCGACCTGGCCGTCGAGTACCCGCTCGAGAAGGTCCCCATGGTGCAGAAGCGGCTGATCGAGCTGTGCCGGCGCAACGCCAAGCCGGTGATCGTGGCGACCCAGATGATGGAGTCGATGATCACCAACTCCCGTCCGACCCGCGCCGAGGCGTCCGACGTGGCCAACGCGATCCTGGACGGCGCGGACGCGGTCATGCTGTCCGCCGAGTCGAGCGTGGGCGCGTACCCGATCGAGACCGTGAAGACGATGTCGAAGATCGTCACCGCGGCCGAGCAGGAGCTGCTGAGCAAGGGCCTGCAGCCGCTGGTGCCGGGCAAGAAGCCGCGCACGCAGGGCGGTTCGATCGCGCGCGCCGCGTGCGAGATCGCCGACTTCCTCGGCGGCCGGGGCCTGGTGGCCTTCACCCAGTCCGGCGACACCGCGCGCCGGCTCTCCCGCTACCGCGCGGGCCAGCCGATCATCGCGTTCACCACGGACGAGAACACCCGCAACCAGCTCGCGCTGAGCTGGGGCGTGGAGTCGCACATCGTGCCGTTCGTGAACAGCACCGACGAGATGGTCGAGCTGGTGGACCAGGAGATCCTCAAGCTCAACCGGTTCAACCCGGGCGAGATCGTCATCATCACCGCCGGCTCGCCCCCCGGCGTCCCCGGCACCACCAACATGGTCCGGGTGCACCACCTGGGCAACGGCGCGAACGACTGACCGCCGCAGCACGTCCCCTCGGCGGTCCCGACCCCGCCGAGGGGCCTGTACGACGCCCGAGCGGCTTTGTACGACACCGAGGGCGCCCCCTGTTGCAGGGGGCGCCCTCGGCGTTTGTGCGGCTCCCGGACGGGTCCTTCTCGGTTCCCGGACGTCAGTCCGTGTAGACGTGCATTCCGGGGATGTGCAGGTTGCCACCCATCTGGGCGGCCTGCACGACCTTGACCTTGGTGAAGTAGATCAGCGGGATGTTCAGCGGCGGCGGGTTCTCCGGGTCGAAGGTGACCGGGATCAGACCGAACAGGTTCCCCGAGATGCTCTGGGTGTACATGATCGTGTCGCCGTCGCGGATCGTGGACGTGCTGCCCGAGGACGCCTGGACGTGGTAGGTCTTGCCGGCCTGCTTGTCCTCGACCGTCTGGTGCAGGTCCCCGATGTCGGTGCCGCCGGAGATGACGTACTTCAGGACCTTCTTCTTGGTCCCGTTGGCCGTCTTCACCTCGACGACGCCCTTGTAGTCGGCGCCCTTCAGCAGCAGCGAGCTGGCGTTGAGGTACCAGGGGTCGTCCGCGATCGGCGTCTTGTTGTCGACGCCGCTCTCGTCGAGGGTGGCGACCGGACAGTCGTCGACGACGGCGTCCGCACTCTCGGACGGGCTCGCGCTCGGCGAGGCGGTGGCCTCGTCGGCGGCGTCCTCGGCCGCGTCCTTCACGGCCTCGGTGACCGTGTCCTTGGTGTCCCCGGCGTCCTTGGAGTCCTTGCTGTCCTTGTCCTTGGATTCCCCGGCCGCACCGGAGCCGCCCGTGGCCGAGCCGCCCGACGAACCGGAGCCGGAGGAGCCCGAGTCGGAGGAGCCCGTGCCCGGGTCCGGCGTGGCGTCGTCACCGGTGCCGGCCGAGGCCGAAGGGGTCTCCGCCGGGGCCGGGGTCTCGTCGGCGGACTTGCCGCCGTCGAAGAGGTCCCCGATCGCGTCCCCGATGGTCTCCAGGACGTTCTTCTTCTCGGTCTCGGTGGCCGACGGGGCCGCCGTGGCCGTGTCGCCCGAGGACGAGGCCGGCTTGCCGGCCGACGCCGCGGGCGCGGAGGACGCGGACGGCGCGGGCTCGGCCTCTTCGTCGGAACCTGAATCCGACGACGAGCCGCCCGAACCGCTCGACGTGTCCTTCGAACCGCCCGTGGAGGGGGTGGTGGAGCCCTCGTCCCCGGAGTCCTTCGAGCCCTCGGAGTCCTTGTCGTCCTTCGCGTCGTCGGTGGACGCGGAGGCCGACGGCGACGGCGAGGCCGACGCGGAGGCGTCCGCGTCCTCCAGGGCCGCCACGCACTCCTTGTACTCGTCGATCGTGAGGCTCTTCGACGTGGGCTGGTCCTCGGCGTTGGCGAGGGTGGGCGTGAATCCCATGCCCATGAGGACCGCGGTGGGCATGGCCGCCAGGGCTATCGCCTTGCCGGCGGGCATGTGGAACCTGGTGAACAGCGGCTTCTTCGGTGCCGCGTGGCGGGGACCGGTCCTCACCGGGATCGACGCCTCCACGTCGGTCCCGTGAGTCACCTCGTCAGCCGGCACTGTGCCTCCCGTTCGCCCCGTTTCCCGGGCTCGTTCCTGACAGATCGTTCGGCTCGCCCGCGGCCTCGTCGCCCTCTGCGGGGGACGGGTCCTTGGTGAGGGCGGGGCCCGTGCTGTACGGGTTCTCGGTCACCTCGTCCGCGGGAGCGGGGTCGGTGGAGTAGACGCCTTCCGGCGCTCCCCCGGCGGCCGGTCCGGCCGTCGCCGTCTCCGGCGCGGACGGGGCGCCCGGCGCCCAGGACACGGCCATCGCTCCGCCGATGAGCGCGAAGAGGAAGCCGATGAGGAAGCCACCGAGGTTGGCCACCGGGATGGACACCAGGCCGAGCAGGATCGCGGCGACACCCGCGAAGGTCCGCACGTGCTTCTGGAACCACAGGCTCACGCCCAGTACGCCCAGCAGCACACCGATGATCAGGGAACCGGCGCCCGCGGTGGTCGCCATCGCCAGCGTCAGATGGCCCACCTGGAGGTGCGCGTAGGGGAAGTAGGCGATGGGGAACCCGCTGATGAGGACGAACAGTCCGGCCCAGAACGGCCGGGTGCCCCGCCAGGCGCGGAACTGCTGCCTCCGGAGGGTGAACTGGCCGGGGGCGACAGGAGTCTCGGCGCTCATGGAAAACAGCTCCCTGGTGCGGCTTTGCTGTGGAGATGAGGGCCGCGGTGGAACGCGCGGCCGTCAGAAGGGACGGGCGGGGGAGCCAGTGGCGCCCCCGCCCGTCACGGAGTGCTTAGTAGCACTCCTTGACACCCGTCGACAGCGACATCTTCAGGCCGCTGAGCTTGAAGGTTCCGGCGGTGGTCGCCCACGCCGTCTGCTTCACACCGGTGAGCACGGCCGAGTCCGCCTGCTGGCCGAAGCCGTAGGGGTTGGCCTGCTCGCCGCCGCCCTTCATGCCCGGACCCTTGTTGAGGTCCTTGGCGGGGACACCGATCTCGATGTTGTTGAACGTGGCGTCGGCCGCCAGGTCCTCGACGTCGATGTACAGGTTGTCGGCCTCGACCGGCTTGCTGCCGCCGCCGGCCTTCAGCGTGAGGCTGACCGAACCGAGCAGCGGGATGTCCGGGGTGACCACGGACTGGCACATGTTCGTGATCGTCGCGCTCTTGAACGACGAGACGGCGACGGGGTGAACCGTCTTCTTGCCGTCCAGGGTGTAACCCGTGTCGAGCGCGCCGTACTGAGCGAAGCCCGTGCCGACGAGCTTGTCGGCCGTGACCTTGAACGACTGGCCCGACACGCTGAACGACGCCGCGAGGGCGCCCTGCGCGAGGGCGACGCCTATACACGCCGTGGCGGCCACGCTGGGCACCATGACGACGGCGAACCGCTTCCATCTGGTCCCGCCACGCACCTGGGACTCCATATTTCCTCCTTCTCGGACGTACATCTCCTGCCCCCGACTCACCACCGAGGCGGCGGCTCAGCCGGGCAGGGATGGGAGAAGTGCTACGTCCTCGGGAAGGGGAGCGCCCGTGTTCCGAGGCGCTGTCCGCGCACCGATCACCGGCGATCACCCCCGAGCGACAACCACTGGTCGCGCCTGACACGCATCACGCACAACCTTGCTGGACAGGCTCCACCGAGCGGTGAAGACCCCCCTGCCCCAGAGCCGGCGTCACAGCCGCCGGCCCTGCTCGGTGGGGACCCAGGAAAACCCGTTGACCCAACCGGCTGTCGGGGTACGGCATTGGACCGAGCGTGGCCGATCGTGGTGCATTCTCGCCGCCCGCACAAGGGGGTTCGTTACTCGCTAGTAACGGCCGGATAACCGAACAACGACCCACAGGTCTCGGGCGGCGACGCAGGGTGGCAGATGGGCCCGGAACAAAACTGTTGATCGAGGGACAGAACCCGACACTTCCGCGGCCTGGACTTACTTCAAGTAACAGCGGCCGCGATTACCAAGATTTGGTAAAGCGCGGCCGCAGAAGAGCCTCTTCGGCAAAATTTTCACTCGGGAACCACGTGCCCCGACGTTTAGCGACTGGTCAGGAACAGGGCCCCCGCCCCGCTCAGAACAGCGCCCTGGCCAACGCCCGCCGCGCCGCGCCCACGCGCGGGTCCTCCGGGCCCACGACCTCGAACAACTCCAGCAGCCGCACCCGTACGGCGTCCCGCTCGTCGCCCGCCGTGCGGCGGACGGTGTCGATCAGCCGGCCGAAGGCGTCCTCGACATGGCCGCCCACCAGGTCCAGGTCGGCGGCGGCGATCTGCGCCGCGGCGTCCTGCGGCTTCTCGGCGGCGTCCTTGCGCACCTGCTGCGGGTCCAGCTCCTGCACCCGGTGCAGGAGTTCGGCCTGCGCCAGACCCAGCTTCGCCTCTGTGTTCGCCGGGTCGTCCGCGAGGACGTCGCGGTACGCCTGCACGGCGGCGCCGAAGTCCCCCGCGTCCAGGGCGTGCACGGCGGCCTCCAGAAGGGCGTCGTGCGGACCGGCCGGGACCTCGGCGGGCTCGGGCCGGCCGCCGCCGGGCTCGGCGTCGGGGTCGACGGTCAGGCCGGTCAGCCCGAAGCGCTGCTCGGCGACCTGCACGAGCTGGTCGAGGGTCTGCCGGATCTGCTCCTCACCGGCGGCCCCCTGGAAGAGCGGCAGGGCCTGCCCCGCGACGACCGCGAAGACGGCCGGGATCCCCTGGACCCCGAACTGCTGCATCAGCATCTGGTTCGCGTCGACGTCGATCTTCGCGAGCAGGAAGCGGCCGTCGTACTCGACGGCGAGCCGCTCCAGGACCGGGCTGAGCTGCTTGCAGGGCTGGCACCACTCGGCCCAGAAGTCGATGACGACGGGCACCTCGGCGGAGCGCTGGAGGACGTCCCGCTCGAATCCCGCCTCGTCGACGTCGATGACGAGATCGGCCGGGGAGACGGCCCCCGCGCCGCCCTGCCGGGCCGTTTCGGCGCGCGTCTGCTCCGCCTTCGCCTTGGCCTCCTGGGCCGCCTTCACCGCGGCGAGGTCGACGACTCCGCTCATGGACATGTTCCGTGGCTGCATGCGTCTATCCTCCCCCGTCCGCGCGTGTGCGTGAAAAGCGTTCCCGAAAGCCGTCTGCACGAGTGCCTGGTCGGGCACCCGGTCGGGCGCCGGGGTCCCCACCCCACGCCCTGCGGTCGCGGCCCGCGCACGTCCAGCGCGAGCTTTCGCTACGAGTCGTAGCGTAATGGCACGGGGTGCCTTCGCGGGGCGGACGCCGGGTGATCTCCCTCACGGCTCCCGGGGAGACAGCGCGGCGCAAAAGGGCGGTTATGGTCGGGGCATGCAGACCCGCACCCCTCTCGGCCGCACCGGCCGCCCGCGCAGTGCCGCCGCGGACACCGCGATCCTGGCCGCGACCCGGGCGGCCCTGGTCGAGCTGGGCTGGTCGAAACTCACCCTGGGGGACGTGGCGACCCGCGCCGGGGTGGCGAAGACGACGCTCTACCGCCGCTGGGCGGGCAAGAACGAACTGGTCGTGGACGCGGTCGCGGAGCTGTTCCACGAGCTGGAACTGCCCGACCGCGGCAGCCTGGCCGCCGACATCGAGGGCGTCGTCCTCCAGTTCGCGGCGATCCTGGCGCGCCCGGAGGCCAAGAGCGGGCTGATGGCGGTGGTGGCCGAGTCCACGCGCGACGACGCTTTGCGGGCGCGCATCCGGGCCTCGATCGTCGAGCCGCAGAAGGACCTCGTGCTGGAGGGCCGCGCCCGCGCCCGGACGCGCGGCGAACTCCCCCCGGAGACCGACCCCGAGGAGGCCGCCCGCACGGTCGACCTCATCTTCGACGTCGTCGCGGGCGCGGTGGTGCACCGCACCCTGGTCAGCGCGGAACCGGCCGACGAGGAGTGGGTGCGGAGCTTCACCCGGGTGCTCCTCCTCGGCCTGACGGCGACGGGCTGACGGTCCCCCGAGGCCAACTGGGCCTTGGGGAACCAGCCTTGGGGGAACCGGACTTGCTAGAACCCGGGCGGCTCGGTGTAGACCCCCCACTCCTCCCGCAGGACGTCGCAGATCTCACCGAGGGTGGCCTCGGCGCGGACGGCGTCCAGCATGGGCCCGATCATGTTCGAGCCGTCCCGGGCCGCGGCCAGCATCGCGGCCAGCGCGGTCCGCACCCGGGCGTCGTCCCGGGCCGCCCTGCGCTCGCCGAGCACCCGCACCTGCTCGCGCTCCACCTCGTGGCTGACCCGCAGGATCTCCAGGTCGCCGGTGACCGAACCGGTGTGGGCGTTGACGCCGACGACCCGCTTCTCGCCCTTCTCCAGGGACTGCTGGTAGCGGAACGCCGACTCGGCGATCTCACCGGTGAACCAGCCGTCCTCGATCCCGCGCAGGATGCCGGAGGTGATCGGCCCGATCGGGTGCCGGCCGTCGGGGTGCGCCCGCAGTCCGCGCTCCTTGATCTGCTCGAAGATCCGCTCGGCGTCGGCCTCGATCCGGTCGGTGAGCTGCTCGACGTACCACGAACCGCCCAGCGGGTCGGCCACGTTGGCGACGCCGGTCTCCTCCATCAGCACCTGCTGGGTGCGCAGCGCGATCTCGGCGGCCTGCTCGCTCGGCAGCGCGAGGGTCTCGTCGAGGGCGTTGGTGTGCAGGGAGTTGGTGCCGCCGAGCACCGCGGCGAGCGCCTCCACCGCCGTACGCACGACGTTGTTGTACGGCTGCTGGGCGGTGAGCGAGACACCGGCGGTCTGGGTGTGGAAGCGCAGCCACTGCGCCTTGTCGGACTTCGCGCCGTAGACGTCCCGCATCCAGCGGGCCCAGATCCGGCGCGCGGCGCGGAACTTGGCGATCTCCTCGAAGAAGTCGAGGTGCGCGTCGAAGAAGAAGGACAGGCCGGGCGCGAAGACGTCGACGTCGAGGCCGCGGCTGAGGCCCAGTTCGACGTACCCGAAGCCGTCCGCGAGGGTGTACGCAAGCTCCTGCGCGGCCGTCGCCCCGGCCTCGCGGATGTGGTAGCCGGAGACCGACAGCGGCTTGTAGGCGGGGATGGCGGCCGCGCAGTGCTCCATCAGGTCGCCGATCAGGCGCAGATGGGGCTCGGGCGGGAAGAGCCACTCCTTCTGCGCGATGTACTCCTTGAAGATGTCCGTCTGGAGCGTGCCGTTGAGGACGCCCGGGTCGACGCCCTGGCGTTCGGCGGCGACGAGGTACATGCAGAAGGCGGGGACGGCGGGGCCGCTGATGGTCATCGACGTGGTGACGTCACCGAGCGGGATGTCCTTGAACAGGACCTCCATGTCGGCGGCCGAGTCGATGGCGACCCCGCAGTGGCCGACCTCGCCCAGGGAGCGGCGGTCGTCGGAGTCGCGGCCCATGAGCGTCGGCATGTCGAAGGCGACGGAGAGACCGCCGCCGCCGTTGGCCAGGATCATCTTGTAGCGCTCGTTGGTCTGCTCGGCGTTGCCGAACCCGGCGAACTGCCGGATGGTCCACGTACGCCCCCGGTAGCCGGTCGGGTAGAGGCCGCGGGTGAAGGGGTACTCACCGGGCCAGCCGATCCGCTCGAAGCCGTCGTACCGGTCCCCGGGCCGGGGCCCGTACACCGGCTCCACGGGGTCCCCGGAGAGCGTGGTGAAGTCCGCGTCGCGCTTGCGCGAAGCGTCGTACCGGGCCTGCCAGCGACGGCGGCCCTCCTCGATGGCGTCAGCGTCCATGCTTCGAATTTACTTGGACGTCCTAGTAAATGTCGATGGGGGACCGCCTTGAGTAAGCCGTACGGCGGTAAGGACGCGCTGCGCGACCGGTGCGCCGGCATCGCCTAGCCTGGCGCCGTACGGCGGACGAGGGGGAGCCGGGATGAACGTGAACGGGATACGCACGGTGGGTCTGCTCGGGGCGGGGGTCCTGATGCTGCTCGCCGGAGGCGGGGTGATCGCCGTCGGGGCCGGGGCACCGGGGCTGGACACACGGACCTTCACCCGCATCTCGTGCAACGAGAAACACACCGCCAAGGGCGGCACCGTATGGCACTGCTTCGGCATGACCGCCGCCCAGATCGAGGCGGCCGAGGAGCAGCAGCGCCAGGCCCGGGAGGACGCGCTGCGCGGCAGCTATCCGGACCTGGAACCCGTGCCGCGCACCCGGCTCACGTTCGTCGACCACGACGGCCGGCAGGACCCCGCCGAGGTCACCGCGACCCGGGTCGGCTCACGGTGGATCGCCCACGCGCCGGGCGTGGTGGCCACGGGTGTCGCACTCCTGGCAGTGGGAGCCGGGGTGGCCGCCGCGAGCGTCGTACGACTGCGGGCCACCCGCCCGCCCGCGGAGCAACGGTGAAAGCGCACGTCCGAGCGGCTACGCCTTGGCGGCGGCGGTCGAGGCGTCGACGCCGTCCCCCGCCGCCTCCAGCTCCCGGCTGATCCTCCGCTCCACGAAGAACGCGGCCGTCGGGATCGTCCCCGCGAGCAGCACCCAGAGCTGCTTGGCGACCGGCCACTTCGCCTTGGAGCCCAGATCGAAGGCGAAGACCAGGTAGACGACGTAGAGCCAGCCGTGCGCGATGGAGACGGCCCGGGTGGCGTCCGCCGCGCCGTCCAGGTCCAGGACGTACTTGCCGATCATGCACAGGCACAGGAGAACCAGCAGCACACCGGTCACATAGGCCAGGACGCGGTAGCGGGTCAGCACGCTCTTCTTCATGCAGCGAGCGTAACGGGCTGTCCCGGGCGATCTTGCCGGGGGTCGGCCCGCTCGCCACAAGGGCGCTGGATCAGCGAGTGGCGCCCTCCGGCCACAGGATCCGCACCGGGGTGCCGTGACGCTCCGCGTACGCGACCACGTCCGCCGTACCGCCGAACCCCCGGGCGGGCTCGCCGTCCCACACCGCGAGGAGTTCGTCGGACAGGCCCACCAGAATCTCCGAGCCCGCCATGTGCGCCTCGGGCGTCGACTCGCCCATCCCGGTCACATGGGTGGCGGACGCCTTCCCCAGCAGGGCGTCGAACGTCGCGTGGTGCCACTCGGGAAGCGCGTCGCGGTATCCGACGGCCGGAACGACGACCTCAAGACGGCCACCGTGCTCCACCACGGCCTCGGCGAACCACGCGTCGGGGCCGTCCGCGATGCACGAGACACCGACCAGCTCGGCGGCGTCGTAGGCACGCACCGCCGTCACGATCATCTCCCGCACACTCCGCCCCACGTCCGCCCCGAGCCCCCGGTGCCCGGTGATCCCCACCCGCATGCCTGTCCTCCTAGAGATGAGCGCCGTGCAGGCGCTCATCTAAGTCCCGGACCTGTACGTCAGCCCGGTGTCGAGTGCCCGCCGGGCAAGTGCGAATGCCGACTCGACGCGTCCACCGGCGAGGTGTCCGGCCGCGATGTCGAGCACCAGGAGCGCGCGCTGCTTCGCGTGGCCGACGGTGAGGGCCTCCACGCCGTCCGACAGCCCCCAGTCCGCCCGGCCGAGCCGCGCCCCACAGGTCACCACCCGGCACGCGGTCGACGCGCAGGCAGGCCCTCTACTCGTCCTCGAAATCCCGTGCCGCCACCCGCAAGGGACGCAGCATCGCGAAGATTTCCGCGCATTCCTCCGCGTCGTACGCGCCGAGGCCGAAGTCCATGGCCATCAGGTCGCGGGTGGCGGACTCGACGACCTCGCGGCCCTTGTCCGTGATGACGGCGAGGGTGCCGCGGCCGTCGTTGGGGTTGGGGCGTCTGGCGACCAGGCCGGAGCGGACCAGGCGGTCCACGGTGTTGGTCACCGAGGTGGGGTGCACCTGGAGCCGTTCGCCGATCTTCGACATGGTCAGCTCGCCCTCCTTGGAGAAGGTGAGCAGCACCAGCGCCTCGTAGCGGGCGAAGGTCAGCCCGTACGGCTTGACGACCGCGTCCACCTCGGCGAGGAGGATCTGGTGGGCGCGCATGATCGAGGTGATCGCGGCCATGGACGGCACGCTGCCCCAGCGCTGCTTCCAGAGCTCGTCGGCGCGGGCGATGGGGTCGAAAGGAAGGCTGAGCGGCTTCGGCACGGCACCAGACCCTACCCGCCGGTCATATCCTGGGCAGCCCCGTCTCGGCTTTCGGTCCGCCGGGCCTCCCGGGCCAGCAGCAGACAGCAGACGGTCCCCAGCGCGCCGGCCCCGGCGACCGCCGCCCGTACGCCCGCCAGCTCCGCCGCGACGCCCGCCAGCGCCATCCCGACGCCCTGGAAAGTCATGAGCCCGGCGGTGAGCAGCGTCATCGCCCGGCCGCGCAGCTCCTCCGGCACGGCCCGCACGAACCACTGGTCGACCCCGAGGGTGTACGCCGTCCCGGCGCCGGAGACCACCAGCAGCAGGAGGGAGACGGCGAGGCCGGGGCGCAGGGCGAAGCCGAGGTAGGGCAGCAGGGTGAGGCAGACCAGCGGCAGCGCGACCCGCTCGCGGGTTGCGGGCCGCAGCCGGGAGCCCGCGTACAGCTCGCCCACGATCGTGCCGACCGGCAGCGCGCACATCAGCAGGCCGAGGGCGATCGGCCCGGCGCCCAGCTCGTCGGTGTACGGCGCCGCCAGGGCCTCCGGCGCGACCGAGAACACCGGCGGGATCCAGGTGAGCAGGAGCAGCACCCGCACCCGCCGGTCGGCCAGCACCAGCCGGGCGCCCCTGAGGGAGTCCCGGACGAGCGTGCCGTCGGCGCGGGAACGGGCGGGGCGGCGGCGGGTGCCCAGGCGCAGGATCGCGGCGGAGGCCACGAAGGTGCCGACCGTCACCAGCAGGGCCTGGCGCGGCGCGGCGACGGTGAGCAGCAGGCCGCCGAGCCCGTAGCCGGCCAGCAGCGCACTCTGCGAGACGATCCGCAGCAGGGAACGGCCGAGGACGAACAGGTCGCCGTCGCCGAGGATGTCGGCGAGCGTCGCCATCCGGGTGCCGCCGAACACCGGGGAGACCACGGCCAGCGCGCAGCGCAGCGCGAGCAGCACGGCCAGCGGCGCCCCCGGCACGGCCATCGGTACGACGCACAGCGCGCACACCAGATCGCAGACCACCAGCACCCGGCGGGCCGGGAAGCGGTCGGCGACGCCCGCGAGCAGGGTGCCGCCGACGACGTACGGCAGGAAGCCCAGGGCGAAGGTGAGCGCGCTCATCAGCGGGGAGCCCGTGAGGTCGTAGACGAGGACCGCGAGGGCGATCTCGGCGACGACCACGCCGAGCAGGGAGAGCGTGTGGGCGGCGAAGACGGCGCGGAACTCGGGGACGGCGAGGACGCGGGCGTACCCGGTCGGGGGTGCGGCCTGCGCGGCGGGGACGGCGTCCTCCGGCGTGACCTCTGAAGTGACCTCTGGCATGGACGGCAGCGTGCTCGGGGCAGGGCCGCGCGGCCTATAGTTTCGGCCCTGGCCGAATGTTCCGGCCGCCGTCGTGTCCCGTGTCGTCCCAGGAGGCCCCGTGCCCTCGCGTCTGCACTTCGGCGAGGACGACTTCCTGCGCTGCCGCTTCGCCGTGTCCCCGCTCTGGGAGACGCAGGAGGTGGTGCGCATGCTCAAGCGGCCCGAGCGGCACGCCTATCACGCGCCCTGGCTGCGGCGCGCGGCCTCGGTGGCGGCGGGCCTGGACCTCGCGGGGCTGTGGCTGCTGATGCCGCGGCGGGGCCACTCCCCCGACTGGCTGTGCCCGCCGCCGCTCGGTCCGGCCGCCTCCTTCGAGGAGGAGATCGCCGCCGTGCGGGCGAGCGATCCGGCGGCGGCGCGCGCGGACACGGCCCGGTCGCTGGCCGACACCCCGGGCGCCCTCGGTTCGGCGCGCGGGCGGCGGTGGCTGACGGACCCTGCCGGCATGGTCCGGGAGCTGGCGGACGCCCTGGAGGAGACCTGGCGCGCCCTGGTCGCGCCGGACTGGCCGCGGCTGCGCGCCCTGCTGGAGGCCGACGTGGCGTTCCACTCGCGCCGGCTGGCCGAGGTGGGGCTCGGCGGGCTGCTGCCGGAGATCAGCCGGCGGTTCGGCTGGCGGGCCGGGACGCTGACGGTCGAGTCCCGCGTCGTGCACGAACGGCGGCTGGACGGTCAGGGTCTGGTGCTGATGCCGAGCGTGTTCATCTGGCCGGACGTGGTGAGCACCTGGGACCCGCCGTGGCAGCCGACGCTCGTCTACCCGGCGCGCGGCATCGCCGGTCTGTGGGCCGAGCCCGGGGACCGGGCCGCCCCCGAGGTGCTGGTACGGCTCCTCGGGCGCGGCCGGGCCGGGGTGCTGGCCGCGCTCGACGAACCGGCCGGCACCGTCGCCCTCGCGCACCGCCTCGGCCTCGCGCCATCGTCGGTCTCCGCGCATCTGACACTGCTGCGGGACGCGGGGCTGCTCGTGGCGCGGCGCTACGGCCATCAGGTGCTGTACGAGCGGACCCCGCTGGGGATGGCGCTGGCGACGGGCGGGACGGCCGGCTGAGCCGCCCGCCCGTACCGGCCCCTCAGTACAGCCGGCGCAGCCCGAGCACGTCCCCCTTGCCCAGGGTGCGGGCGCTGGTGGAGCAGATGTACGAGTTCGCGTACATGGTGAGGTTGCCGTGCCCGGGGCCCGCGTGGCCCAGGCCGAAGACATGGCCCGCCTCGTGCGTGGCGACGCTGCGGATGTCGTAGGCGTTGTCGCAGGTGTCGCTGTGCGGGTTGTTGGTGAAGCGGTAGTGGCGGATGTTGAAGCGGACGTCCGCCTCGATGAGCTGGTCGGGGCGCGGTCCCGGCACCGGGTTGCTCCAGGAGCAGGTGGTGGCGACGACCCCGCTGCTGAGGTCGCCCGCGTCCCAGACGTTCAGGCCGTCGCGGGTGGTGCAGCGGGCCTCGGCGTCGACGTCGGCCTCGTGGTGGGTGGCGGCCACGAACCGCGCCTTGGCCCGGACGGTGTCGGCGAAGCCGCAGTCGTTGCGGCTGGTGGTGATGGTGGCGATGGCGTCCTCGAAGGCGCGGCGGGCCTCGGCGCGGGAGATCCCGCCGGGCATCGGGCCGTCCCCGATGAACCAGTCGTAGGTGTTGTACTCCTTGCGGTCCGCGGTGGTGAACGCGGAGTCGTCGCAGGCCGCGGGCGAGTCGGCGCGGCTGCCGGCGCCCGTCGCCGCACGGTCGCCGGGTGCGGTGTGGTCGTCGTCGTAGGAGACCGTGCCGTCGGCGGCGACCCGTACGGTGAGGCCGCGGGCGGCGCCGTCCACGGTCAGCGCCTCGACGGCGACCGTGACGCCCGGTTCGGGTACGGCGACGCCGACACCGTCCCGGGTGAGGAGCCGGCCGACGGCGGCGCAGCGGATCACCGAGGATCCGGCAGGCAGGTCGTCGACGGTCAGATCGCCCCGGGCGGGCCCGCATCCCGGCACCCGGCCGGAGTCACCTCCGCCGGCGACGGACAGCAGCGCCGTCAGTACGAACGCCGTGACCGCCCTGCCGAGAAGTCCCGGCCCGCGCCACCCAGTCACGCATCCTCCCGCTGAACGCCAGGCCCGTCGCCTGTGATCGATCCGGGGAGACATTAACCGCGCCGGGGGCCGTGAAACCCGTCACCCGGTCGCCCTATTGAGGGACTGATCAAACGGGTGTACCGTCCGCGCGGTTTCGCCGGGCGGGCGCTCAAGTCCCGCCCGGGCACGGCGGATTGACGGGGCGGCAGCATGCCGCTGCGCGGGTCCGCGCCGGGCCGGACGAGGCGCGGACACCCGCCCGGGCCCGCCGCCGGGCACCGGCCCGGGGACCCGGGAGGCGCCGAGATTCACCGGGATCGCCTATCTGCGGCGGCGCGGAGGCGAGCGGCGGTGCAGAGGCGAGCGGCGGCGCGGAGGCGAGCGGCACGGCCCGGCGGGCTACTCCGCCAGGTACCGCTCCACCGTCTCCACCTTCGACGTCATACCGTCCGTGACGCCGGGGCGGATGTCCGCCTTGAGGACCAGGGAGACCCGCGGCGCGCGTGCCTCGACGGCGGCGACGGCGCGCCGGACGACGTCCATGACCTCGTCCCACTCGCCCTCGATCGAGGTGAACATGGCGTCGGTGCGGTGCGGGAGGCCGGACGCGCGGACCACCCGGACGGCGTCGGCGACGTACTCCCCGACGTCCTCGCCGACACCCAGCGGGGTGACCGAGAAGGCGACGATCACGCGTTCACGACCCCGGTCTTGCGGGCGCGGGAGGCGATGACCGCGTCCTCGGCCTCACGGCGCAGCCGGCGGTCGGCGAAGAAGCCGCCGGCCGGGAGGACGGAGAACAGGAGGTAGAGGGACGCCGTCCCCAGCGACCACTTCGCGCGGTTCCAGGCGTCCGCCCAGAAGAGCACGTAGAGGACGAACAGCACGCCGTGGATCATGCCCATGACGGGTACCGCGTTGAACTCCGTCGTCCGCTTCAGCACCGAGCAGACGAGCAGCAGCAGGAAGGACACCGCCTCGGGGGCGGAGACCAGGCGGAGGCGGCGGAGGGCGGAGGCGGTCTTGAGGTCCACGGGTCACCTTCGGGGGGGGGGAGGTCGGGCGGGTCAGGCGGGTCGGACAAGTCGGGCGTCACCGGCGCGGCGACTTGTGAACGCACGCACAAGCGCTCGCCCCATTGAAGCAAACGGTCACCCCGAGACCGTCCTCAGGGTGCGGTCAGGGTCGGTATCCACCCGTGGGCCCTGTTCCATCCACCCCCGCGAGGGCTACCTTTCGCTGCGTGGCGATGTTCCGACTGCAAGGCAGCAAGGTGCTGGCCGTCGACATGACCGGGGACGCCGTGAAGGCGAAGAACGGCTCGATGGTCGCGTACGACGGTCAGATGACCTTCAAGAAGCTCAGTGGCGGCGGTGAGGGCATCCGGGGGATGGTCACCCGGCGGCTCACCGGCGAGCAGATGACCGTGATGGAGGTGACAGGGCAGGGCACGTGCTGGTTCGCCGACCGCGCGTCCGAGATCAACCTCGTCCGCCTCCAGGGCGAAACGCTGTACGTCGAGTCCAGCAACCTCCTCGCGACGGAGTCGGGGCTGCGCACCGGCACGAGCTTCACCGGCCTGCGCGGGGCGACCCAGGGCAACGGCCTGTTCACGACGACCGTCGAGGGGCACGGCCAGGCGGCGATCATGTCCGACGGGCCGGCCGTCGTGCTGCGGGTCAGCCCGCAGTACCCGCTGACCGTCGACCCCGGCGCGTACATCGCGCACCAGGGTGCCGTGCGGCAGTCCTTCCAGTCCGGGGTGACGTTCCGCACGTTCCTGGGCGAGGGCGGCGGCGAGGCGTTCCAGATCCGGTTCGAGGGGGACGGCCTGGTGTACGTCCAGCCGAGCGAGCGCAACACGATCGCGGGGGACGTCTGACATGGCCTTCCGAGAGATCAACTCCAAGATGGTCGAGGCCACGGTGGTCCCCGGCCAGCGGCTGTTCAGTCAGCGCGGCGCGATGCTGGCGTACCGCGGCGAGGTGTCCTTCACCCCGAACATGCAGGGCGGTCAGGGCGGGGTGATGTCCATGATCGGGCGCCGCCTGGCCAACGAGGACACGCCCCTGATGAGCGTCGAGGGCAGCGGCACGGTCCTCTTCGGGCACGGCGGTCACCATGTGCATCTGATCCGGCTCACCGGCGACACCCTGTACGTCGAGGCGGACCGGCTGCTGGCCTTCGAGGGCACGCTCCAGCAGGGCACCATGTTCCTGGGCTCGCAGGGCGGGGTGATGGGCATGGTCCGCGGCCAGGTCAGCGGCCAGGGCCTGTTCACCACGACCCTCAAGGGGCACGGCGCGGTCGCCGTGATGGCGCACGGCGGCGTCTTCGAGATCCCGATCACCCCGCAGCGCCCGGTGCACGTCGACCCGCAGGCGTACGTCGCCCACCAGGGAGACGTCCGCAACAAGCTGTCGACCGCGCTGGGCTGGCGGGACATGGTGGGGCGCGGCTCCGGTGAGGCGTTCCAGCTCGAACTGAGCGGTCATGGTGTGGTGTTCGTCCAGGCGTCGGAGGAGAAACTGTGAGCGGCTACCCCGGCGCGGGACCCATCGTGCACGACCCCCTGACCCTCCCGGCCGACGACAACGTGAACGCGTACACCTTCTGCGTGGAACTGAAGGGGAGCCAGTGGTTCCTCCAGAAGGGGAAGATGATCGCCTACTACGGCTCGATCGACTTCAACGGCGTCGGACACGGCCGGCTGGACCGTCTGGTGCGTACGTCGTTCCATTCGCCACTGCACGCGAGCGACTGGGTCGTGGCGGAGGGCTCGGGCAAGATGCTCCTCGCCGACCGGGCCTTCGACGTGAATTCCTACGATCTGGACAACGGCAACCTGACCATTCGCTCCGGCAATCTGCTCGCTTTTCAGCCAAGTCTCGCGTTGAAGCAATCCATCGTCCCGGGATTCCTCACGCTGATCGGAACCGGAAAGTTCGTCGCCGCGTCTAACGGTCCGGTGGTGTTCATGGAACCTCCGATCCGGGTGGACCCGCAGGCGCTCGTCGGCTGGGCCGACTGCCCCTCCCCCTGCCATCACTACGACCATGGGTACATGACCGGCGTCATGGGCGGTCTACGTGCACTGACGGGGCTGGGCGGGGCTTCCGGCGAGGAGCATCAGTTCGAGTTCGTCGGCGCCGGGACGGTGCTGCTCCAGTCGTCCGAGACGCTCATGGCCGAGCAGGCGGCGGGGGTCGTTCCGCACCAGCCGGGGGTGCCCGGCGGCGGGACGCCCGGCATGGCCGGCGGGCACGGCGGGCAGTCGGCGGGACCGCGCCTTCCCGGACAGCTCGGAGACCTCCAGCGTCGCTTCGGGCTGTGAGCGGTAGTCTGCGGAGTGTGACATCGAACGCCTGCCCACCGTCACACGACCTTCGCTAGTACGCATTTCAACATTTTAGGTAGACTTCATTCATGGAGACCGAAACGGCCACTCGCTGGCTGAACGACGCGGAGCAGTGCGCCTGGCGCACCCACCTGGAGGTCAACCGCCTGTTGACCTACCAGCTCGAAAAAGACCTCCAGCCGTTCGGCCTCACGATGAACGACTACGAGATCCTGGTGAACCTCTCCGAGTCGGACGACGTCCGTATGCGGATGAGCGACCTCGCGTCCGCCACCCTCCAGTCCAAGAGCCGTCTCTCGCACCAGATCACCCGCATGGAGAACGCGAACCTGGTACGCCGTGAGAACTGCGAGTCCGACCGCCGCGGCCTGTACGCGGTGCTGACGGAGCACGGCATGGAGACGATGCAGAAGGTCGCACCCCACCATGTGGCGTCGGTGCGGCGCCACTTCATCGACCTGCTCTCGCCCGAGGCGCTCCTCGAGCTGGACAAGTCCCTCAAGCCCATCGCGGAGCACCTCCGCGGCCAGCGCGGACGCCCCTAGGACCTAGGGCCCAGGGCGTGTTGCGCCCTGGGCGTCCCGCGCGTCCCGGAAGACCGGCAGGCGGAGCTCGAACCGGGCCCCGCCTGCCGGCGCGTCACCCACCGTGAGCGTGCCGCCGTGCCGCACGGCCACGTCCCGGGCGATGGCCAGCCCCAGGCCCGCCCCGCCGTCGTCCCGGGCCCGCGCGTCGTCCAGCCGCACGAACCGCTCGAAGATCCGCTCCCGGTCCGCCGCGGGCACCCCGTCCCCGTCGTCGGCGACCGTGACGACCGCCCGGGCGTCCTCCCCGCGCCCTTCCTCGCGCACGGTCACCGAGACCCCGGTCCGGGCGTGCCGCAGCGCGTTGTCCAGCAGGTTGGCCAGCACCCGCCCGAGCTGCCCCCGCGAGCCGCCGGCCTCCACCGGCCCGGCGGCGGACACGGTCACCCCGGGCCGCCCCGCCGCCTCCTCCCGCGCCAGCGCCGCGAGGTCGACCCGGGCGCCGGGCACCGGCCCCTCCCCCGCGTCCAGCCGGGCGAGCAGCAGCAGATCGGCGGCGAGCCGCTGGAGCCGTACGGTGTCCTCGACCGCGCCCGCCACGTCCAGCAGACCGGGGTGCGCGGCGCCCACCTCCAACTGGGTGCGCAGCGAGGCGATGGGGCTGCGCAGCTCGTGGGAAGCGTCGGCGACGAACCGGCGCTGGCGCTCCACGGACGCCTCCAGCGCGGCCAGCGTCTCGTTGGTGGTCCGGGCCAGCCGGGCCACCTCGTCATGGGTGTCCGGCTCGGGCACCCGGCGGGCCAGATCGGCGGAGGCGGTGATCGCGGCCATCTCCCGCCGGATGCCCTCGACCGGCCGCAGCGCCCGCCGCGTGACCAGCCAGGTCACCCCCGCCACGACGGCGAGCAGCAGCGGGAAGCCGATCAGCATGGCGGTGAGGGCGGTGCCCACGGCGCCGCGCTCGGTGTCCAGCGGGGCGCCCGCGTGGACGGTGACGGGGCCGCCGTCGGGCCCCCGCACCGCGACGGCGGCGAAGCGGTACGAGGCGGTGTCGCAGTCGACCGTGGCGGTGCCGTCGAGGTAGCGGGTCTCGTCGTCGATCTCACCGGGGTCGAGGTCGTCGCCCGCGTCGTCGTCGGGGTCCGGCACGTCGATCCGCTCCAGCTCCTCGCTCGACGCGACCGCCCGGCCGCCCGCGTCCACGATCCGCACCGGCCGCTCGTCGTCGTCCATCGCGGACAGCCGGTCGTACGGCGTCCCCACCGCGAGCTGGGCGGCGACCGCCCGCGCGGAACGCTCCGCCCTGCCGTCCGCCTGGTCGGTCAGGCTGGAGCGCAGCGCCAGCAGGACGGCGGTGCCGGCCGCGAGGAGCGCGACGGCGACGACGAGGGTGGCGCCGAGCGTCGCCCGGGCCCGCACCGAACCGAACCGGGCGCTCATCGCGCCGCCCCCGGCCGCTCCAGCCGGTACCCGGCGCCGCGCACGGTGCCGATGAGACCGGCGCCCAGCTTGCGGCGCAGGGCGCTGACGTACACCTCGACGATGTTGAGGTCGCCCTCGTAGGCGAAGTCCCAGACGTGCTCCAGGATCTCCGCCTTGGACACCACCTCGCCGGCCCGCACCACGAGCTGTTCCAGGACGGCGAACTCCTTGGCGGTGAGCACCACTTCGGTGCCGGCCAGCAGCACCCGCCGGGCGGCGGTGTCCACCTGCAGGTCGCCGAGGACGTGCACGGGCGACGCCCCGGCGCCCTGGGCGCGGCGCCGCAGCAGCGCCTTGATCCGGGCGACGAGGACGACGTACGAGAAGGGCTTGGTCAGATAGTCGTCCGCGCCCGTGTCCAGGCCCTCGGCCTCGTCGTACTCGCCGTCCTTGGCGGTGAGCATCAGGATCGGCACGTCGTGGCCGGCGGCGCGCAGGGCGGCGCAGACCCGGTAGCCGTTCATCCCGGGCAGCATGATGTCGAGGACGACCAGGTCGTACGGCGTCCCGCTCGCCCGGTGCAGCCCCTCCGGGCCGTCGTGGACGACGTCCACGGCGTAGCCCTCGGCGGTCAGTCCCTTGGCCAGGGAGAGGGCGAGGCGGCGTTCGTCCTCGACGATGAGCAGGCGCATGGGCTTCAGGGTGCCAAACCGAAGCTGAAGCGATCTTCAGGTGGCTTCAGCGTGCCTTCAGGAGGGTTCGGGCAGCGTGGTTCCCGTCGAGAAGACACCGGCTCGGGAGGAACCCCATGAAGCGCACGTTCGCCGTCACCGCCGTCGTCACGTCCCTCGCGCTCGCCGCCGCCGGCGGTACGGCGCTCGCCCTCGCGGACGACGAGCCGGACACGGGCGCGGCCCGGACCGCCCGCACGGTGACGGCGGCCGAGGCCGACACGACCACCACCAAGGCGGACACGACCGACAAGGCCGACGCCACCGGCATCGGCAAGGCCCTCGCCGCCGCGCTGGCGCACACCCCCGGCACCGCCGTCGCCGCCGACCGTGAGGACGACGGCCGGGACGCCGGGGCCTGGGAGGTGGACGTGGTGACCGCCGACGGCACCGAGTACACCGTCACCGTCTCCCCCGACGGCACCAAGATCCTCGGCGCCCACCGCGACGGCGGGGACGACGACGGCCGCGAGGACCTCGCCGCCCTGAAGGGCACGTCGGTGGACGCCCGCGAGGCCGCCCGGGCCGTGGCCGTCAAGGGCACGGTCACCGACGTCGAGCTGGACGACGACGGGGGCACGGTCGCCTGGAGCGTGGAGACCGCGAAGTCCGGCGCCTGGACCGTCGACGCCCGCACGGGCGAGGTGGCCCAGGACCTGGACGACTGAGACGCCGGGACCGTCAGCCCTCGGTGAGGCCCGCCACCAGCTCGTCCGCCGCGCGGTACGGGTCCAGCTCACCGGAGACGATGCGTTCCGCGAGGGCGCTGAGACGGCGGTCGCCGTGCAGATCGCCGATGCGTTCGCGCAGGGCGGTGACGGCGATCGTCTCCACCTCGCGGGAGGCGCGGGCCCGGCGGCGCTCGGCCAGGACGCCGCGCTCCTCCATCCAGGCCCGGTGCTTCTCCAGCGCCTCGACGACCTCGTCCACTCCCTCGGCGCGGGCGGCGACCGTCTTGACGATCGGCGGCCGCCAGTCGCCGGGGGCACGGGACTGGCCGAGGCTCAGCATGTGGTTCAGCTCGCGGGCGGTGGCGTCGGCGCCGTCCCGGTCGGCCTTGTTGACGACGTAGACGTCACCGATCTCCAGGATGCCCGCCTTGGCAGCCTGGATGCCGTCGCCCATGCCCGGGGCGAGCAGCACCACCGAGGTGTCGGCCTGGGAGGCGATCTCGACCTCCGACTGGCCGACGCCGACCGTCTCCACCAGGATCACGTCGCAGCCGGCCGCGTCCAGGACGCGGATGGCCTGCGGGGCGGCCCAGGCGAGACCGCCCAGATGGCCCCGGGTGGCCATGGAGCGGATGTAGACGCCGGGGTCGGACGCGTGGTCCGACATCCGGACGCGGTCGCCGAGCAGGGCGCCGCCGGAGAACGGCGAGGACGGGTCGACGGCCAGGACCCCGACCCGCCGGCCCTGCTTGCGGTAGGCCGTCACCAGCGCCGAGGTGGACGTCGACTTGCCGACGCCCGGGGAGCCGGTGAGGCCCACCACGTAGGCGTTGCCGGTGAGCGGCGCGAGGGCCGCCATCACCTCCCTGAGCTGCGGGGACGCCCCCTCCACCAGGGAGATCAGCCGGGCCACGGCCCGCGGCCTGCCTTCCCTGGCCTGGGCGACCAGCGAGGGGACGTCCTGCATCACAGCTCCGTTCGAGGAAGGGTCGGACAGCGATCTCAGCCCTTGGGCACCCGCACGATCAGGGCGTCGCCCTGGCCGCCGCCGCCGCACAGCGCGGCCGCGCCGACGCCGCCGCCGCGCCGCTTCAGCTCCAGCGCCAGGTGCAGCACCAGACGGGCGCCGGACATGCCGATCGGGTGGCCCAGGGCGATCGCGCCGCCGTTGACGTTCACCTTGTCCGTGGTGACGCCCAGGTCCTTCATGGACTGGACGGCGACCGCGGCGAACGCCTCGTTGATCTCGATGAGGTCGAGGTCGGCGGCCTCCAGGCCCTCCTTGCGCAGGGCGTGCGCGATGGCGTTGGAGGGCTGGGACTGGAGCGAGTTGTCCGGGCCCGCGACATTGCCGTGGGCGCCGATCTCGGCGATCCAGGCCAGGCCCAGCTCCTGCGCCTTGGCCTTGCTCATCACGACCACGGCCGCCGCACCGTCCGAGATCTGCGAGGAGGTGCCGGCGGTGATCGTGCCGTCCCGGGTGAACGCCGGGCGGAGCTTGCCCAGGGAGTCCACCGTGGTGTCGCCGCGGATGCCCTCGTCCTTGCTGAAGACGACCGGCTCGCCCTTGCGCTGCGGGATCTCGATCGGGGTGATCTCGGCCTCGAAGACGCCGTTCTTCTGGGCGGCGGCGGCGCGCTGGTGGGACAGGGCCGCGATCTCGTCCTGCTCGGCGCGGCCGATGCCCAGGCGGGTGTTGTGCTTCTCGGTGGACTCGCCCATCGCGATGTTCTCGAAGGCGTCGGTGAGGCCGTCGTGCGCCATCGCGTCGAGCACCTCGACCGCGCCGTACTTGTAGCCCTCACGGGACTTGGGCAGCAGGTGCGGGGCGTTGGTCATGGACTCCTGGCCGCCGGCCACCACGATGTCGAACTCACCCGCGCGGATGAGCTGGTCGGCGAGCGCGATGGCGTCGAGGCCGGACAGACACACCTTGTTGATGGTGAGCGCCGGGACGTTCATCGGGATGCCGGCCTTGACCGCGGCCTGCCGGGCCGGGATCTGGCCCGCACCGGCCTGGAGCACCTGGCCCATGATCACGTACTGCACCTGGTCGCCGCCGATCCCCGCACGGTCGAGGGCGGCCTTGATCGCGAAGCCGCCGAGGTCGGCTCCCGAGAAGGACTTCAGCGAGCCCAGCAACCGCCCCATGGGCGTCCGGGCACCCGCGACGATCACCGAGGTGTTCGTTCCAGAAGACATGAGCTGTGATCCCCTTACCGGCCTGCACAGCCGAGGAGTGAACGAGGGTTTACTTCGAATGTACTGAGCGGTACCGCAACCCGTCACCGGCCCTTCGGTGTGATCGCGCGCACGTTGCGTAACCACCCGAGGAGCGCTCCACTAACAGCATGCTGACGCGAATCGACCACATCGGGATCGCCTGCCACGACCTCGACGCGACCGTCGAGTTCTACCGCTCCACGTACGGCTTCGAGGTGTTCCACTCCGAGGTCAACGAGGAACAGGGCGTGCGCGAGGCCATGCTCAAGATCAACGATACGTCCGACGGCGGTGCCTCGTACCTCCAGTTGCTGGAGCCCACCCGTCCGGACTCCACCGTCGCCAAGTGGCTCGACAAGAACGGAGAGGGTGTCCATCACATCGCTTTCGGTACGGCGGATGTCGACGCGGAGTCGGCGGACATCCGGGACAAGGGCGTACGCGTGCTGTACGAAGAGCCGCGACGCGGCTCCATGGGGTCACGAATCACCTTCCTGCACCCCAAGGATTGTCACGGTGTACTGACGGAACTGGTCACATCGGCGCCGGTTGAGTCACCTGAGCACTGACCCTCGTACATATGGGCCGGTAGGGTTGGGGGCGGTCGCCGCGCAGCCAGGGCGACCGGTCCTGCTGCCTTGCCCGGCGGGATCTGGCCGGGGTCCGGGTTTCGGGGGGCGAGCGTCGGGGCAGCAGCCCGTGCTCCGCCGTTGATCTGACACCATTCCCCGGGGACCCCGTTCGGCGGATGGACGGGGACTCGTTCGGGAAGCATGCGACCAGGGACGGATGGGACTCGCGCAGTGCGGGGCTACGAGAGCCAGGAGCGGGAGCCGGCGGCTGACGTCGACCACCTGACTCGGTTCGAAGCCGAGATGAAACGGCTGAAGACCGAGCGGGAAAAGGCGATCCAGCATGCCGAGGACCTCGGCTACCAGGTCGAGGTGCTGCGCGCCAAGTTGCACGAGGCGCGCCGCACCATCATGTCCCGGCCCGCCTTCGACGGCGGCGACCTCGGGTACCAGGCCGAGCAGTTGCTGCGGAACGCGCAGATGCAGGCCGACCAGCTCCGGCAGGACGCCGAGCGGGAGCTGAGCCAGGCGCGGGCGCAGACCCAGCGCATCCTCCAGGAGCACGCCGAACAGGCGGCCCGGCTCCAGGCGGAGCTGCACCAGGAGGCGGTCACCCGCCGCCAGCAGCTCGACCAGGAGCTGGCGGAGCGCCGCCAGACCGTCGAGTCGCACGTCAACGAGAACGTGGCGTGGGCCGAGCAGCTCCGCGCCCGCTCCGAGACCCAGGCCCGCCGGCTGCTGGAGGAGTCGCGCGCCGAGGCCGAGCAGGCCCTGGCCGCCGCCCGCGCGGAGGCCGAGCGGGTCGCGGCGGAGGCCCGTCAGCGGCTCCAGGCCGACTCCGAGGCGGCCCGCGCCGAGACCGAGCAGTTGCTGCTGCGCGCCCGCACCGACGCCGAGCGGCTGCTGAACGCCGCGTCCTCGCAGGCGCAGGAGGCCACCGACCACGCCGAGGCGATGCGCAGCTCGACGGCGAACGAGTCGGACGCGGCCCGCCGCCAGGCCGGTGAGCTGAGCCGGGCCGCCGAGGCCCGGATGGCCGAGGCGGAGGAGGCGCTGCGCAAGGCGCAGTCCGAGGCCGAGAAGCTGGTCGCCGAGGCCAAGGCCGCCGCCGAGAAGGCGCTCACCAGCGCTGAGTCGGCCAAGGAACAGCGCATCCGGACGGCGAAGGAGCAGGTCGCCCGGCTGGTCAGCGAGGCCACCAAGGAGGCCGAGACCACCAAGGCGGACGCCGAGCAGGTCGTCGCCGACGCCCGCGCCGAGGCCGAGAAGATCGTCGCGGAGGCCGCGGAGAAGGCCCGTACGCTCACCGCCGAGGAGAGCGCCACCCAGCTCTCGAAGGCGGCGAAGACCGCCGAGGACGTCCTCATCAAGGCGCAGGAGGACGCGCAGCGCACCACCAGGGCCGCCGCCGAGGAGGCCGAGCGGATCCGCCGCGAGGCCGAGACCGAGGCCGACCGGCTGCGCGCCGAGGCGCACGACATCGCCGAGCAGCTCAAGGGCTCGGCGAAGGACGACACCAAGGAGTACCGGGCCAAGACGGTCGAGCTCCAGGAGGAGGCCCGCCGGCTGCGCGGCGAGGCCGAGCAGCTCCGGGCCGACGCGGTCGGCGAGGGCGAGAAGATCCGCGCGGAGGCCCGCAAGGAGGCCGTCCAGCAGATCGAGGAGGCGGCCAGGACCGCCGAGGAACTGCTGTCCAAGGCGAAGGCCGACGCGGACGAGCTGCGCCAGAAGGCCACCACGGACAGCGAGAAGGTCCGTACCGAGGCCATCGAGCGCGCCACCACGCTGCGCCGGCAGGCCGAGGACACCCTCGACCGCACCCGCAAGGAGGCCGAGCGCCACCGCGACGAGGCCGTGGAGCAGGCCGAGGGCATCACGGCGGACGCCGAGCGGGCCGCGCAGGAGCTGCGCGAGGAGACCGAGCGCGGGATCGAGGCCCGGCGGGCCGAGGCGGCCGACGAGCTGACCCGGCTGCACACCGAGGCGGAGACCCGGCTGGCCTCCGCCGAGCAGGCGCTCACGGAGGCCCGCGAGGAGGCCGCCCGGATCCGCCGTGAGGCGTCCGAGGAGGCCGAGCGGCTGCGCACGGAGGCCGCCGAGCGGATCCGTACGCTCCAGCAGCAGGCCGCCGAGGAGGCGGACCGGCTGCGCACCGAGGCCGCCGCCGACGCGTCCGCCTCCCGCGCGGAGGGCGAGGCCGTCGCCGTACGGCTGCGTTCGGACGCGGCCGCCGAGGCCGAGCGGCTGAAGTCGGAGGCGCAGGACACCGCCGACCGGGTGCGCGCGGAGGCGACGGCCGCCGCCGAGCGGCTGGCCACCGAGGCGTCCGAGACGCTGGCCGCCGCCCAGGAGGAGGCCGCCCGCCGGCGCCGCGAGGCCGAGGAACTCCTCGGCTCCGCCCGCCAGGAGGCCGACCAGGAGCGCGAGCGGGCCCGCGAGCAGAGCGAGGAGCTGCTGGCCTCGGCGCGCAACCGCGTGGAGGAGGCGCAGGCCGAGGCGGTCCGGCTGGTCGAGGAGGCCGACCGGCGCGCCACCGAGATGGTCTCCGCCGCCGAACAGCACGCCCAGCAGGTGCGGGACTCCGTGTCCGGGCTGCACGAGCAGGCCCAGGAGGAGATCACCGGGCTGCGCAGTGCCGCCGAGCACGCGGCGGACCGTACCCGTCGGGAGGCGGAGGAGGAGGCGGACCGGGTCCGCGCCGACGCCTACGCCGAGCGTGAGCGGGCCTCCGAGGACGCGAGCCGGCTGCGCCGCGAGGCGGCGGACGAGACGGACGCCGCCCGTACGCTGGCCGAACGCACCCTCGCCGAGGCCGCCGCGGAGGCCGAGCGGCTGCGCTCGGAGGCGACCGCGCACGCCCAGCGAGTGCGCACCGAGGCGTCGGACGCGATCGCCCAGGCCGAGCAGGACGCCTCGCGCACCCGGGCCGAGGCCCGGGACGACGCCAACCGCATCCGTTCGGACGCGGCGACGCAGGCCGACACCCTGATCACCGAGGCCCGCAACGAGGCCGAGCGGCTCCAGACGGAGACCATCGCCGAGGCGGAGCGGCTCCAGTCGGACACGGTCGCGGAGGCCGAGCGGGTCCGGGCCGAGTCGGTCGCCAAGGCCGAGAAGCTGATCCAGGACGCCACCGGGGACGCGGAGCGGCTGCGCGCCGAGGCCGCCGAGACGGTGGGGTCCGCGCAGCGGCACGCCGAGCGCATCCGGATCGAGGCGGAGCGGGTCAGGTCGCAGGCGGCGGCGGAGGCCGACCGCATGCTGAGCGTCGCCCGCGACGAGGCCGACTCGACGCTGGACGAGGCCCGCAAGGAGGCCAACAAGCGGCGTTCCGAGGCGGCCGAGCAGGTCGACACCCTGATCACGGAGACCACGTCCGAGGTCGACAAGCTGCTCGCCGAGGCGCAGGAGCAGGCGCTCCAGACCACGGCGGACGCCGAGGCGCAGGCGGACAAGATGGTCGGCGCGGCCCGCAAGGAGGCCGACCGGCTGGTGTCCGAGGCGACGGTCGAGGGCAACGCCCGGGTGGAGAAGTCCCGTACGGACGCGGACGAGCTGCTCGTCGGCGCGCGCCGGGACGCGACGGCCATAAGGGAGCGGGCGGAGGAGCTGCGCGACCGGATCACGGCCGAGATCGAGGCGCTGCACGAGCGGGCCCGCCGGGAGGCCGCCGAGACGATGAAGTCGACGGGCGACCGCTGCGACGCGCTCATCAAGGCGTCCGAGGAGCAGCTCACCAAGGCGCAGGCCAAGGCGAAGGAGCTGGTGTCGGAGGCGAACTCCGAGGCGGGCAAGGTCCGGATCGCCGCGGTGAAGAAGGCGGAGGGGCTGCTCAAGGAGGCCGAGCAGAAGAAGGCGACGCTGGTGCGCGAGGCCGAGGAGCTGAAGGCCGAGGCGATCCGCGAGGCGCGGCGCACGGTCGAGGAGGGCAAGCGCGAGCTGGAGGTCCTGGTGCGCCGGCGCGAGGACATCAACGCCGAGATCTCCCGGGTGCAGGACGTCCTGGAGGCGCTGGAGTCGTTCGAGGTGCCGAACGGGGGCAAGGACGGAGGGGTTCGGGCCGGGGCCACGATCGGGGCCCCCCGATCGGGTGGCAAGTCGACGGACAGCTAGCGAAATGTGTGATTTGGGTTAAAGTCTGGGGACTTTGACTGAGGATTTGGCAAGTGGCACGCCGCTCGGCCACCCAAAAGGGGTGTCATTCTCCAGATCAAACACGTATCCGCTCGATGACACACCGCTTCGGCCCCTAGGATTCCCCCTATCACCTCACCGGTCTCATTCGACAGGAACCCCATGAGCGACACTTCCCCCTATGGCTTCGAGCTAGTGCGGCGTGGGTACGACCGCGCTCAGGTGGACGAACGGATCTCCAAGCTCGTCTCCGACCGTGACAGCGCGCTCGCCCGCATCACCGCCCTGGAGAAGCGCATCGAGGAGCTCCACCTCGAGACGCAGAACGCCCAGGCTCAGGTGAGCGACGCCGAGCCGTCGTACGCCGGTCTGGGCGCGCGGGTCGAGAAGATCCTTCGCCTCGCCGAGGAAGAGGCCAAGGATCTGCGCGAGGAGGCCCGTCGCGCGGCCGAGCAGCACCGCGAGCTCGCCGAGTCGGCGGCCCAGCAGGTCCGTAACGACGCGGAGTCGTACGCCGCGGAGCGCAAGTCCAAGGCCGAGGACGAGGGCGTCCGGATCGTCGAGAAGGCCAAGAGCGACGCCTCTCAGCTCCGCGCCGAGGCGCAGAAGGACGCGCAGTCCAAGCGCGAGGAGGCGGACGCCCTCTTCGAGGAGACCCGCGCCAAGGCCGCGCAGGCCGCCGCCGACTTCGAAACCAACCTGGCCAAGCGCCGCGAGCAGTCGGAGCGCGACCTGGCGTCCCGTCAGCAGAAGGCGGAGAAGCGCCTCGCGGAGATCGAGCACCGCGCGGAGCAGCTCCGGCTGGAGGCCGAGAAGCTGCGCACGGACGCCGAGCGCCGGGCCCGCCAGACCGTCGAGACGGCGCAGCGCCAGGCCGAGGACATCGTGGCCGACGCCAACGCCAAGGCGGACCGGATCCGTTCGGAATCGGAGCGCGAGCTGGCGGCCCTCACCAACCGCCGCGACAGCATCAACGCCCAGCTCACGAACGTCCGCGAGATGCTCGCGACGCTCACGGGTGCCGCGGTCGCCGCGGCCGGTTCGCCGGCCACGGACGACGAGCCGGTCTCCCGCGGGGTGCCGGCGCAGCAGTCCCGGTAGTCGTTCGGTGCGTGTGAGGGGCGGTGGGACCCGGTCCCACCGCCCCTTTCGTGCGCCCGCGTACGAGGGGACACCCCGGGTGCCTCCGGTGGCAGGCGCCGCGCGCCGGTCATAGCGTGGCCCGCATGATCGAGGTCGAGGGGCTGACGAAGCGGTACGGCGACAAGGTGGCGGTGAACAACCTCAGCTTCACCGTCAGACCCGGTATCGTCACGGGCTTCCTCGGGCCCAACGGGGCCGGCAAGTCCACCACCATGCGGATGATGCTCGGTCTGGACCGGCCCACCGCGGGGGACGTCCGGATCGACGGCACGCACTACGACCGGCTCAAGGACCCGCTCACCTACATCGGCGCCCTGCTGGACGCCAAGGCCGTGCACGGCGGCCGCAGCGCCTACAACCATCTGCTGTGTCTGGCGCAGAGCAACGGCATTCCGCGCGCCCGGGTCGACGAGGTGCTGGACACCGTCGGACTGACGGCCGTGGCGCGGAAGAAGGCCAAGGGGTTCTCGCTGGGCATGGGCCAGCGCCTCGGCATCGCGGGCGCGCTCCTCGGCGACCCCCGGATCCTGATGTTCGACGAGCCGGTCAACGGCCTCGACCCCGAGGGCATCCACTGGATCCGCACCCTGATGAAATCGCTGGCCGCGCAGGGGCGGACGGTGTTCGTCTCCAGTCATCTGATGAGCGAGATGGCGCTGACCGCCGAGCATCTGGTGGTGATCGGCCAGGGCCGGCTGCTCGCCGACACCTCGATGGCCGACTTCATCGCCCGTAACTCCCGGTCCTTCGTCCGGATCCGCACCCCGCAGCGCGAGCGGCTCCTCGATCTGCTGCGCGGTGCGGGGCTCACCGTCGTGGAGAGCGGCAGCGGGGTGCTGGAGGCGGACGGCGGCACGTCCGAGCAGATCGGGGAGCTGGCCGCGCGGCACCAGATCGTGCTGCACGAGCTGAGCCCCCAGCAGGCGTCCCTGGAGGAGGCGTTCATGCGGCTGACCGCCGAGTCGGTGGAGTACCACGCGCATTCGGACCGCCCGCCGCAGCAGGAGCGGCAGGCGTGGGGCGAGGACTGGGCGGGGAGGGGCTGAGCCATGGCCGCGATCCAGGTCGTACGGTCCGAGTGGACCAAGATCCGGTCGGTGGCGTCCACGGTGTGGACGCTGTCGCTGGCCGTGGTCGTCACCGTCGCGCTGGGCATGCTGATCGCCGCGCTGTCGAAGAACGAGTTCGACAACCTCAGCGCCCGCGACCGGCTCTCCTTCGACCCGACCTACATCAGCTTCGCCGGGATGAGCCTCGGCCAGCTCGCGATGATCGTGTTCGGGGTGCTGGTGGTGTCCAACGAGTACAGCACCGGCATGATCCGCACCTCGCTGGCGGCCGTGCCGCAGCGCGGCACCTTCCTGTTCAGCAAGATCGCGGTGGCGGCCGGGCTGGCGCTCGCGGTGGGCCTGGTCACCAGCTTCGTGACGTTCTTCCTGGGCCAGTCGATGCTGGGCTCGCTCCGGGCGGAGATCGGCGACCCGGGGGTGCTGCGCGCGGTGATCGGCGGCGGCCTCTACATGACGCTGATCGCGCTGTTCTCGATGGGGGTGGCCGCGATGCTGCGCTCACCGATGCTGTCGCTGGGCATCCTGATGCCGTTCTTCTTCCTGATCTCCAACATCCTCGGCAACGTCGGCGCAACGAAGAAGGTCGGCCGCTATCTGCCCGACCAGGCCGGCAGCAAGATCATGCAGGTGGTCACCCCGGTCGACGACGACACCCCCTACGGCCCCTGGGGCGGGCTCGCGATCATGGTGGTGTGGGTGGTGGCCGCGCTGCTCGGCGGGTATCTGCTGCTGAAGCGACGTGACGCGTGACGCTTTCGTTCTTTGCTTTCATTTGAGCGGAACCGTCAGCGCCTGGATAAGCTCCTAACCCTTACGGGGGCGTGTGCCCTGCTGTCCTGATCCTTTCGATGGGTGCGGAGCATGATCGAGGCTGTCGGCCTGACCAAGCGCTACGGCGACAAGACCGCCGTGTACAACCTTTCCTTCCAGGTGCGGCCCGGTGCCGTCACCGGCTTCCTGGGGCCCAACGGCTCGGGCAAGTCGACGACCATGAGGATGATCCTCGGCCTGGACAATCCGACCGCGGGCTCGGTCACGATCGGCGGCTACCCCTACCGCAAGCTGCCGAACGCGCCCCGCCAGGTCGGCGCCCTGATCGACGCCAAGGCCGTGCACGGCGGCCGCAGCGCCCGCAACCACCTGCTGTCGCTGGCCCAGCTCTCCGGCATCCCGGCCCGCCGGGTGGACGAGGTGCTCGGGGTGGTCGGCCTCCAGGACGTGGCCAAGAAGCGGTCCAAGGGCTTCTCGCTGGGCATGGGCCAGCGGCTCGGCATCGCCGCCGCGCTGCTCGGCGACCCCCAGGTGCTGCTCTTCGACGAGCCGGTCAACGGCCTCGACCCCGAGGGCATCCTCTGGGTGCGCAACCTGATGAAGTCCCTCGCGGCGGAGGGCCGCACGGTCTTCGTCTCCTCGCACCTGATGAGCGAGATGGCGCTGACCGCCGACCACCTGATCGTCATCGGGCGCGGGCAACTGCTCTCCGACATGAGCGTGAAGGACTTCATCTCGGCGAACTCGGCCGACTTCGCCCGGGTGCGCACCCCGCACACCGAGCCGCAGGTCCGCGAGAAGCTGGCCGCCGCGCTCACCGAGGCGGGCGGTCACGTCCTGCCCGAGCAGGACGGCGCGCTGCGGGTGACAGGACTGCCCCTGCCCCGCATCAGCGACATCGCCCACGACGCCGACGTACGGCTGTGGGAGCTGTCGCCGCACCAGGCGTCGCTGGAGGAGGCGTACATGCGGATGACGCAGGGCGCCGTGGACTACCGCTCCACCGTCGACCAGAAGGCCGGGCTCCAGCAGCCGCTGCCGCCGGGCGCCCAGCCGCCGATGCCGGTGCCGGGACAGGGCCAGCCGGGCTGGTACGCCCCGCCGCCCCCGCAGACGGGCTACGCGCCCCCGCAGCCGGGCCAGGGGCCCGCCGCGGGCGCCTACGGCGCTCCCCAGGCCCCGGGCGCCCCCACGGCCCCGCAGGGGGCGTACGGCGCCCCGGGCGCGCCCTCGGCCGCCGACGCCAACCCGTACGCCCAGGCGGCCCCGCAGGCGCCTCAGGCCCCGGCCCAGCCGCTGGCGGCCCCCGCGGCCGCCCCGCAGACCCCGCCCGCCGCCGCGCCCTCGTTCGACAAGGCGCCGGCCGCGCCCGCCACCCCGTCCGCCCCGGCCCCCGCCGCCCCGACCACCCAGCCCGAGGACGCCCGATGAGCACCCCGCAGCACCCCGCGCCGCAGGCCGCCGCGCCCGCCTGGCAGGCAGGGCAGCCCGGACCCGGGTACGCCGCCCCCGGCGGCCACCCCGGCTACACCTCGCCGATCCCGGTCGTGCGCACCCACCTCGGGCACGCGCTCGCCTCGGAGTGGACGAAGATCCGCTCGGTGCGCTCCACGATGTGGACGCTCGGCGTGTTCGTCCTGCTGGTCGTCGGCATCGGCCTGCTGACCTCCCTGCTGGTCGCCGCGAACACCACCGAGGGCGACCTCTCGGGCGAGAACCCGCTGTCCTTCGGCTTCTTCGGACTGCTGCTCGGCAGCATGTGCCTGATCACGCTCGGCGTGATGACGACGGCCTCCGAGTACGGCACCGGCATGATCCGCACCACGATGGTGGCGTGCCCGTCGCGCGGCCGGGTGCTCGCGGCGAAGGGGATCGTGTTCTTCTCGGTCGCCTTCGTGGTGACGCTGGTCTCGGCCGGGATCATCGCCATGGTGGACGTGGCGCTCTTCACCGACGCGCGCGAGCCGTCCGCCGGCGAGTGGCTCAAGGGCACCGTCGGGGTGTCCCTCTACATGGCGCTGCTCGGCCTGCTGTCGCTCGCCGTCGGCTCGGTCATCCGGCACTCGGCCGGCGCCATCACCATCATGATCGCCCTGGTGCTGGCCCCGCTGGTGATCGCGCTGTTCATGTTCTCGTCCTCGCTGGAGGACCTGCGCCAGGCCCTGTTCGAGTACTCGATCCCGAACCAGCTCAGCGTCTTCTACTCCAACTCCCTCACCGAGTCCGGCCCTTCGGGCTGGGACCCGCTGTGGATCGCGCTCGGGGTGACGGCCGTCGCCTTCGCCGCCGCCTTCAGCCTGCTGGAGAAGCGCGACGTGTAACACGCCGCGGACGGACCGCCGTCCGACAGCGGGACACGCAACAGCCTCAGAAACGAGGCGCGTTACGAGACCGCCGCACCCCCGGGTCGCGGCGGTCTCGCGCGTTCCAGCACGCCTTGTGCCAGTGCCGGCGGTCGTCGACCCCCGCGTGCTCGGGCCAGGCGACCACGTGCGGGACGCCGTCCGGGATCATCTGGTCACAGCCCGGGCACCGGTACGACTTCCCCTGCGCGCTCGCGCCCGCCACGTGCCGTACGCTCCACTCCTCGCCGCGCCAGGTCGCCGAGGACTGCCAGCCGCCGTAGCGGCTCGCGCGGTCGTCCTCGGCGCTCCGGCCGGACGAGTCCGCTGAGCCGGCACCCTTGGCTCGGTTACGACGCGGGGACACAGGACACCTCACGGGGCTATACAGGAAGCAGGGTTCGTGTCCAGCCTACGCGGCGCGAACGAGGGCACCCGTACGTCACCGATCCCCACAAGTCGCCCTCCCTGACCCCCCATTCTCCAGACAATCGGCAAATCTCTCCGCCAGGCCGTGTCCTCGGCACGTGTCAGACGGTTATGCCGAGTGGGGGAGCTCCGCGTCGGAGCCAAGGAAGCAGGAAAGTCCATGCGCGTTGGTAGTTTCGTGTTGGGTGCCCAGTTCCCCGGGCAGGGCCAGGGGGAGGCGCTGCACCGCGCGGTCCGCTCCGCCGAGGTCGCCGAGGAAGCGGGTCTCGACTCGGTCTGGCTGGCCGAGCACCACTTCGTGCCGTACGGCACCTGCCCGTCGGCGGTGACGCTCGCCGCGTTACTGCTGGGCCGCACCCACCGGATCCGGGTCGGCACCGCGGTCAGCGTGCTGCCCACCGTCCATCCCGTCGCCCTCGGCGAGCAGGCGGCGCTGCTGCACCTCACCAGCGGCGGCCGCTTCTCGCTGGGCGTGGGGCGCGGCGGGCCCTGGGTCGACCTGGAGGTGTTCGGCTCCGGCCTCGCGGCGTACGAGCAGGGGTTCCCGGAATCACTCGATCTGCTGGTGCGCTGGCTGCGCGAGCCCTCGGTCGGGGCCGACGGCGAGCGGTTCCGGTTCCGCGAGGTCCCCGTCGTACCGCGCCCCTCGGAGGCGCTGACGGACACCGAGGGCCCCGAGGTCGTGGTGGCGTGCACCTCGCCGTCGACCGTGCGGCTGGCGGCCGAGCGCGGGCTGCCGATGCTGCTGGGCATGCACGTGGGGGACGAGGAGAAGGCCGAGATGGTCGCCCTGTGGCGCCGCCACGCGCGCGCGGCCGGCCGCTCCGAGGACGAGATCCGGGCCGCCGCGCATGTCTCGGCGGGCGTCTGCCAGATCGCCGACCGGCGCACGGACGCCGTCGAGACCCTGGTCAAGGCGATGCCGGGCTGGCTGAAACAAGGGCTCGACGCCCATGTGACGGTGGACGGCCGGGCCCGCTCGATGCGGGACCCGGTGGCGTACACCGAACTCCTCTGCGGGCTGCACCCGGTGGGCACCCCCCGGCTGTGCGCCGACCGCCTCGCGGCGACCGGCGAGCGCACCGGCATCTCGCGCTTCGCCCTGCTCGTCGAGGGCTCGGGCGATCTGGCGGCCACGGAGGAGAACGTCCGGCGACTGGGCGCGGAGGTGCTCCCCCACCTCCGCTGAACGGCCCGGCACACCGGGGAGCTTGCCGCTCCCGTACTGATGGCACCTCCCGCGTGAGGAGCGGCAAGCGACAGGCTCACACTGCTGCCTCAGCAGTCCCGGAACTCCGGTGACTGGTTGAGCACTTGGCTGCGGACCGAGGTGAAGCGGGCCAGCTTGTCGTCGACCGACGGGTCCACCGGGAACACCGCCACCCGATGGCAGTTCTGGAAGGCGAGCCGCACACCGAAGTGCCGCTGGAGCGCACCGCGAATGGCGTCACTCGCCAGCGCTCGCAGCAACTGCCCGCGTGCCTGCTCGTTCGGCGGTGGCGTCTGGTTGTCGGCGAAGGCTCCGCCGTCCACCTTCAGCTCGGCCACCAGGGAGCTGATCATCTCCCATGCGTAGGGCAGGGAGGTCCGGACGCAGTCGACGAATTCAGCTTCGTCGACCTCGCCTCGCTCGGCCTGTTCGAGTAGGGCCGGTGAGACGTCGAGCGACATGGGTACTCCTCTCGCACCCCCGGTGGAACAGGGGGTTGCCGGACAGGGAAAGGGAGTTCGGCATGACGAAGTACCGCACACGCTGAGTACACGCATCGCGACCTCCCGTTTACTACGGTAGGCAACGGTCGGTGGCGGCACCAGGAGAATGGGCACATAGGGAACTCCCGGTAGGCGCACAATCGGCCAGGTCCGAACAGCGGTTTTCCCGATCAAAAGGGGCGGGGCACAAGGGGCCCGGGTGACGGGTGGGGGCCGGAGCGGGTCGGGCGAATCGCGTGCGGTGCGAGGCGTCGGATAGCGTTGCCGACCATGCGTCTCGTCATCGCCCGGTGCTCCGTCGACTACGCCGGCCGGCTCACCGCCCATCTCCCCTCCGCGCCCCGTCTGATCCTGGTCAAGGCGGACGGCAGTGTCTCGATCCACGCGGACGACCGGGCCTACAAGCCCCTGAACTGGATGTCGCCGCCCTGCACGCTGAAGGAGGGCACGGGCGACGAGGACGGCGTCTGGACCGTCGTCAACAAGGGGGGCGAGAAGCTCATCATCACGATGGAGGAGATCCTGCACGACTCCTCGCACGAACTGGGCGTCGATCCCGGCCTGATCAAGGACGGCGTGGAAGCGCACCTCCAAGAGCTGCTCGCCGACCGCATCGAGACCCTCGGCGAGGGCTACACCCTGATCCGGCGCGAGTACATGACCGCCATCGGGCCGGTGGACATCCTGTGCCGGGACGCCGAGGGGCAGACCGTGGCGGTCGAGATCAAGCGGCGCGGCGAGATCGACGGCGTCGAGCAGCTCACCCGCTATCTGGAGCTGCTGAACCGCGATCCGCACCTCGCGCCGGTCCGCGGGGTCTTCGCCGCGCAGGAGATCAAGCCCCAGGCCCGCGTCCTGGCCACCGACCGCGGCATCGGCTGCCAGGTCCTGGACTACGACGCGCTGCGCGGCATCGAGGACGACAAGCTGCGCCTGTTCTGACCTCGGGTACGGCGTTCGTACGACGCTCGTACGACGGTGAGGGCCGGGTCCCCGGGTGGGGAACCGGCCCTCGGTGCTGTGCGGGGGCTCCTCAGATCACCGTGTCCGGGGTGGACTCGCCGGAGGACGCGTCGGCGACGCTCGGGGAGACGGGGGTGCCGGAGGTCGTGCCACTGGCCGAGGTCTCGGTCGCCGGGTCCGTGCTCTCCGACTCCGACGGGGTGTCCGTCGGGGTCGTCGGGTTCTCGGTGGGCGTCGTCGGCTGCTGCGTCGGCGTGGTGGGCCGCTGCGAGGGCGTCGTCGTCGGGCGCGACGACGAGCTGGACGACGACGGCCGCGGGGAGCCGCTGGAGCCGCCGGTGCCGGTCCCGGGTGTGCCGCCGGTTTCCGTCGAGGCGGAGGGGGACACCGTGGGTGTCGGATCGTCCGACGTCCCCATCGTCCCGTCAGGGCCCGGGTCCGTCGGCCGGCTGGTCGCCGTGCCCGTGTCGCCGGTGGCGGTGCCGTCGCCCGGGATGTCCGAGTCGAGGCCGCCGTCGCCGAGGTCGCTGCCGGCGGACGGGTTGACGCCGACCCGCTCGGAGGGATCGTTCGCGTCGTTGTTGGAGGTGGCGCCGAGCGTCACGACCGTGCCGAGCACGGCGACCAGGAGCGCGCCCGCGCCGGCCGCGACCAGGTTGCGCCGGGCGAGGCCCTTGAGACCGGCGGCGTACGACCGGCGGGCCGGGGCCGCGGCCGGGGGCACCGGGCGGTGGACGAGGGTCTCGGCCTCCGGCGCGTAGACGGCCGGGAGCATCGCCTGGACGCCGCGCGGCGGGGACACCGGCTCCTCGGGGCGGGCCTCGGGAGCCTCCTCGCCGGTGCCCGCGGGGACGAGGCCCGGGATGTCGCCCGAGGCGTCGGCGACCAGGGCGAGGGCGCGGCGGCCCGCGACGGTGCCGCGCTTGTCGGTGAGGGTGCCGCGCAGGGCGAGCGAGGCCTCCAGTTCGGAGCGGGCCCGGTCGAGGTCGCCGCCGCAGAGCGCGAGGACGCCCATCTCGTGGTGGAAGTAGGCGCGGTCGGCTGACTCCCCGGCGAGCCGGGCGGCCTCGGCGCCCTCGCGCAGGGTGATGTCCCAGGCGCTCCAGCGGAGCCCGGCGGCGAAGGCGGGGGCGGCGGCGCGGGCGAGCTGGACGGCGGTGGCCTCCTCGCCCTCGGCGGGCGGGGTGGTGACGGGGCCGACCAGGGTGAGCGCGGCGAGGACGGCGGCGGACTCGGCGCAGACCCGCTCGGGGGTGACCGAGGGGTGCGCGGCCCACCAAGCGTAGTGCCGGGCGGCGGTGGCGGCGCGGGCGGAGACGTCGTCGTCGTAGCCGGCGGCCTCCAGTTGGGTCTTGATGCCGGCGGCGAGCCGGTAGCCGGTGCCGGCCGGGGAGACCAGTCCGCAGGCGACGAGTTCGCCGAGGGCCGCGTCGGCGTGGGTGTCGCCGACCAGTGCGGGCAGATGGGCCTGGTGCGGCACCTCGCCGCCGAGGGCGACGGCGAAGCGCAGGGTGGCGCGGGCGGAGGCGCTCAGCCGGGCGGCGAGCAGCGGGGCGGGCGCGGCGGCCTCGCCGAGGGAGGGCAGCGGTATCTCCTCGGCCTCGCCGGCGCCGGAGTCGAGGGGCTCGGGCGCGGGCGGGGCGTCCTCGAAGACCCCGAAGGCGTCGACCGCGTCGACCTCGGCGCGCAGCCGGTCGCGCTGGGCCAGCAGGGCGCCGGCCTGGACGAAGCGCAGCGGGAGTCCCTCGGACTCGAACCAGAGGTCGCCGGCCCAGTTCTCCTCCTCGTCGGTGAGGTCGCGGCCGAGGGCGTGCTCGATGACCTCGACGCCGGCCGCGCGGTCCAGGCCGCTGAGGGCGACCTCGTCGACGGCGGCGTCGGCGGAGGGGGCGGGGACGTCGGGGGTGGCGCCGAGCAGGAAGGCGCACTCGGGGGTGGCGTCCAGCAGCCGGTCGAGGTCGGTGCCGCCGAAGCCGAGGTCGTCGACGACGACGACCGCGCCGATCTCCCGTACCAGGGCGAGGAGTTCGTCGGTGCCGGGGTGGTGGCGGTCGGCGTCGTAGACGGTGTGGAAGAGGTCGAGCAGCAGATCGGCCGCGGTGCTGTGCAGTCCGGAGAGGCGGACGACGCCGTCGGGGGCGAGGTCGTCGCAGTCCTCGGCGACGAGGTCGAGGAGGCTGGTGCGGCCGGAGCCGGCCGGGCCGGTGAGGCGTACGGTCCGGCCGCGGGCCAGCAGCCGGACCAGGTGCTCGCGCTCCTCCTGGCGGCCCAGCAGGGGCGGGGCGGGCCGGGCGGGTCCTGCGGGGGCGGGCGGCCGGGCGGCGCGCTCGGCCTCGGCCCGCTGCTCGGGGGTGCGCTTGGCGGGGCGCTCGGGCACCTCGGTCGGCGGGCAGAGTTCGATCTCGCTGCCGTCGACGGGGTTGACCGTCAGCAGGTGTTCGCCGGCGACGATCCGCACGGTGCGGGCCGGGCCCGGCGTGTGCTGGGCGAAGTCGGGCGTGAGGGGGTCCCTGGACGGGCGCGGGCGCGACGCGCGGCCGTCGCCGTCATGGCCGTGGTCCTCGGGTACCGGGTTCGTCGGATCCATGGGTCAAGCCCCCCAAAAGCGTCGTGTGGCGGTAGCCCCTCCCGGCCTTGCTGCACACTGGGCTGTCGCTTCTGGTCCGGTGCCCGCTCGAGGGCTGAGGGCGGCGGGCAGACGAACCGTAAACCTTCGCACAGTATCTACGACAGTCCGGGGGGCCGTGCCGTCCGAGACATCACGGTCCGGTGAGGATTGCGCCCGCCGTACCTTTTCCACCGCAGGCCACGCGGGGTGCGGGTCAGACGCGGGGCAGGGACTCCACGCCGATGCCGCCCTCGATCGCGAGGATCCGGTGCAGCCGGGTGGCGACCAGGAGGCGTTGCATCTGCGGAGGGACGCCGCGCAGCACCAGGCGCCGGCCGCAGCGGCCGGCGCGGCGGTGGACGCCCATGATGACGCCGAGTCCGGTGGCGTCCCAGGAGTCCAGTTCGGACAGGTCGAGCACCAGGTCGCCGACGCCGTCGTCGACGGCCGAGTGCAGGGTCGTCCGGGCGTCGGCCGCGCAGCGCACGTCGAGACGGCCCCCCACGACCAGCTCGGCGTGGTCGCCCCTGATGTGCATAGCGCTCCCCTAGGCGTGCGTTGTGTGCTCCGCGGTGTGATGTCCGGTGTTGCATGCTCTGACTGCGGTAAGCAGCCGAAGGTTGCCGTCTGTGAGCGAACCGATACCGAATTCACCCGCAGGGGTGAGGCAGGTGGGGCCTGTGCGGTTTCGGTGCCTCTGAAGCCCTGCCCGCTCGCGCGTCCGATGTCACCGGCGTCAACCATCCGGCGCATCCGAGCGGTCCGCTCCGTCTGGCCTCTCGGCCGGAGATTAGCGGGCGTGAGGCGCTGTGTGACCGGTTAGTAACGCGTCTCACGTCTCATGAGGTGAGACACCGGTCACGTCGTCAAATCCCGCCCGATTCAGTCGGTTTCGGACCGTTTCAGTCCGCCCGTGGCCGGGTCGGGAGCGGGTGACGAACGGAACGGAGCGGATCCGGTCGGACCGTCTAGATTGGCCGCATGGTCAATCTGACGCGCATCTACACCAGGACCGGCGACCGGGGCACCACCGCGCTCGGGGACATGAGCCGGGTCGCCAAGACCGACCTGCGGATCTCCGCCTACGCGGACGCCAACGAGGCGAACGCGGTGATCGGCACGGCCGTCGCGCTGGGGGGCCTGGACGAGGAGATCGTCACGGTCCTCACCCGGGTCCAGAACGACCTGTTCGACGTGGGCGCGGACCTGTCGACGCCGGTGGCGGAGAACCCGGAGTTCCCGCCGCTGCGGGTCGAGCAGTTCTACATCGACCGGCTGGAGGCGGACTGCGACCGGTTCAACGCCGAACTGGAGAAGCTGCGGTCGTTCATCCTGCCCGGCGGCACCCCGGGCGCGGCCCTGCTGCACCAGGCGTGCACGGTCGTACGCCGGGCCGAGCGTTCCACGTGGGCCGCCCTGGAGGTGCACGGCGAGGTGATGAACCCGCTCACCGCGACCTACCTCAACCGGCTGTCGGACCTGCTGTTCATCCTCGCCCGCACGGCCAACAAGGAGACCGGGGACGTGCTGTGGGTGCCGGGCGGGGAGCGCTGAGCCCGGCCCCTCTCACGGCATCACCGCCGTACGGCGGTCTCCGGCTCCCGCTTCGGCCAGAGCGTGTAGGTCAGCGCCACCAGGCCGTGGATGCCGGCGGCCCTGAGGGCCACCCACTGGAAGGACCGCAGCGACGAGGTGTCGCCGTCGCCGACGTACCAGACGGCGCCCTGGAGCAGGGCGCAGGCGACGGCGGCCGCCAGCACGGTGCGCAGCCACAGCGCGCCCTCGTGCCGGGCGCGGGCGCCGCCGTAGCGCGGTGGCTTCGGGGGCGGGGGGCCGCCGGCCAGCCGGTGCGCGGCGTGGCCGTCCAGCCAGCGGATCGTGTAGTGGCCGTAGGCCACGGTGTAGCCGATGTAGAGCGCGGCCAGGCCGTGTTCCCAGCCCGGCTCGGCGCCGTTGCGCAGGTCGATCGCCGTCACGGCGAACAGGAACAGCTCCAGGACCGGCTCGCACAGCAGCAGCACCGCACTGGTGCGGCGCATGCCCAGCAGGTACCGGACGGCCAGGCCCAGCGCCAGCAGCACCCAGAAGGCCACCTCGCACGCGACGATCAACGTGACGACCACGACTCGCTCCTCTCGCTCACCCCTCCAGACTCCCGCCGGCCCGGGCCGCTTTCGTCGTCGGCGCTGACGACCTCGGGGTACATCGAAAGATGCAGCGCGGAAACGTCCCCGGGGTGAAGGCGCCCGCGGCGGACGCCGTGTTGGATGGAGGACATGGCCGCAGCACTCCCCCGCCCCCACCGCTTCGACGTGTACGTGGCGTGCGGCGGACTGCTCGGCGGGCTGGTGCTGATGGCGCTCGGCCTGGCCCTGCGCCCCGCCGACGAACCGCTCGTGCTGCTGCCCGGCGCCTGGGCGGTGCTGCCGCCGCTGGTGGTGATGTCCGGCTGCGAACTGCTGCGCCGGACGGCCCCGCGCACCGCGCTGCTGACCGGCACCGCGGCGCTGGCCCTGGACACCGTCACCCAGGGCAGTGTGGCCACGGTGCTGATGTTCACCGACCTGGTGTACGCGGCCGTCCTGTACGGCCCGCCCGCCTCGGCCCGCCGTATCCCCCGGATCACCGGGCTGCTCACGGTCGCCGGGACCGTGGTGCCGTACGCGGTGTGGCGGGTGCCGGAGGCGCTGCTGATCGGGGTGGTGATCGGCGCCGTCGCGTTCGGCCCGGCCGCGACCGGCTTGATCGTCCGCGACCACCGGGACGCGGCGATCGCGGCCCGGCTGCACGCCGAACAGACCACGCTGCTCGCCGAGATGGACCGCCGCGAGGCGGTGGTCGCCGAACGGGCGCGGATGGCACGGGAGTTGCACGACATGGTCGCCAACCACCTGTCGGCGATCGCCATTCACTCCACGGCCGCGCTCTCCATCGACGACCCGCGGACCTCCCACGAGGCGCTCGGGGTGATCCGGGAGAACAGCGTCGACGGGCTCGCGGAGATGCGCCGGCTGATCGGGATCCTGCGGGACGGCGGCGGGGACCGGGAACCGGCGGCGGCGCCCACCCTCGACGGGCTGGACGCGCTCGTGGACGGCGCCCGCGCCAACGGACTCGACGTCACCCTCGACATCGACATCGACACCGGCTTCGGCACGGGCACCGGCACCGGCACCGGCACCGGCCGGATTCCCGCCCCCGTCGAGCTGGCCGCCTACCGGATCGTCCAGGAGTCGCTGACCAACGCCCTCAAGCACGCCCGCCCCGGCCCGGTGACCGTCGCCCTCGCCCTCACCCGGCACGACGGCCCCCGGGTGCTCGACGTCGAGATCAGCAGCCCCTGCGGGCGCGAGGACGGGCCGCGCGCCCCCGGCTCCGGGGCGGGCCTGGTGGGGATGCGGGAGCGGGCGACCCTGCTGGGCGGCACCTTCACGGCCGGTCCGCACGGCGGCCGGTGGACCGTGCACGCCTCGCTGCCGCTCGCCGAGGCCGAGCCGGGCCACGGCAAGGACCCCGAAGGAGACCGCCCATGAGCCGGACCGTCCGCGTCCTGGTCGCCGAGGACCAGTCCGCCGTGCGCGCGGGGCTGGTGCTGATCCTGCGCAGCGCGCCCGACATCGAGGTGGTCGGGGAGGCCGCGGACGGTGAGCGGGCGGTGGAACTGGCCCGGGAACTGCGGCCGGACCTGGTGCTGATGGATGTGCAGATGCCGCGCCTCGACGGGGTGGCGGCGACCCGGAAGGTGGTCGCGGAGAACCTCGCCGACGTGCTGGTGCTGACCACCTTCGACCTCGACGAGTACGTGTTCGGGGCGCTGCGGGCCGGGGCCGCCGGTTTCCTGCTGAAGAACACCGAGGCACGGGATCTGATCACGGCGGTGCGGACCGTGGCCGCCGGTGAGGGGCTGATCGCCCCGGCCGTCACCCGGCGGCTGATCGCGGAGTTCGCGGCGGGCCCGGTGCGCGAGCCGGCCGCCGATCCGGCGGTCCTCGACGCCCTCACCCGGCGCGAGCGCGAGGTGCTGTCCTGCCTCGGGGAGGGGCTGTCCAACGCGGGCATCGCCGAGCGGCTCGACATGGCGGAGGCGACGGTGAAGACCCATGTCAGCAGGCTGCTGGGGAAGCTGGAACTGCGCAGCCGGGTGCAAGCGGCGGTGCTCGCACAGGAGTTGGGAATCTAGTCCAACCGTATACAAGAGTGGTCCAGACCTATTGACCCGTGGTCCAGACCTTTCTATTCTCGCGGCACTGTGGGCGTGAAGGCTCAGTCACGCCCCCCAACTCCCCATAGGAGGCGCAGAATGCGCTTCAGACACAGAGCCGCGGCAGGATTCGCGACCCTGTTGCTCCCGCTGGCCGGTCTCGTCGGCCTCGCGAGCCCCGCCCAGGCCGCCACCTCCGCCACCGCCACCTACACCAAGGCGTCGGACTGGGGCACGGGCTTCGAGGGCAAGTGGACGGTGAAGAACACCGGCACCACCTCCCTCAGCTCCTGGACCGTCGAATGGGACTTCCCCTCCGGCACGTCCGTCACCTCCGCCTGGGACGCCGACGTCACGTCCTCCGGCACCCACTGGACCGCCAAGAACAAGTCCTGGAACGGCACGCTGGCCCCCGGCGCCTCCGTCTCCTTCGGCTTCAACGGCGCGGGCAGCGGCTCCCCGTCCAACTGCAAGCTCAACGGCGGCGGTTGCGACGGCACCACGGTGCCCGGCGACTCCGCCCCCTCCGCTCCGGGCACCCCCACCGCCTCGGACATCACCAACACCTCGGTGAAGCTCTCCTGGAGCGCCGCCACCGACGACAAGGGCATCAAGAACTACGACGTGCTGCGCGACGGCACCAAGGTCGCCACCGTGACGACCACGTCGTACACCAACACCGGGCTGACCGCCGGGACCACCTACTCCTACTCGGTCCAGGCCCGCGACACCGCCGACCAGACCGGTCCGGTCAGCGGCGCGGTCTCGGTGCGCACCACCGGCGGCACCACCGACCCGCCGCCCACCGGCGACAAGGTCAAGCTCGGCTACTTCACCGAGTGGGGCGTCTACGGCCGCAACTACCACGTCAAGAACCTGGTGACCTCCGGCTCCGCGTCGAAGATCACCCACATCAACTACGCCTTCGGCAACGTCAAGAACGGCCAGTGCGTCGTCGACGACACCTACGCCGCCTACGACAAGGCGTACACCGCCGACCAGTCCGTCAGCGGCACCGCCGACACCTGGGACCAGCCGCTGCGCGGCAACTTCAACCAGCTCCGCCAGCTCAAGGCCAAGTACCCGCACATCAAGGTGCTCTACTCCTTCGGCGGCTGGACCTACTCCGGCGGCTTCGCCCAGGCGGCGGCCAACCCGACCGCCTTCGCGAAGTCCTGCAAGGCCGTCGTGGAGGACCCCCGCTGGGCCGATGTCTTCGACGGCATCGACATCGACTGGGAGTACCCGAACGCCTGCGGTCTGACCTGTGACAGCAGCGGCCCGGCCGCGTTCAAGAACCTGTCCCAGGCGCTGCGCACCGAGTTCGGCTCCAACTACCTGGTCACCGCGGCCATCACCGCCGACGGCTCCAACGGCGGCAAGATCGACGCGGCCGACTACGGCGGCGCCTCCGCGTACCTCGACTGGTACAACGTGATGACGTACGACTACTTCGGCGCCTTCAACGCGCAGGGCCCCACCGCCCCGCACTCGCCGCTGACCTCGTACTCCGGCATCCCGCAGGCGGGCTTCAACTCCGCCGACGCGATCGCCAAGCTCAAGTCCAAGGGCGTTCCGTCCGCCAAGCTCCTGCTCGGCATCGGCTTCTACGGCCGCGGCTGGACCGGAGTCACCCAGGCCGCCCCCGGCGGCTCGGCGACCGGCGCGGCCCCGGGCACCTACGAGCCGGGCATCGAGGACTACAAGGTCCTCAAGTCGTCCTGCCCCGCCACCGGCACCATCGCGGGCACGGCGTACGCCTACTGCGGCAACAACTGGTGGTCCTACGACACTCCCGCCACCATCGCCGGCAAGATGACCTGGGCCAAGAACCAGGGCCTCGGCGGCGCGTTCTTCTGGGAGTTCAGCGGTGACACCGGAAACGGTGAGCTGGTGACGGCCATCAACAACGGCCTCGCGTAAGCAAGTTCGAAGAGTTACCAGAAGAGTCACTAAGCGACGTTGACGCGCTGACCGGGCGGGGCTGCTTCCAGCCACGCGAGAAATCCGGTCAGCGCGTCTTCGCTCATCGCCAGTTCGAGCCGGGTGCCCTGATGGGCACAGGCGAGGATCACCGCGTCGGACAGCAGCGCCAGTTCCTCCTCGCCCTCCGGGAGCCGTCGGCCCGCCACCTCGATCGAGGCCCGCTCCAGCACCCTGCGGGGCCGGTAGGCGTAGGAGAAGACGCGGTACCACTCGATGCGGTCGCCGTTGTAGCGGGCGACGCCGTAGCTCCAGCCCTTGCCGCTGGCGTCCGGTTTCTCGGGTACGTCCCAGCGCAGGGAACAGTCGAAGGTGCCACCGGAGCGCTGGATGAGTCTGCGGCGCAGACCGAAGACGAACAGCCCGAGCACCACCAGGGCCACGACGATTCCGCACACAGTCAGAGCGAGGACCATCGACACCGACCTCCTCGTCTCCTAGGTACCGAAAATAGGTAACGGAACGGAAAAAACATCCAGATCTGCCTCAGCCGCGGCCGGCCCGGAGGACTCCGGGCCGGCCGCGGCTGAGTGACGTCATACGGCTCCGCGCTGGGTCAGCGCGTCGCCGCCGCACGCAGTCGTACGTCCGCGCGGCGCTCGGCGAGGGCGTCGCCCTCGGCCTTCGCGCGCTCCAGCTCCCGCTCCGCGCGCTGGACGTCGATCTCGTCCGACAGCTCGGCGATCTCGGCCAGCAGCGACAGCTTGTTGTCCGCGAACGAGATGAAACCGCCGTGCACCGCGGCGACGACCGTTCCACCATCACTCGTACGGATGGTCACCGGGCCCGACTCCAGCACACCGAGCAGCGGCTGGTGACCGGGCATGACGCCGATGTCGCCGGACGTGGTGCGCGCGACGACCAGGGTGGCCTCGCCGGACCAGACCTCTCGGTCAGCCGCGACCAGCGCGACGTGCAGCTCAGCAGCCAAGGTGGCTCCTCGGGTCACCACCCGGCGGATCTGCCGGGTGTTGGTTACTAAGTCTAGTGGGCGTGGCGAAGGGGGCGGGACGCGCCCGCCCCCTCACACACGAACTCGGAGAGTTCCGAGATCAGGAGACGCCCAGCTCCTTGGCGTTGGCCTTCAGGTCCTCGATGCCACCGCACAGGAAGAACGCCTGCTCCGGGAAGTGGTCGTACTCGCCGTCGATGATCGCGTTGAACGCGGCGATCGACTCGTCCAGCGGGACGTCCGACCCGTCGACGCCGGTGAACTGCTTGGCGACGTGGGTGTTCTGGGACAGGAAGCGCTCGACGCGACGGGCACGGTGGACGGTGAGCTTGTCCTCCTCGCCCAGCTCGTCGATACCGAGGATCGCGATGATGTCCTGAAGGTCCTTGTACTTCTGGAGGACCGTCTTGACGCGCATCGCGGTGTTGTAGTGGTCCGCCGCGATGTAGCGGGGGTCCAGGATCCGGGACGTGGAGTCCAGCGGGTCCACGGCCGGGTAGATGCCCTTCTCGGAGATCGGACGGGAGAGCACCGTCGTCGCGTCGAGGTGGGCGAAGGTGGTGGCCGGGGCCGGGTCGGTCAGGTCGTCCGCGGGGACGTAGATCGCCTGCATCGAGGTGATCGAGTGACCACGGGTCGAGGTGATGCGCTCCTGGAGGAGACCCATCTCGTCGGCCAGGTTCGGCTGGTAACCCACCGCGGAGGGCATCCGGCCGAGCAGGGTCGAGACCTCGGAACCGGCCTGCGTGAAGCGGAAGATGTTGTCGATGAAGAACAGCACGTCCTGCTTCTGCACATCGCGGAAGTACTCCGCCATGGTCAGACCGGCCAGGGCCACGCGCAGACGGGTGCCCGGGGGCTCGTCCATCTGACCGAAGACCAGGGCGGTCTTGTCGATGACGCCCGACTCGGCCATCTCCTCGATGAGGTCGTTGCCCTCACGGGTGCGCTCACCGACACCGGCGAACACGGAGACACCGTCGTGGTTGTTGGCGACGCGGTAGATCATCTCCTGGATGAGCACCGTCTTGCCGACGCCGGCACCACCGAACAGACCGATCTTGCCGCCCTTGACGTACGGGGTCAGCAGGTCGATGACCTTGACGCCGGTCTCGAACATCTCGGTCTTCGACTCGAGCTCGTCGAAGTTCGGGGCCTTGCGGTGGATGGACCAGCGCTCGCCCGTGTACTTCTCGTCGACGTTCAGCACCTCACCGAGGGTGTTGAACACCTTGCCCTTGGTGAAGTCGCCGACCGGGACGGTGATGCCCGTGCCGGTGTCGGTGACCGGGGCCTGGCGGACCAGACCGTCGGTGGGCTGCATGGAGATGGTGCGGACCAGGCCGTCACCCAGGTGCTGGGCGACCTCCAGGGTCAGCGTCTTCTTCGCGCCGTCCTGGGCCGGGTCGGCCACCTCGACGTGAAGGGCGTTGTAGATCTCCGGCATGGCGTCGACGGGGAATTCCACGTCGACGACCGGGCCGATGACCCGGGCGACGCGGCCCGTGGCAACGGCCGTCTCAACTGTCGTCGTCATTACCTGTCACTCCCCGCGGTCGCGTCGGCCAGGGCTGCGGAGCCACCGACGATCTCGCTGATTTCCTGGGTGATTTCGGCCTGGCGGGCCGCGTTGGCAAGGCGGGAGAGCGTCTCGATCAGCTCTCCGGCGTTGTCGGTCGCCGACTTCATCGCGCGCCGCGTGGCGGCGTGCTTCGAGGCTGCCGACTGGAGAAGCGCGTTGTACACGCGGCTCTCCACATAGCGCGGCAGAAGCGCGTCGAGGACGTCCTCCGCCGAGGGCTCGAAGTCGAACAGCGGAAGGATCTCGCCCTTCGTCGCCGACTCCTCCGCCACCTCGTCGAGGCTGAGCGGCAGCAGACGGTCGTCGAGCGCCGACTGCGTCATCATCGACACGAACTCGGTGAAGACGATGTGGATCTCGTCCACGCCGCCGTCCGCCGTGTCCTTCTCGATGGCCTCGATCAGCGGGGCCGCGACCTTCTTGGCGTCCGCGTACGTCGGCTCGTCCGTGAAGCCCGACCACGACTCCGCGACCTTGCGCTCACGGAAGTTGTAGTGCGCGAGACCACGCCGGCCGACGATGTACGTGTCGACCTGCTTGCCCTCGGACTCGAGGCGCTCCGTCAACTGCTCCGCGGCCTTGATGGCGTTGGCGTTGAAGGCGCCGGCGAGACCGCGGTCGCTGGTCAGCAGCAGCACCGCGGACCGCACGACCGTGTCGGCCTGCGTGGTCAGCGGGTGCTGCGTGTTCGAGCCGGTGCCGACCGCCGTGACCGCGCGCGTCAGCTCGGCCGCGTAGGGCGTGGAGGCCGCCACCTTGCGCTGCGCCTTGACGACACGCGAGGCGGCGATCATCTCCATCGCCTTGGTGATCTTCTTGGTCGCGGTGACGGATCGGATGCGACGCTTGTAGACCCGGAGCTGGGCTCCCATGAGTCAGGTCCCTTCCTTACGTCACTTGGCGGCGGACGGGGCGTCCTCGCCGAGAAGCTTGCCGTCCGCGGTCTCGAACTGCTTCTTGAACTCGGCGATCGCGTCGGCGACGGCGGTGAGGGTGTCGTCCGACATCTTGCCGCCCTCCTTGATGGAGGTCATGAGGCCCTGCTCCTTGCGGTGCAGGTACTCCAGGAGCTCCTTCTCGAAGCGGCGGATGTCGGCCACCGGGACGTCGTCCATCTTGCCGGTGGTACCGGCCCACACGGAGACGACCTGGTCCTCGGTCGGCATCGGCTGGTACTGCGGCTGCTTCAGCAGCTCGACCAGACGCTGACCACGCTCGAGCTGGGCCTTCGACGCGGCGTCCAGGTCGGAACCGAAGGCGGCGAACGCCTCCAGCTCGCGGTACTGGGCGAGGTCGAGGCGCAGTCGGCCGGAGACCTGCTTCATCGCCTTGTGCTGCGCGGAACCACCGACTCGGGAGACGGAGATACCGACGTTCAGCGCGGGGCGCTGACCGGCGTTGAAGAGGTCCGACTCCAGGAAGCACTGGCCGTCGGTGATGGAGATGACGTTGGTCGGGATGAACGCCGAGACGTCGTTGGCCTTCGTCTCGACGATCGGCAGACCGGTCATCGAGCCCGCGCCCAGGTCGTCGGAGAGCTTCGCGCAGCGCTCCAGCAGACGGGAGTGCAGGTAGAAGACGTCACCGGGGTAGGCCTCACGGCCCGGCGGGCGGCGCAGCAGCAGCGACACGGCGCGGTAGGCGTCGGCCTGCTTCGACAGGTCGTCGAAGATGATCAGGACGTGCTTGCCCTCGTACATCCACTGCTGGCCGATGGCCGAGCCGGTGTACGGCGCCAGGTACTTGAAGCCGGCCGGGTCGGACGCCGGGGCGGCGACGATGGTCGTGTACTCCAGCGCGCCGGCCTCTTCCAGGGCGCCCCGCACGGAGGCGATGGTCGAGCCCTTCTGGCCGATGGCGACGTAGACGCAGCGGACCTGCTTCTTCACGTCGCCGGAGCGCCAGTTGTCACGCTGGTTGATGATCGTGTCGACGGCCAGCGCGGTCTTGCCGGTCTGGCGGTCGCCGATGATGAGCTGACGCTGACCGCGGCCGACCGGGGTCATGGCGTCGACGGCCTTGTAGCCGGTCTCCATCGGCTCGTGCACCGACTTACGGGCCATGACACCCGGAGCCTGAAGCTCCAGGGCACGGCGGCCGGACGTCTCGATCTCGCCGAGGCCGTCGATCGGGTTGCCGAGCGGGTCGACGACGCGGCCGAGGTAGCCCTCGCCGACGGCCACGGAGAGCACCTCACCGGTGCGCTGCACCGGCTGCCCCTCCTCGATGCCGCTGAACTCACCGAGGACGATGGCGCCGATCTCGCGCTCTTCCAGGTTGAGCGCGAGGCCGAGGGTGCCGTCCTCGAACTTCAGCAGTTCGTTGGCCATGGCCGAGGGGAGGCCCTCGACCTTCGCGATGCCGTCGCCGGCAAGGGTGACCGTACCGACCTCCTCGCGCGAGGCCGCGTCCGGCTTGTACGACTGGACAAAGTTCTCCAGCGCGTCCCGGATCTCCTCCGGCCGGATCGTGAGCTCCGCCATCTGGGTTCCCTGCTCTCCTTGTTGGGCCCGAAGTTTCTTAGGGGGTCTGGGGGCGACCCCCAGGATTCTTCTGCACGGCCCAACCAGGGCCGTCGTGTACGTACTGCGGTCTTGAGTTGCTGCTAGCTCGCCATGCGGCGGGCGGCGTCCTCGATACGGTCCGCGAGGGAGCCGTTGATCACCTCGTCGCCGACCTGCACCCGCATCCCGCCGAGGACCTCGGGGTCCACGTCGAGGTTGAGGTGCATCTGGCGCCCGTAGAGCTTCGCCAGGGCGGCGCCCAGGCGTCGCTTCTGCGCGTCGCTCAGCGGCACGGCCGACGTGACCACGGCCACGACCCGGTCGCGGCGCTCGGCGGCCAGCTTGGACAGGGACTCGAGTCCCGCTTCCAGGCTACGTCCTCGCGGCGCGGTCACAAGGCGCGTCACCAGACGCTCGGTGGCCGCGTCGGCACGGCCGCCGAGCAGGCTGCGCAGCAGCTCGCTCTTGGCCGAGGCGGTGGCCTTCCGGTCGGTCAGTGCGGCGCGCAGCTCGGTGTTGGAGGAGACGATCCGCCCGAAGCGGAACAGCTCGTCCTCGACGCTGTCGAGCGCACCGGTCTGCTGCGCGGCGGTGAGGTCGGCGACGTTCGCCAGCTCCTCCAGGGCGTCCACCAGGTCGCGCGACTGCGACCAGCGGGAACGCACCAGGCCGGACACCAGGTCGGCGGTGGTGCCGCTGACCTGCCCGGCGAGCAGGCGCTGGACCAGCTCGGCCTTGGCCTCGCCGGCCTGCGCCGGGTCGGTGAGGACCCGACGCAGCGACACCTCGCGGTCGAGCAGCGCGGTGACGGCCGCCAGCTCGCCCGCGAGCTGAGCGGCGTCCACGGACGTGGAGTCCGTCAGCGCGTCGAGACGCTCACGTGCGGCTGCCAGGGCCTCGCGGCTCGCTCCGTTCATCGCGACGCCTCGGCCTTCTCCTCGAGCTCGTCGAGGAAGCGGTCGATGACGCGGCTCTGGCGGGCGTGGTCCTCGAGGGACTCGCCGACGAGCTTGCCGGCCAGTTCGGTGGCGAGCTTGCCGACGTCCTGGCGCAGCGCGGACGCGGCGGCCTTGCGGTCGGCCTCGATCTGGGTGTGACCGGCGGCGACGATCTCCTCGCGCTGCCGCTGGCCCTCGGCGCGCATCTCGGCGATGAGCGTCGCACCCTGCTCCTGCGCCTCCTGGCGCAGACGAGCGGCCTCGTGCCGGGCCTCGGCGAGCTGAGCCTTGTACTGCTCGAGCACGCTCTGTGCCTCGGTCTGAGCGGCCTCGGCCTTCTCGATACCGCCCTCGATGGCCTCGCGACGCTCTTCCAGAACCTTGTTGATGGTCGGGAGGAGCTTCCAGGCGAGGAAGCCGAAGACGATGACGAAGGCGAGCAGGCCGATGACAAGCTCAGGGATCGGCGGGACGAGGGGGTTTTCCGTCTCCTCGGCCGCCAGAATGAGCAGCTGGCTCATGTCAGTGCCTTTCGTCTAGTCGGCTGGTCGTGGATCGCTAGATCACTTGCCGTAGACGAACGGCATGACCAGACCGATCAGGGCGAGCGCCTCACAGAAGGCGAAGCCCAGGATCTGGTTGGCGCGGATCAGGCCGGCCGCCTCGGGCTGGCGGGCGAGAGCCTGCGTGCCGTTACCGAAGATGATGCCGACGCCGACGCCGGGGCCGATGGCAGCGAGGCCGTAACCGATGGAGCCGAGCGAGCCGGTGACAGCGGCAAGGGTCTGGGACATGCCAGTTCTTCCTTTTCTTTACGGACCGGTGGGGGTTGGCCACCGGACGATCAAGGGGTGTACGAGGGCGCTCAGTGGTGCTCGGCCAGGGCGCCCTGGATGTAGGTGCACGTCAGGAGCACGAACACGTACGCCTGCAGCGCCTGGATGAACAGCTCGAAGGCCGTCATCACGATCGTCATGATGAAGCTGACGCCGGCGTAGGCGATGCCGATGCCGTTCAGCAGGTACCAGCTCGCGATCGTGAAGAGCAGCAGCAGGGTGTGACCGGCGAACATGTTCGCGAAGAGTCGCACCGCGTGCGTGAAGGGGCGCACCAGCAGGTTCGAGAAGAACTCGATGAGCATCGCGAGCGGCAGCACCGCACCGAGCGACTTGTCGTAACCGGTGACGTTCTTGAAGAACCCGACGAAGCCGTGACGCTTGAAGGTCAGCGAGACCCACAGGACGTAGACGATCAGGGCGAGTACGGCGGGGTACGCGATGATCGCCGTCACCGGGAACTGGGCGAGCGGGATGATCGACCAGAGGTTCATCATCCAGACGAAGAAGAACAGCGAGACGATCAGCGGAACGTACTTCTCGCCCTCCTTCTTGCCGATGGTCTCGTACACGACACCGCGCCGGATGAAGTCGTAACCCGCCTCGGCGACCATCTGGAGCTTGCCGGGCACGACCTTCGGCTTGCGGAAGGCGGCCCAGAAGAAGCCGACGACGATGACCGAACCGAGCAGGGCGAGCAGCATGGTCTTGTTGAAGTACAAGTTGCTGTCCCCGTCACCCCAGATGGGTTCGAACAGGAACGAGTGCAGGCCGGGGGCCGGAAAACCACAGCCGTCGAAGATGTGGCAGTCGGTCTCGAAGGCGAGCACCTGCGTCGGGTCAGCACTCACCGCGGGCTCCTTCAGCGTGGCGCATAGGTACGGCAACCTCGTTGTGTCGGCGCGGCGCGCGGCCGCGGTTCGGCACTGGACTGGTGTTACGGATGTGGGGGCGGCTTGGGGGCATCTCGCCTCGCGATTGAACAGGCGTCAGCTCGGATGCCCGCGCCCGCGATGCCGCAGTTGGCACCGGACGATAGCAGGATCTCTCAGACGTCTTTATACCGGCCCTACCCCTCACGACGAGTGCCCCGAGTTTTCGGGCTTCTCGCCCTTCGAGGAGGTCGTGGTGGAGCCCGATTCGGGTTCGACGTAGAGGATCTTGGCCTTCATGTGCGCGCGCGTCTGTGCGGCGATCCAAGCGAGGGTGCCGACGACGAGCGTGATGGCGAAGGCCCGGGGGTTGAAGAGCGTGGTGTCCTTGAACGCGGCGAGGAAGATGAACAGCAACAGGATCTGCGCCGCGTAGAGCATGAGGCCCATCGCCTGGAACAGGTGCGGCAGCGATCGGGCGGTGCGGTTCAGGACGTACATCCCGAGGCCCATGAACGCGATGACCAGGACCGTGGCGACGACGGCTCCGAGGGCTCCCTCGCCGCCGGCGACCACGCCACTGACGACGGCGGCGATAGCGCCGACGGCGGCTGTGGGCACGGCGGCCTGGGCCAGGATCCGGACGTCGTTGGACGGCATGGCGGCAACTCCGCTTTCAAGGGGGGCAGGGGTGTCGTCATGGACGAGCGTAGTCCCGGGCTGAGAGAGAACCTCACACCGGTGGGCCTTCGCACTTCGGGCCCTTCGGCTCTGTCCGGGGAGTTCTCGTGAACGGTATCACAAACTATTTGATGAGGTCTTTACCTGAGGGTGTGCCCACTGTCACACATGAGAGTGAAGGCGCGCGTCTGTGCAGGAACGCGGCCCATGTGTCTGATATTGGACCGGTTCGTTCCCTCATGATTTGGCAATGCTCTAGTCAGACTCTTACCTTGCGGGCCGCCATCCGCCGCCCCTCCGGACACACCTGCGCCCCGGCGGGAAAGCGGCTCCCACCGGGGCACAGGGCCGGACCGTCACACGCGGTGCGAGCCGACGTGGCAGTCCTCACTCATTCGTGCCGCGTTTCAGCAGTCGATGTTCTTGACGCCGCTCGCTTCGGTCCACAGAACTCCGCCATAGGCGAAGCTCTGCGTCTTGTTCCGGCCGATGCTGAATTCCGGGTCCCGGCGGGCGGCCACCGTGACGCTGAAACACGCGGTCCGGGCACAGGAGTTCTTCACCTTGACGTACCGGTTGAACCTCTTGGTGTAGGTGTCGACCAGCTTGACGCAGTCGGCAGCCTGGACCGCCTGCGCGGCCTGGGCAGCCTGCGGCTGGGCCACCGCCTGGGTCGCACCCAAGACGCCGAGCGAACCACTCAGCGCCACCATCGCCGCGATCCCGCTGACGAATTTACGCATGTTCCCTCCGTTTCGGTAAGCAGAGGCGACGTAATGCGTCCTGGTCATGAACGCGTCGCCTCGGCCCGAAACCCTAGATCACCCCGCTCAGCGGTCACAAACGCATATGCACGGCACAACGCCGCCATTCCCCACCGGTACGACTCATTCCGCACTTGTGCGCCGGAGAGCTGTCCAGAGGAACGAATTCAGCGAAAGGGAAGGGCACTGGTCACAGGCTTGGTCCAGCCTTCACCTTTTGCCTCAATTACCTCAGAGGGAACTTTTGGCCAACCTCGCCCCGCGAGAAGGCAGCGTCACGGCGGCCCGTTCTACGGGCGGCTGCGGGTACGCGCGCTGAGCGCCGTGGCCCCATTGGCGCGCATCGCACCGGCGGCGACGGGAGTGCGGGGCTCTTCCTCGACGGCAGCCGTGGGCGGCGCCGCCGGCTCGGGCTCCACGACGGCCCCACGTCGGCGGTAGCGCGGGGGAATGAACGCCTCCGCCCAGCGCGGCGCCCGTGGGGTGAAGCGGGGCAGGAGGAGGAGTACCAGGCCCAGGGCGCTGAGGAAGACGACGCCGAGGACGATCCACATGGCGCCCGCGTTGACGGAGTAGGCCAGGGTGCCGAAGGCGATCAGGCCCGACCAGAAGTACATGATCAGGACCGCGCGGCTGTGCGAGTGGCCGATCTCCAGCAGACGGTGGTGCAGATGCCCGCGGTCCGCGGCGAACGGCGACTGACCGCGCCAGGTCCGGCGGACGATCGCCAGGATCAGGTCGGCGGCCGGGATCGCGATGATCGTGAGCGGCATCACGAGCGGGATGTAGACCGGCACCATCTGGTGGACCGCGCTGCGCTCGGAGTTCGTGTAGAGGTTCATCAGGTCCGGGTCGACCTGGCCGGTGACCGAGATCGCGCCCGCCGCCAGCACCAGCCCGATCAGCATCGAGCCCGAGTCGCCCATGAAGATCCGCGCCGGGTGCATGTTGTGCGGCAGGAAGCCCAGGCACATGCCCATAAGGATCGCCGCGAACAGCGTCGCCGGGGCGGCGGCCTCGATGCCGTACGAGTACCAGATGCGGTAGGCGTACATGAAGAACGCGGCCGACGCGATGCACACCATGCCGGCGGCGAGGCCGTCGAGGCCGTCCACGAAGTTCACCGCGTTGATGGTGATCACGACCAGGGCCACGGTCAGCAGGGTGCCCTGCCACTGGGTGAGCGCCACCGTGCCGACGCCCGGGATGGGCAGCCACAGGATCGTCAGACCCTGCATGACCATCACGCCGGCGGCGATCATCTGGCCGCCCAGCTTGATCAGCGCGTCGATCTCGAACTTGTCGTCCAGGACGCCGATCAGCCAGATCAGGGCGGCGCCCGAGAGCAGGGCGCGCGGCTCGTTGGACTTCTCGAAGACCTCGTTGAGGTTGGTGAGGTGGTCCGCGACCAGCAGACCGGCGCACAGCCCGAAGAACATGGCGATACCGCCGAGCCGCGGAGTCGGTTCCCGGTGCACGTCACGGGCCCTGATCTCCGGCATCGCTCCGGCCACGATCGCGAACTTCCGTACCGGCCCTGTCAGCAGGTAGGTCACCGCGGCCGTGATGCAGAGCGTCAGCAGGTATTCACGCACGGGCTTCCCCACAGATCTCGCTGGCCATCTCAGCCCCACACCCTAGCGATCGACTCCGACGCGGCGCATATGTGTGGGGACTTCCGGGTAGCGACGATGGTTGCACGCGCGGCTGTGGCTTCGGGCGCACGGGGGCGCGTCCACCCGCGCGCCTACCCCGTTTCAGGCGGGATACGGCGGGAACGCGCCCGTCAGTTCCCGCACCTGGGCCCGCGCCTTCGTGACCTCGGTCTCCTTCCTGAGCACCCCCGCGATCAGCGCCGCGATCCGGGCCATCTCCTCCTCCCGCATCCCCTGTGTGGTCACCGCCGCCGTGCCCAGCCGCAGCCCGCGGTCGTGGGCGTGCGGCAGCGCGCAGCAGTCCAGCACGATCCCGGCGGCCGCCAGCAGCCCGCGCGCGGCCCGCCCCTCGACACCCAGCGGCGCCGGATCCGCGGTGATCAGATGCGTGTCCGTGCCACCGGTCGTCACGGCGAGCCCCTCGGCCGCGAGCCCGGCCGCGAGCACCTTGGCGTTGGCGACGACCTGATGGGCGTACACGGTGAACGCGGGCGTCGCCGCCTCCCCGAACGCCACCGCCTTCGCCGCGACGGTGTGCATCTGCGCACCGCCCTGCGTGAAGGGGAAGACGGCCCGGTCCACCCGCTCGGCCAGTTCGGCGCCGCACAGCAGCATCCCGCCGCGCGGACCCCGCAGCACCTTGTGCGTGGTGGCGCACACGACATCGGCGTACGGCACGGGGTTGGGCGCCGCTCCCCCGGCCACCAGGCCGATCGGGTGCGCGGCGTCGGCGATCAGATGGGCGCCCACCTCGTCGGCGACCTCCCGGAAGAGGGCGTAGTCGATATGGCGGGGGTAGGCGATGGAACCGCACACGATCGCCTTGGGCCGGTGCGTACGGGCCAGGGTGCGGACCTGCTCGTAGTCGATCAGCCCGGTCTCGGCGTCCACCCCGTAGGGGACGAAGTCGAACCAGCGCCCGGAGAAGTTCGCCGGCGACCCGTGGGTGAGATGCCCGCCGTAGGGCAGCCCGAGGGCGAGGACGGTGTCCCCGGGCCGCAGCAGCGCCGCGTACGCCGCCAGCACGGCCGACGAGCCGGAATGCGCCTGTACGTTGGCGTGGCCGGCCCCGAAGAGGGCCTTGGCGCGGTCCACGGCGAGCCGCTCGGCGACGTCGACCAGTTCACAGCCGCCGTGGTGCCGGGCGCCCGGATAGCCCTCCGCGTACTTGTTGGCCAGCGGTGAGCCCAGCGCGGCCAGCACGGCGGGCGAGGTGAAGTTCTCGGCGGCGATCAACTGGAGCGACGTCGCCTGGCGCTCCCGCTCCCCGTCCAGGATCTCCGCCAGCTCGGGGTCCTGCCCACGCAGAACATCGGCCTCGTGAACGGGAACGACCGACATGGTGGACTCCGAGGCGCCGACAATGACGTACGTCCAATGTAGGCCCGCCGCAGCCCCACCGCGCCCCACCTCCGGCAGGGGCGGCCCCGCCCCCGGGTCACATCCGCGCCGGAACCCCCGTCAGCGCCGTCACCACCGGATCCAGCGCCTGATGTATCTCGTCCCCGATCGAGCGGAAGAACGGCAGGGGCGCCCCGTACGGGTCGTACACCTCGTCCGCCTCCAGCGTCGGCGCGAGGAGCCAGCCCCGCAGCGCCGCCGCGGCCCGCACCAGCGCCCGGGCCCGCCGTACGACACCCTCCTCCAGCGGCGGCAGCGTCGCGGGGTCGATCGCGTTGACCAGCCGGGTGAACTCCTTCAGCGTGAAGGTGCGCAGCCCCGCCGAGTGCCCCATGGAGATGACCTGGGCACGGTGGTCGCGGGTCGCGGTCAGCACCAGGTCGGCCATGATGACGTGCTCGTCGAGCAGCTCACGCCCGGTGAAGCCGGAGGCGTCCGCGCCGAAGTCGGCCAGCACGGTCTCCGCGTTGGACTCCATCGGCGCGCCCTCGTGGCCCCAGGTGCCCGCGCTCTCCACGATCAGCCCGCCGCCCAGCACCCCGAGCCGCTGCGACACGAAATGCCGGGTCAGCCGCTCGGTGATGGGCGAGCGGCAGACGTTGCCGGTGCTGACGTGGAGGATGCGGAAGGTGTCGCGCGGCAGTCCGACGAAGGTCGTCGTGATCTCCGCGGCGCGCTCCCCGTTGCCTATGCCACGCCCCGCGTCAGGGGCTGTCAATTCGCCACCTCGAGGTCGGGTACGACCTTCCTCAGCTCGTCCGCCGAGATCGCCCCCGCCCGCAGCAGCACCGGCACCTCGCGGCTGACGTCGACGATCGAGGACGGCACGTTGCCGGGGGTGGGGCCGCCGTCGAGGTAGACGGAGACGGAGTCGCCGAGCATCTCCTGGGCAAAGTCGCAGTTCTCCGGCGCCGGGTGGCCGGTGAGGTTGGCGGAGGAGACGGCCATCGGGCCGACCTCGGTGAGCAGCTCGATGGCGACCGGGTGCAGCGGCATGCGCACGGCGACCGTGCCCCGGGTGTCGCCCAGGTCCCACTGGAGGGACGGCTGGTGCCGGGCGACGAGCGTGAGCGCGCCCGGCCAGAAGGCGTCGACCAGCTCCCAGGCCAGCTCGGAGAAGTCCGTGACGAGGCCGTGCAGCGTGTTCGGGGAGCCGATGAGGACGGGCGTGGGCATGTTGCGGCCGCGGCCCTTGGCCTCCAGCAGATCGCCGACGGCCTCCTTGGTGAACGCGTCGGCGCCGATGCCGTACACCGTGTCGGTCGGGAGGACCACGAGCTCGCCACGGCGGACGGCGGACGCGGCCTCGCGCAGACCGGTCACACGGTCGGTCGCGTCGTTGGTGTCGTATCGCCGAGCCATGTCTAGCGGGCCTCCTCGTGCACGTACTGCTGGACGGAAGTCTGGGGGGTGTGCGCCCGGGGGTTCACGGCATGGCCCGGCGGGCGGTCGCGAAGCGGGGGCGGTTGTTGAGGTCCGGGTGGTCGGCCGCGTCGGCCCAGCCCCGCTCCTCGGTGAAGATCCACGGCACCTGGCCGCCCTGGGTGTCGGCGTGCTCGACGACGACGACACCGCCGGGGCGCAGCAGCCGGTGCGCGGTGCGTTCCAGGCCCCGGATCAGGTCCAGGCCGTCCTCGCCGGAGAACAGGGCCAGCTCGGGGTCGTAGTCCCGCGCCTCGGGAGCGACGTACTCCCATTCGGTGAGCGGGATGTACGGCGGGTTGGAGACGACCAGGTCGACCTGGCCGTCGAGGTCCCGGAAGGCGTCCAGGGCGTTGCCCTGCCGCAGGTCGACCCTGGAGCCCTGCATGTTCTTGCGGGTCCACACCAGGGCGTCCTCGGACAGCTCCACGGCGTGCACGCGCGAGCGCGGCACCTCCTGGGCGAGGGCGAGCGCGATGGCGCCGGAGCCGGTGCACAGGTCGACGATGCACGGCTCGACGACGTCCATGGCGCGGACCGCGTCTATGGCCCAGCCGACGACCGACTCGGTCTCGGGGCGCGGCACGAAGACTCCGGGGCCGACCTGGAGCTCCAGGTACCGGAAGTAGGCCCGCCCGGTGATGTGCTGGAGCGGCTCGCGCTGCTCGCGCCGGGCGATGACCTCCCAGTACCGGGCGTCGAAGTCGGAGTCCTTCACGGAGTGGAGTTCACCGCGCTTCACGCCGTGCACGAACGCGGCCAGCTCCTCCGCGTCGTTGCGCGGCGAGGGCACGCCGGCGTCGGCCAGCCGCTGGGTGGCCTGGGCCACCTCTGCGAGCAGCAGGTTCACGCAAGTCCTCCGTGTCGTACTCGAGCGTGCACAGCCTTACGCGGCTGCGAGCTTCGCGGCCGAGTCCGCGTCGACGCATGCCTGGATCACCGCGTCGAGGTCGCCGTCCAGGACCTGGTCCAGGTTGTACGCCTTGAAGCCGACGCGGTGGTCCGAGATGCGGTTCTCCGGGAAGTTGTAGGTACGGATCTTCTCGGAGCGGTCGACGGTGCGGACCTGGCTGCGGCGGGCGTCGGCGGCCTCCCGCTCCGCCTCCTCCTGCGCCGCCGCGAGCAGCCTGGAGCGCAGGATACGCATCGCCTGCTCCTTGTTCTGAAGCTGGCTCTTCTCGTTCTGGCAGGAAGCGACGACTCCGGTGGGAATGTGCGTGATGCGCACGGCGGAGTCGGTGGTGTTCACGGACTGTCCGCCGGGCCCGGAGGACCGGTAGACGTCGATGCGGAGGTCGTTCGGGTTGATCTCGACGTCGACCTCCTCCGCCTCGGGCGTGACGAGGACACCGGCGGCGGAGGTGTGGATGCGGCCCTGCGACTCGGTCGCCGGGACGCGCTGCACCCGGTGCACCCCGCCCTCGTACTTCATCCGCGCCCACACGCCCTGGCCGGGCTCGGTGGCGCCCTGGCCGCCCTTGGTCTTCACGGCGACCTGGACGTCCTTGTAGCCGCCCAGCTCGGACTCGGTGGCGTCGATGATCTCGGTCTTCCAGCCGACGCGCTCGGCGTAGCGCAGGTACATGCGCAGCAGGTCGCCGGCGAACAGGGCCGACTCGTCGCCGCCCGCGCCCGCCTTGATCTCCAGGATGACGTCCTTGTCGTCGCTCGGGTCGCGCGGGACGAGGAGGAGGCGCAGCTTCTCCGTGAGTTCCTCGCGCTGCCGGTCGAGCACCTTGACCTCGGCGGCGAAGTCGGGGTCGTCGGCGGCGAACTCGCGGGCGGTCTCGATGTCGTCGCCGGTCTGCTTCCAGGAGCGGTAGGTGGCGACGATCGGGGTCAGCTCGGCGTACCGCTTGTTGAGCTTGCGCGCGTTGGCCTGGTCGGCGAAGACCGACGGGTCGGCGAGCTTCTTCTCCAGATCGGCGTGTTCACCGAGGAGGTCTTCGACGGCCTCGAACATCTTGGGCTCCTGTACTGCTGGCGTGCGCGTGTTGCCGCGCGGGAAGGGGAAGGCGGGCGACCAAAAACGCCGGTCCCGGCGCACCCCGCAGGGGCACGGCCGTGGACCGGCGAAAAGGGGCTCGCTACTTCGAGGAGCCGGCGGCAGCCTTGCCGAAGCGGGCCTCGAAGCGGGCCACACGGCCACCGGTGTCGAGGATCTTCTGCTTGCCCGTGTAGAACGGGTGGCACTCGGAGCAGACGTCGGCGCGGATGGTGCCGCTGTCGATCGTGCTGCGGGTGGTGAACGACGCGCCGCAGGTGCAGCTCACCTGCGTCTCGACGTACTCGGGGTGGATGTCGCGCTTCAAGGTGTCTCCTAGTTTCGGGAGGGCGCCGGGTCGCCGCCGCGGGATACGGGAGCGTGAACCGGAGCCGACGTACCAGTCTGCCAGGACTGGCGCCATCCCCCAAAACCGGGGTGCGGGGTGATCTATTCCCGCGGTCCGTCCCCGATCCGTCCCGCGGCCCGTCCCGCGGTCTCTACGACGCGGTGACGACGCCGTCCGCCTCGCCCGTGGCGTTGCCCTCGGTGGCCTCCCTCGGGATCGGCCGGTCGTTCTTGAGGGCCGTCCAGACCTGCTCCGCCTTGGTCTCCGAGACGACGACCCGGTTGGGGTCGGCGGGGTCGTAGCGGACCGGCAGGGTGACCATGTGCATGTTCGACGCCTTGATGCCCTTGAGTCCTGACGCCCAGGACATCAGGGTCTTCACCGAGCCGAGGTCGGAGTCGGTGGTGACCGCCTTGGTGGCGGTGTCGGCGAGGTCGTACAGCTTCTTCGGGCTGGTGAACAGGCCGACCTCGCGGACCTGCTCGACGAGCGCCTTGATGAACGCCTGCTGGAGCTGGATGCGGCCGAGGTCGGAGCCGTCGCCGACGCCGTGCCGGGTGCGGACCAGGCCGAGGGCCTGCTCGCCGGTGAGGGTGTGGGTGCCGGCCGTCAGCTCGAGATGGCTGTCGGGGTCGTCGATGGCCTTGGTGGTGGTGACCTCGACGCCGCCGAGTTCGTCGATGAGCTTCTCGAAGCCCGCGAAGTCGACCTCGAGGTAGTGGTCCATCCGGATGCCGCTCATCGACTCGACGGTCTTCACCGCGCAGGCGGCGCCGCCCGTGGAGTAGGCCGAGTTGAACATCACGCCGCGTGCCGCGTCATGGGTGACGCCCTGGGTGTCGGTGCACTCGGGGCGGTCGATCAGGGTGTCGCGCGGGACGGAGACCACGCTGGCCTTCTTGTGGCCCTCGTAGACGTGGACGATCATCGCGGTGTCGGAGCGGGCGCTGCCGTCGTCGGTGCCGCCGCCGAGCTTCTTGTTGGCGCCGGAGCGGGTGTCCGAGCCCAGGACCAGGATGTTCTCGGAGCCGTTGTCCGCCTTGTCGGGCCGGTCGGTGCCGAGCGCCTGATTGATGTCGACGCTTCTGATGTTGCCGTTGAGCTTGAAGTACAGATAGCCGGCGCCGGTGCCGCCGAGGATCACGATCCCCGCGGCCGTCCAGGCCATCACCAGCAGTCCCTTGCGCCTGCCCCGCTCCCGGCGGTGGCGCGGGCCGCTGTCGGCCTCCCCCGGTATGCCGGGCTCCGGTGTGCTCTCGGCGGTCATGTGCTCCTCTGTTCTCGTGCGAACCTCACCATCGTCACTCCGCCTGGTCAGACGGGGAAACTCGAACGGCGGTTGCACGACGCTCCGTGACCGAATCGCGAGGATTCGATCACGGAGCGTTTCCAGAGGGCCGGGCGGACCCGGCTCACCTGCGTAAAGGGCCGAAATCAGCCGAACAGGTCGTACGTCTTGAAACCGGTACCGAGCGACACGCGTGTGGCGAAGATCGCGCTGGTGTTCTTGCCGGTGCCCTTGTAGAGGTACAGCGTGCCGCCCGGCGTACGGGTCAGCAGATCGGCCTTGCCGTCGCCGTTGACGTCCCCGACGGTGTCGAAGACGTTGTACGTCGTGGTGGGCCACGTGGCGACCTTGAGACGGGCCGCGAAGGCGCCCGTGCCGGCCTTGCCGGTGCCCCGGTAGAGGTAGACGGCGCCGGTGCTCTTGTTGCGGACGATCAGGTCGGCACGGCCGTCGCCGTTGAAGTCGCCGTGGCCGCGCACGATGTCGTACTGCGTCCAGTTGGTGGCGGCCTGGATCCGGCTCCCCAGCTTCCCGTCGCCCTTGCCCGGGTAGATCCACACCACACCCGCGGAGTCGACGGACACGACGTCCGGCAGGGTGTCGCCGGTGACGTCACCGGGGGCGACGATCGCCCGGCGGGTCTTCCAGTTGTCGGCCAGCAGGTTGCTCACCCAGCTGTCGGTGGACGGCACGTAGTGCCGCCAGTAGACGTCACCGTCGGAGGTGCGGCGCTGGATCAGGTCCTGGTAGCCGTCCCGGTTGAGGTCGGCCTGCACCACCAGGTTCCAGGCCGAGTACGAGCCCCAGGACGCCCGGGAACCGAGCGAACCGCCCTTGGAGGGCAGGTGGTAGCCGGTCTTGGTGGAGGAGTTGCGCACCCACACGTCGGCGTAGTTGTCACCGGTGATCTCGGTGTCGTCGATCCGCGGGTAGGTCGCGCCGACGTACGTGGTGACCTTGGTGAAGACGCTGTACGCGCCCTGCTTCACGCAGTCCCTGACACCCCAGGAGACGACACCCACGATCTTGCCGCCGACCACCAGCGGGCCGCCGGAGTCGCCGTTGCAGGCCGAGGTGGTGCCGGTGTCCGAGCCGGAGGCCGGGGTGCCCGCGCACACCATGTGCCCCGCGATGAAGTCCGCCTCATAGAAGCCCGAGCAGGTCGCGTTGGACTGGATCGGCAGGGTGGCCGTCTTCAGCACGTCGGAGATGTTCTCGTTCGTGGACGTGGTGCGTCCCCAGCCGTAGACCTTCGCCGCGGTGTTCGCCGCGTACGAGGCGGTGTCACCGGCCGTCGTCATCGGGATCGGCTTCGCCTTGACCGGGTTCGGCAGGGTCAGCAGCGCGATGTCGTTGTCGATGGTGGCGGCGTTGTACGACGGGTAGTTCCACTGCCGCCAGACACCGCTCACGGTGCCGCCGTGCAGGTCGACGTCGCCGCCCGCGTCCTCCGACGGGAGCTGCGCGGTGCCGGTGACGACGACGCCGTGGGCCTTCCAGTTGTAGCCCTTGACGCAGTGCGCGGCGGTGAGGATCTTCGTCGGCGCGACCACGGCGCCGCCGCAGAAGAAGCCGATGTCGTCGGCGGTGGTGCTGGTGCCGCGGTCGTCGCCGTACCAGAGCTGCGCCATCCAGGGCGCGTTGGTGATGGTGGTCGTCGAACCGCCGATGACCTTCGGGTCGACGGTGGCGGACCCCGTGCTCGCGCTCAGGGACGCCTTCGAGGACGTCTCCCCCGCGATGTCGTCGCCGGCGAGGGCCGTCGACAGCCGCGCGTCCAGTTGGGCGGCCGACGGCGTGCTCCGCACCGGCGTCGGGACCGCCGGGGCCGCGTCGGCCGACGACGTCAGGAGCAATCCGCCGACGGTCGCGGCGAGCGTGGCCGCCACGACCGGCAGGACGAGACGTATCCGGCGTCTGTGCCGGCCCCCGGACATACGTGTACCCACTCGTGTCCCCCCTCGGGATCAGAAGTGCAGGATCGGTGCGCCCGAACGGCCGACCGAAGGGCGTGATCGTAACAACGCCCACCGACAACGCGAAGGGCCGCCCCCGGCATCGGGAGCGGCCCTTCTACGGCGTACGGGGCGACGTCAGTCGTTGTTGCCCGGCGACGGCGTCGTCTTCTGGATCTGCATCAGGAACTCGGCGTTCGACTTGGTCTGCTTCATCTTGTCGAGGAGCAGCTCGATCGCCTGCTGCTGGTCGAGCGCGTGCAGCACCCGGCGCAGCTTCCATACGATGCCCAGCTCCTCGGCACCGAGCAGGATCTCCTCCTTGCGGGTACCGGACGCGTCGACGTCCACCGCGGGGAAGATGCGCTTGTCGGCGAGCTTCCGGTCGAGCTTGAGCTCCATGTTGCCGGTGCCCTTGAACTCCTCGAAGATCACCTCGTCCATGCGGGACCCGGTGTCCACCAGGGCGGTGGCGAGGATGGTCAGCGAGCCGCCGTCCTCGATGTTGCGGGCCGCACCGAAGAAGCGCTTCGGCGGGTACAGGGCCGTCGAGTCGACACCACCGGACAGGATGCGGCCGGAGGCCGGGGCGGCGAGGTTGTACGCACGGCCCAGACGCGTGATCGAGTCGAGCAGCACGACCACGTCGTGGCCCAGCTCCACCAGGCGCTTGGCGCGCTCGATGGCCAGCTCGGCGACCGTGGTGTGGTCCTCGGCCGGGCGGTCGAAGGTCGAGGAGATGACCTCGCCCTTCACCGACCGCTGCATGTCGGTGACCTCTTCCGGACGCTCGTCGACCAGGACGACCATCAGGTGGCACTCGGGGTTGTTGTGCGTGATCGCGTTGGCGATCGCCTGCATGATCATGGTCTTGCCGGTCTTCGGCGGGGCCACGATCAGACCGCGCTGGCCCTTGCCGATCGGCGACACGAGGTCGATGATCCGCGTGGTCAGCACGCCCGGGTCCGTCTCCAGACGGAGGCGGTCCTGCGGGTAGAGCGGGGTCAGCTTGTTGAACTCCGGGCGGCCGCGGCCGTGTTCGGGCGCCATGCCGTTGACGGAGTCCAGGCGCACCAGCGCGTTGAACTTCTCGCGGCGCTCGCCCTCCTTGGGCTGGCGGACCGCGCCGGTGATGTGGTCGCCCTTGCGCAGGCCGTTCTTGCGGACCTGGGCGAGGGAGACGTACACGTCGTTCGGGCCGGGCAGGTAGCCGGAGGTCCGGATGAACGCGTAGTTGTCGAGGATGTCCAGGATGCCCGCGACGGGGATCAGGACGTCGTCGTCGGCGAGCTGCGGCTCGGCGGTGCCGATCTCGTCGCGCCCGCGACGGCCGCGGCGGTCACGGTAGCGGCCACGGCGGCCACGGCGGCCGCCGTCGAAGTCGTCGTCGTCCTGCGGGCCGGAGTTGCGGTCCTGACGGCTCTGCTGCTGGGTCTGCTGACCGCGCTGCTGGCCGCCGCCCTGCTGCTCGTCGCCCTTGCCACGGCGGTCGCCGCGGTCGCCACCGCGGTCACGGTCGCCGCTGCGGTCACGGTCGCGGCCGCGCTCACGGCGGTCCCGGCGACGGCCGTCGGCCTCGCCCTCGGCGGTCTTGGCGTCGCCCTGCGGCTGCGCGGGCGCCTCGGTCCTGGTCTCGGCCTTGGCCTCGGCGACGACCGTCTCGGGGCTGCCCGCCTCGGCGGTGGCGCGGCGACGGCGGCGCTCGGCGGGGGCGTCGCCGCGCTCGGTGTCACCGGCGCGGGCGCCACCGGCCGGCTGGCCGGGGATCTCGATCTGCTGCTGGGCCACGGCCTTCTCGGCGGGGGCCTCGGCGGCCTTGGGAGCGTCCGCCTTCTTCTCGGCGGACTCGTCACCGGTGCGCGCCTTGGAGGTGGCGCGGCGCTTGGGCTTGGTCTCGGCGGCCGGAGCGTCGGCCTTCGCCGGCGCGGCGCCGCCACCGGCCTGCGCCTCCTTGATGACCTCGATCAGCTGGCTCTTGCGCATCCGCGCGGTGCCCCTGATGCCGAGGCCGGAGGCTACCTGCTGAAGCTCCGCCAGCACCATGCCCTCGAGGCCGGTACCGCGGCGCCGCCGGGAGCCGGCACCGCCGGCAGGCGCGGAGGCGTCCGTGGCGGGCGCGGCAGCGGTCTCCTCGACACGTGCGCCCATCAGATCGGTGGTGTCGCTCACGAAGGGTCCTTCCCTGGAGCGGACGTCGGCCTGTCTGGCTCGGCGACCGGTTGTGCTGTCCGACTTCGGTCCTTGCTGAGGCGAAGCCGGGCGGTGGTCCGCTCAAAGCGGCGGAGGAAAATTTGCTGGTGATGGTGCTTCCCCGACGATCCGTGGCATCGAGTGTCACGAGGCGTGGTAGCACCGATTCCGGAGCGTGCCCTGCAGACCGCTCAGCGTCGGTGTACGGCGTACTGCCCAGATACGACATACGGAACGCAGTGCGGCTTGGGGAGCTCCCGGAAGAATGTCTGTCCCGGACGGGGACACGAAGCACCTCGCCATGGTGGGGTCGGGTGCAGACTTGAGGTTAACACTACCGGATCCAACAAACATTCCCCCTCTCGAAATCCGGCAACCGTGCACTAAATGTCGCCGGAACGCGTGTCACCCACCGGCGCGAGCGGCAGCACGCTCGCCCCCTCGAGGTCCAGGGCCAGCCGGTTCGCCGCCCAGTCCGTGCCCGCCAGGGCCTCGACCTTGTCGGCCGTACCGGCGTCGGCGAGCGCCATCACGGTGGGCCCGGCACCGGAGATGACCGCGGGGATCCCGTCGCCGCGCAGCCGCTCCACCAGGGCGGCGCTCTCCGGCATGGCGGGGGCGCGGTACTCCTGGTGCAGCCGGTCCTCGGTGGCGGGCAGCAGCAGTTCGGGGCGGTTGGTCAGCGCCTCGACGAGCAGGGCGGCACGGCCCGCGTTGGCGGCGGCGTCGACGTGCGGCACGGAGCGCGGGAGGAGTCCGCGCGCCGTCTCGGTCAGGACCGGCTTACCGGGGACGAAAACCACCGGAACGATGGAATCGTCGGGCTCCATCCTGATCGCGCGCGCGGCGCCCGACTCCATCCAGGACAAGGTGAATCCGCCGAGCAGACAGGCCGCGACGTTGTCCGGGTGGCCCTCGATCTCGGTGGCCAGCTCCAGCAGCGCGGTGTCGTCGAGCTTGCTCTCGCCGCCTATGGTCACCGCGCGCGCGGCGACGATGCCGGCGCAGATCGCGGCGGAGGAGGAACCGAGGCCCCGGCCGTGCGGGATGCGGTTGGCGCAGACGATCTCGAGGCCGCGCGGCTGACCGCCCAGGACGTCGAAGGCGGTGCGCAGGGAGCGGACGAGGAGGTGCTTCTCGTCGCGCGGCAGCGTCTCGCTGCCCTCACCCGCGATGTCGATGTGCAGCCCGGAGTCGGCCACCCGGACGACGACGTCGTCGTAGAGCCCCAGCGCGAGGCCGAAGGCGTCGAAGCCCGGGCCGAGGTTGGCGCTGGTGGCGGGGACGCGCACCCGTACGGCGGCGGCGCGGAAGGCGGGACCGGCCATCTCGCGATGACTCTCCTTGAGCTGCGGGACTGTCGCTGAGCTGCGTGACTGTCGGGATGTCGTGACGGTCGGGGCGTCGTGACGGTCGGGGTGTGTCGAGACTGTCGCATGACAGCCGAGGGGGTGGGTGAGGGCCCTGGCGCCGACGGCGGAGCCGGCGCGCGGACGACGCACGGCACTGCGGCATATGCGGCGGGCGGGTTCGGTACAGCCTATCGAAGGAAGGTTCTGCGGCGACATAGGGCGCACAGGAGGCGCACGATGCGTGTCGTAAGCCCCCCGTGCACCCCCGGCGGGGGAATCCCCCGCCGGGTCGCTCATGGGTCGTGCACAGCTCACGCACGGTCGCGCACGAGCGGTCCGGGGTCGCGCGGGCGACGGGTCGTCCGTATGACCCCGGACGCTCTACGCCAGACCGAGGCGCTGGGCCGCCGTCGCCGCGTCGACCGGCACGGTGACCGGCTGCGGGGCGCCGGCGACGGCCCAGTCCGGGTCCTTGAGGCCGTTGCCGGTGACCGTGCAGACGATCGTCTGGCCCGGGTCGACCTTGCCCTGCTCGGCGGCCTTCAGCAGACCGGCCACCGACGCGGCGGACGCGGGCTCCACGAAGACGCCCTCCTGAGCGGCCAACAGCCGGTAAGCGCGCAGGATCTCACGGTCCGTCACCTCGTCGATGAACCCGCCGGACTCCTCCCGCGCGGCCAGCGCGTGCGCCCAGGACGCCGGGTTGCCGATCCGGATGGCGGTGGCGATCGTCGACGGGTCCTTGACGACCTCGCCGCGCACGATCGGGGCGCTGCCGGACGCCTGGAAGCCCCACATACGGGGCTTGCGCGCGGCGACGCCGTCGGCCGCGTACTCCGTGTAGCCCTTCCAGTACGCGGTGATGTTGCCCGCGTTGCCGACCGGCAGGACATGGACGTCCGGGGCGTCGCCCAGCATGTCCACGATCTCGAACGCGGCCGTCTTCTGGCCCTCGATACGCACCGGGTTGACCGAATTGACCAGCGCCACCGGGTAGTTGTCGCTCAGCTCACGGGCGAGGGTGAGGCAGTCGTCGAAATTGCCGTCCACCTGGAGGATCTTGGCGCCGTGGATCAGGGCCTGGCCCATCTTGCCGAGCGCGATCTTCCCGCGCGGCACCAGCACGGCGGAGACCATCCCGGCCCGCACCGCGTACGCGGCGGCGGAGGCGGAGGTGTTGCCGGTGGAGGCGCAGATGACGGCCTGCGCGCCCTCCTCCTTGGCCCGGGTGATGGCCATGGTCATACCGCGGTCCTTGAAGGACCCGGTCGGGTTGGCGCCCTCCACCTTCAGGTGGACCTCGCAGCCCGTGCGCTCGGAGAGCACCTGCGCGGGCACGAGGGGCGTGCCGCCCTCGCGGAGCGTCACGACGGGCGTGCTGTCGGATACCGGCAGCCGGTCCCGGTACTCCTCGATGATTCCGCGCCACTGGTGGGTCATTGCTGGTTACTCTCCTTCAACCCGCATGATGCTGGCGACACCCCGCACGGTGTCGAGCTTGCGCAGCGCCTCGACGGTCCCGGTGAGGGAGGCGTCGGACGCGCGGTGGGTGACGACGACCAGGGAGGCCTCGCCGTCCTTGCCCTGCTGGCGCACCGTATCGATGGACACCCCGTGCTCCGCGAACACGGTGGCCACCTGGGCGAGAACGCCCGGTTTGTCGGCCACGTCCAGGCTGATGTGGTAGCGCGTGACGACCTCGCCCATGGGCGACACCGGCAGGGCGGCGTACGCCGACTCGCCGGGCCCCGTCGCCCCGCTGAGCCGGTTGCGGCAGACGGCGACCAGGTCGCCGAGCACGGCGGAGGCGGTGGGAGCACCGCCGGCGCCGGGGCCGTAGAACATGAGCTGCCCGGCCGCGTCCGACTCGACGAACACGGCGTTGTAGGCCCCGCGCACCGAGGCGAGCGGGTGGCTCAGCGGAATCATGGCGGGGTGCACCCGCGCGGTCACGGATCCCCCGTCGGCCGCCCGCTCGCAGATGGCGAGCAGCTTGATGGTGCAGCCCATCTCCTTGGCGGAGGCGAAGTCGGCCGCGGTGACCTCGGTCATGCCCTCGCGGTAGACGTCGTCGAGGCGCACGCGCGTGTGGAAGGCGATCCCGGCGAGGATGGCGGCCTTGGCGGCGGCGTCGAAGCCCTCGACGTCGGCGGTCGGATCGGCCTCCGCGTAGCCGAGGGCGGTGGCCTCGTCGAGGGCCTCCTGGTAGCCGGCGCCCGTGGAGTCCATCTTGTCGAGGATGAAGTTGGTCGTGCCGTTGACGATGCCCATCACCCGGTTGATCTTGTCGCCGGCGAGGGACTCGCGCAGCGGCCGGATCAGCGGGATGGCGCCGGCGACGGCAGCCTCGTAGTAGAGGTCCCGGCCGTGCTCGCCGGCGGCCGCGTGCAGGGCGGCGCCGTCCTGGGCGAGGAGGGCCTTGTTGGCGGAGACGACGGAGGCGCCGTGCTCGAAGGCGCTGGTGATGAGGGTGCGGGCCGGTTCGATACCGCCGATGACCTCGACGACGACGTCGATGTCCCCGCGTTTGACCAGGGCGGTCGCGTCGGTGGTGACGAGCGCGGGGTCGATGCCCTCACGGACCCGGGAGGGCCGCCGTACGGCCACGCCCGCGAGCTCCACCGGGGCGCCGATCCTCGCGGCGAGGTCGTCGGCGTGCGTCGTCATGATGCGCGCCACCTCTGAGCCGACCACTCCACAGCCCAGCAGCGCCACCTTCAGCGGACGCGTACGCATCATCCGACCTCGTTTCCTCATACCGTCTACGGCTGGTCCAGTACGGTTGGTCCAGTCTCACTCACCGGACCGCAGTTTCTGCCCTTGGTCCGGATCGTGAGACATGTATTTCATTTCCACGGCCCGCCGGGACGAAAGATTTCCCCCGGGCTTTCCTGTGGGGTTTCCTGTGGGGTTTCCTGTGGGCCGTTCGCTCACCCGACGTCGAGCCGCAGCAGATCCTCCTCCGTCTCCCGGCGCACGATCACCCGCGACGCACCGTCGGCCACCACGACCACCGGCGGCCGCGGCACATGGTTGTAGTTGCTCGCCATCGACCGGCAGTACGCGCCCGTCGCCGGTACGGCGATCAGGTCGCCCGGCGCCAGATCCCCCGGCAGGAACGCGTCCTTCACCACGATGTCCCCGCTCTCGCAGTGCTTGCCGACGACCCGCGCGAGCATCGGGGGCGCATCCGAGGTGCGGGAGACGAGCGCCACGCTGTACTCGGCGTCGTAGAGCGCGGTGCGGATGTTGTCCGACATCCCGCCGTCGACGGAGACGTACGTACGCAGCCCGTCCAGCGGCTTGACGGTGCCGACCTCGTACAGCGTGAACGCCGTCGGCCCGACGATCGCGCGCCCCGGCTCGACGGAGATCCGCGGCGTCCGCAGCCGCGCCGCCTCACACTCACGGGTGACGATCTCGGTGAGCGCCTTGGCGATCTCGTGCGGCTCGCGCGGGTCGTCGGCGCTCGTGTACGCGATGCCGAGCCCGCCGCCGAGGTCGATCTCCGGCAGCTCGACGCCGTGCTCGTCACGGATGGCCTTGAGCAGCCCGACGACCCGGTGCGCGGCGACCTCGAAGCCGGACATGTCGAAGATCTGCGACCCGATGTGGGAATGGATCCCGATCAGCTCCAGACCGTCGAGCTTCAGCGCCCGCCGCACGGCCTCCGCGGCCTGCCCGCCGGCCAGCGGGATCCCGAACTTCTGGTCCTCGTGGGCGGTCGCGATGAACTCGTGGGTGTGCGCCTCGACGCCGACGGTGATCCGGATCTGCACCCGCTGCCGCTTGCCGAGGGACTGCGCGATGTGCGCGACCCGCACGATCTCCTGGAAGGAGTCGAGCACGATCCGTCCGACGCCGGCGCGGATCGCCCGCTCGATCTCCTGCGTGGACTTGTTGTTGCCGTGCAGCGCGATGCGGTCGGCGGGCATCCCGGCGGACAGGGCGGTGGCGAGTTCGCCGCCGGAGCAGACGTCGAGGTTCAGCCCCTCCTCGTGCAGCCAGCGCACGACGGCCCGGGACAGGAACGCCTTGCCGGCGTAGAAGACGTCGGCGTCGGCCCCGAAGGCGGTGCGCCAGGCACGGGCGCGGGCCCGGAAGTCGCTCTCGTCCAGGACGTAGGCGGGCGTGCCGTGCTCCTCGGCGAGCGCCTTGACGTCGACACCGCCGACGGTGACGACCCCGTGCTCGTCGCGGCTGACGGTCTGCGCCCAGACCTTCGCGTCGAGCGCGTTGAGGTCTGCGGGCGGTGCGGAGTAGTGGCCCTCGGGGAGGACATCGGCGTGGCGGGGCCCGGCGGGGTGGGCGGAACGGCTCATCTGGGCGTGCTCTCTCAGCTCTCTCAGAGATGGTCGGGTGCGTCGATGCCGAGCAGGGACAGGCCACCGGCCAGCACCGTCCCGGCGGCTTCGGCGAGCGCGAGCCGGGCGCGGTGGGCGGCCATGGGTTTCTCGTCCCCCCGGGGCAGGGTGCCGGGGAGCAGATCGAGTACGGCGTCGGCGACGGCGACCAGATGCCGCGCGAGGCGGGCGGGGGCGGCGATGGCGTCGGCACGGGGGAGACGAGGGAGGGGGGCGGCGGTGGTGAGGATGCGGGGGTAGTCGGTGAGAAGAGGAAGAAATGGCGCTTCGGGTCCGGGCACGACGGCGATGCCGAGGTCGGCGGCGTTACAAACGACGGCCCGGGTGCGGGCGTGGGCGTAACGGACCCGGAAGAGGGGGTTGACCTCCCGCTGGACGAGGTGATCGGCGGTGATACGGGGCCGGTCGGACGGGGCGGGGTGGAGCAGGGCCCAGCGGGCGGCGTCGGGGCCGAGGGGGGTGGGGTCTTGGGGGGCGGGGACGGGTCGGACGTCGAGGGTCTCGTGCGTGTCGTCTTTTTGAAGCTCCTGCTGCTGGATCTCGACTCGCGCTCCTTGCGAGGCGACCATCCGGGCGAGCACGTCGGCGACGACCTCGGCACGGATCTCGTACGGCACACGCAACACGTAGACCTGACCGACGAGGGTGTCACTGTGCCCGTACCGCGCCGCCCCTTCGTCGAGGATCCGCCGCACGAGCGCGGTTCCAACGTTCTGATCGAGCCGGATGTTGAGGAAGCCGGGCCCGGTGATCTCGACGCCGGCGATGCCGTCGGCGTCGACGAGGTGCGACCGCAGCAGCTCGGCGACGCGCAAGGGGGGTTGTCCGGCGGGCCGGGCGAGTTGGAGGGCGATGCTGGTGGCGTAGTCCCCCACGCCTCCGGCCCCGGGCGGCGCGACGACGACCCGCTCGGGTACGGCGACCCTGAGCTCTCCGGCATCCACGGCACGACGCACCGCGCCCAGCACGGTACGGGAGAGCTCGACGGGGGTCACGGGACCAGCGTAGGGGAGGAGGGGGGTGGGTACGCGAGCCGGTTTGGGGTGGTCCCGGGATGTGGACGGTGGGGGTGAGGCGAGCGGAGGAAGCCGCCTGGGCGCCGCCTATTCGGGGATACCCCCCTGCCCGGCGGCGAGCCCAAGCCCTCCACCCCCGAGGACACCACTCCCTGACCGCCCCTCGGTCAACAACTGCTTGACAAGGGCGACAAGTTGATGCGGCTCGAACGGCTTGGAGAGAAACGCGTCAACGCCGGCCTCGAGCCCGGTCTCGACCTCGTACTGCGTACACGCACTGATGATGGCGAGGGGAAGGTCACGCGTCCTCGGATCGGAACGCAGCCGAGCGGCGGTCCGCAGACCGTCCAGTCGAGGCATGACGACATCGAGGGTGACGACATCCGGTCGCACCTGATGAACGACATCCAGACACTCGGCACCATCGGATGCGGTCACGACCTCGAGGCCCTCCAGCTCGAGATTGACCCTGATCAGCTGCCGGATGACCTTGTTGTCGTCCACAACAAGCACCCGGCCCGACGCGCCTGACACAACTCGAGAGTAGGTCCGCACCGGCCACCGCGTCCGGGTTTTCCCCACTTCCACCCCGTGCGGGGGACACCCCCCGGAAACCCGTTCATGACCACCCCGACCAAGCTGGTAGTGTTCTACCCGTCGCCGCGAGCAACACCAACCGGCCGACACGCCCCCGTAGCTCAGGGGATAGAGCAACGGCCTCCGGAGCCGTGTGCGCAGGTTCGAATCCTGCCGGGGGCACCCCTTCTGAGGTGCCTAAAGACCCCGTGACCAGCAGAGATGCTGAGTGCGGGGTCTTCGCGTATGTGCAGCCATATGCCGCTCGGAGCGGCTGTATGTCGGAGGCTGTGGACTATGCGTGGACTGGCCGTAGGGCCAGATTCCGCAGGTCAGCCCGAGAAAACGACGAAGCCCCCGGACCGTAGTCCAGGGGCCATCATGCCGCAGGTGGATGTGTCGGAGGTGTGTCGCGATCAGGCCCGGCCGCCGGGCTCGTCCTCCTGGTCGTCGTCCTCGCCGAGGAGTTCGGCGATCCGGCGGTTGGCGACGTCTTGGCGACCATCGAGGCACTTCGCGTAGCGGCTCAGGAGCACCTCCACACTGTTGCCCGCGCGCTCGGCAACCTCGGTCGGGTCGACGCCGGCGTTGAGCCACGAGGAGAGCGCGGCGTGCCTCAGGTCGTACGGCCGGGCGGCGAGGGGCGAGGCCACCTGCTCCGGGGTGAGCGCCAGGTGCCGCGCCTCATCCCAGACGCGCCAGTAGGTGGTCGAGGCGACCACTCCCCCGCGTTCGTTGGCGAACAGCCGTCCGTCCTTGGCGGTGCCGAACTCGTCGATGTGCGCAAGGAGGATGCGGACGAGGCGGGGCGGAATCGGAACGATGCGGGTCTCGTTGGCGGGGCGATTCTTGAGGCCGCGGTTGTCGTGCACCTCCCCCGTTCCGGTCCACCGCTTACCGACGGTGGGACGGCTCTTCTCCAGGATCAACGAACCCCATCCGGTGTCCGGCAGCGTGCAGTCCGGACGACGCAGGGCCACGGCTTCCGCCGGCCGAAGCCCACCGAAGTACATGCAGGCGAAGAGGGCGACGAGGCGTCGCCCACGGGCCCGGCGGTAGCCACCAACGTACGAGACAGCACCAAGGAGCTCGGCAGCCTGCCGGGGGTTCACCACGACTCGGCGGTCTACTTCCTTGGTGACCTTGGGCAGCTTCCACTTCACGAGCGAGACCGGGTTCTCCGGGAGCTCCCCCAGCTCGACCGCGTAGGCCAGAGCGTTGAAGAGGACAGCCCGCTTGCGCCTCACTGTCTCGGCAGCAGCCGGGGCACCAGAAAGCGTGAGCTTGAGCGAGTCGAGGACGCTGCGGATGTCTGCCGGGTTCTTCAGCGTCGTCAGCGGCAGTGAGGCTTTGACCACCCAGCGGAGGGCGTTCGCGATGTCCACCGGCGGAGGGTTCTCGCCCTCGGCCTGGACGACGAAGGCCCAGCCGCGTAGGGCCCGCCGCAACACATCGTCTGCCGGACGACCGGGCCGGTCCCCCAGGAGCTGAGTGGTGACCAGCGTCATTGTCTCGTTCAGGCTGTCGCGGGAGTTCGGAGCCGCGTGCGGCCACTTCATGGCCACGTACGCCCGTGCGAAGTCGTACCAGGTGAGGGATTCTTTGACCGGTGCCATGGAGTCCGGCAGACCGTTTTCCGTGTCGAATGCCTCGCCCTTCTGAGCAGCACGGAGAAGCTTCGCGCGGTAGTTGTCTGCGAGTGCCTTTGTACGGAAGGTCTCGGAGAACGGAGGGACATCGCCGACTTTCCAGCGCACGTCGTACGACGGGGTTTTGTACGGCCGCTTGCGGATGCCCCACACCTTCACGTCGTGCGACTTCACGCCGCCTCCCCGAGTCCGTGGAGCCACGAGGTGAAGTCACTTCGCCAGAAGCGGAGTTCGCCGTTCGGAAGCTTGATCGCTTCCGGAGCCTGCCCCAGTTCGCGCCAGCGGTAGAAGGTGCGACGGGAGACTCCGCCCAGCTCTGCGAGGATCTGCGGCACGGTCATCAGTTCGTCTCGTCGGCGGTCCATGTGGAGCCTCCTTCCGTGTCGGAGTCGTCGGGTCGGCGCGAAGCGGCGAACAGGGTTTCTGCGGCGGTCAGGCCGGTGCCGGCGAAGCGCCAGTGGGAAAGGATGAGGACGGTGTCCGGGTCGGGCAGTGGGTCACCGGCTGCGGCGGCTCGTTCGCGGGTGAGTGCTTCGTTGTGGTCGGCTCGTTCCTGGCGGAGGGCGCCGAGGGTGACGGAGTACGCGCGGGATTTGGTCGAGAAGTGGCCGCGAAAGCCGAGCATGTGTGCCCACTTGCGCAGACGCAGGTCTTCGAGTTCGGGCAGGGCGCCGAGGTGCCAGCAGGTGAGGATCAACTGACGGGCGTGATCGGTGACTTCGGCGCCGATGAGGTCCGTGATCGGGTTGCGAATGGGTCGGTCCAGGGTGCCCGTCGCGCTTTCAGCACCCTTGGTCGCGTACTTGGCGATGTACGCGGCGACAGCTCGGCTGGTCAGGTCGGTGGCTCCGGTGAAGTCGGCGGAGCGGATGGGGCGGATGTCGAGCTGTTCCCCGAAGCGGAAGGTGTGGGCGTGGTCGTCGAGGACCGGGCCGGGTGTCTCGGCGAGGCGGGCAGCCGAGCGGATCGCGTCGGTGAGGAGTTCGGTGGTGGCCCAGGTGGGTGGGGTGTCTTCGGCTCCGTCCGGTCCGTCCAGCCGGATCACCGCATGGAAGTGGACCGCACCGCGCCGCTGATACTCGGCAACCTTGGCGTACGAGACCTTGAGGCAGTCGCGGAGCTCCGAGCGGCGGATGCCCGCGCGGGAAGCAAGTTGTTGGCGGAGGTAGGTGGTGAAGCGGGCCCAGAGGGCGCCGGCGTGCGCGTTCCAGAGCACGGCGGCGCGGTAGTCGTAGCGGTCGGGCTTCAGGGGCGTGCCGAGGGCGGGGTCACCGTCAGGGTGAAGGCGTCCGCAGCGGCAGCGGCCGCCGCCGGGGCGGTTGTGGACGGGGCCGAAGGAGGGGGCGGTGAAAGTGGCGAAGACGCGGGGGTGTGCGGCGACAGAAGCGCCGATGCCCTTGCCGCCGCTCAGGCCGGCTGTGACGAGGTGGTACGTGTCTTTGCGGTAGACCTCGGCGCAGGCAGCGCACCTGGTGGCGCGGCGGTTGTTGCAGCGGATGAGGAGCTGTCCGGCGGGAAGGTCGCTGTCGGCGACCTCACGGACGATTTCACCGGTCGCGGCGTGGACGTCCAGGCGGTGACCTTCCATCCGTACGGGCCGCTCGCAGCCGCCGAGCCGTTGGATTTGGTGTGCGTAGGTGCTGAGGTCGCCGTGCAGGGCGAGGGCCGCCAGTCGGCGGATGGCTCCGTTGGGAGCCTCGGGGCGCATGTGCGGGTTCCTCCTTGGAGGCGGGAGCTTGGGGCAGCAGCCCGGCTTGTCCAGGGGGCTAGACAGGGTGGGCAAGCCGGGCTGCGGAACAGGTGAGGTCAGCGGCGGTCGCTCTTGAGGATCGAGCGGACGGTGACCGCGCAGACGGCCACGGAAGCGGCGGTGATGGCGACGGCGAGGAGCATGGAGACCAGGACCGCGCCGACGACGAGGACCAGGGCGCCACCACCGGCAGCGAGGGTGAGCAGGCTGCCAGGGGTGAGCTGGACCGTGGGCCGGTTGGAGGCAGGGGCGGACGGGACCGGGGCGGGGGCCGGGTTGTACGGCGCCGGGCTGTAGGCGGCCGGGGCCGGGGTGATCAGCGGCGGAGCAGTGTCCTGCGGCGGGTACTTGGGCTTCAACATGACTGGTCCCTTCAGAGGTTCAGTCGAGGAGGGCGGCGACGGCGGGGGCGAGGACGCTGTTCGCGACGAGGTAGCCGCCGAGGAGCAGGAGGGCGACGAGCCACCACGGCGGGCGGGCGAGCTGGATGCCGAGGACGGCGACGACGAGCACGGCGAACCAGAGGGGAACGTCCATGGCGTGATCTCCTGTCAGGCCTTGCAGCGGTGGGTACGGGCGGCGAGTTCGGCGGCGGCGCGGCTGTCGTACTCGGCGGAGAAGTCGCAGCGGGGCGCGGTGCAGGCGGCCAAGTGGCGCTTACGGCCGCGGGCGAGGAACGAGGCGACCTGTACGGGACCGAAGCGGCGGACGTTGCGGAAGCGCGGGGTCACTGGGGCGGTCCTTTCTCAGAGGTGGGCGGCGACGGAGGGCGTCATGGCCGGGGGCAGGCCGAGCCGGGCGCGTACGGCGTCCGGGTCGGCGGGTTCGCCGGTCGTGGCGCGGTGTTCTGCAGCCAGGGCCTGAACGCGGTCGACGAGGGCGGGCGGCAGAGCGACGGCCGGAGCCGGCACCGGAGCGGCGGTCACGAGGTCGGTCGGAGGTTCGTCAGCCACCGGAGCCGGGGCGGGTGCGGCGAGTTCGTGATGGTTGGGCAGCTCGACCGCGACGGGGGGCGAAGGCGGTGCGGGTTCTGCCTCCGGCGTCACGGAGGCCATCGGTTCCTCCGAGGCGCGAGGCCCGTGCGCCAGCAGCGTTCCGCCGAAGAAAGCGACGGCCGGCCAGCCGGCCACCACGACGCGGAGCCATGCAGGAACGTGGTCCAGGTCGAGAAGGCCGGCGGTGGCGACGTTGGCGCCGAGGGAGGCGGCCAGGGCGACCAGGAACCAAAGCCGCGGGCCCCCGGCCGGGCGTCCGGCGCGTTGCTGTTCGCGCATCCGGCGCCAGGCTGCAACGAGTAGCAGGTCAACGCTGACGGGGTAGGCCCACGCCTTCCAGCCGCCCTGTCCGGCCGCCTCCGCCAGGTCGTGAAGGTGGGAGAAGGACAGGGCGCCCGCGATGACGGCTTGGACGATCACGGCGTCCAAGCGGGCGAGGTGGGCACGCATCGGCTCGACTCCTTCCAGCGTGATCAGTCGGCGGACTTGAGGGAGTCAGCGCGCTCACGGGCGAGACGAGCCACCTCGGCGGCCTCGGCGTCGCCGGGTGTGTGGGTGGCAATGCGCGCCAGCAGGTCGGCCTTACGGGCCATGAGCGCGGCGAACTCGCCAGGGGTGCGGTTCTGACGGAGCGCGGCCAAGTCGGCGATGAGCGCGCTGACTTCGGCGATGGAGGGGCGGGACATGGGGCGTCCTTCCGGTTCCGGGCATGGGAGGGGTAGGGACTTGGCGCGAGGCAGTCGCGCCGACCGTGGAAAGGGGGTGCGGCTACTCGGTCACCGGGCGGGCCATGGGCACACCAGTGGCGGACGAGGCGACGTCAGCGGGCTCGACGGCGACGGCGGGCCGGAAGGCGTCGAGGCGGGGCAGCTCCGGCACGAGGGCGGAGGTGGCGCGGCAGACGGCCGCTGCTTCGTCAAGGGTGAGGTGCGGGGAGCGGGCGCGGGACCAGCCGCCGGAGGAGTCGCCGACGATGGCGACGCCGGGACGTTCGGCGGGAATGGCGGTTGCGGCGAGGGCCGCTTCTGGGGAGATGTCGGCGAGTGCCATGTTCGCCGACGACTCGTCGTTGACGCGGTGGCAGATACGGCCGGTGAGCTGGGCGCGGAGCATGGTGGCGCCCTTGCCGAGTTCGGAGCCGAAGCGCTGCCCGCACACTTCGAGGTAGATGCCGGCGGCGCGGCCGAGCTGGGCAATGCGGATGAGCTTGGTGACCATGGCGTCGCGTCGCTTCTCGTCGTCGCGGCTTGCGGCGAGGAAGAGTTCCGCGACCTCGTCGACGACGACCACGACCGGCACCGGACGTACCTTCTCGGGCAGGCCCCACACGTCCGAGGTGAGGACGGTGTCCGGCCCGATGACGGAGCTGAGCCCGATCAGCCGGAACCGTGCCTCCATCTCGTCCAGCAGGACATCAAGGAGTTCGTTCGCCCGGTCCGGGGTATCGGCGAGGGCCGACAGGCGGGGCGCGAACGGAGCCAGTTCGACACCCCACTTGCAATCGATACCGACGAGCACGACCGGTTGCCGGGCGAGCCCGCACAGCAGGTTGCGCAGGTACACGGACTTGCCGGACTGCGTTGCGCCGAGGATGAGTTCATGCGGCACGGCACGGAAGTCCCGTACGTGCCACCGTCCGTCATCCCGCAGCGCCAGCGGCAGGGAGAGCAGTCCGCCGCTGTGACGTAGGCGCCGTGCCGGTCGTACGTCCGCGAGCACATCCCAGCCGATCAGCCGCAGTTCGAGCCACCCCGGCTTGGTCGGGCGGATGTGCACGGCGTGCGCGGCCCAGGCATGCCGCAACCGGTCGGCGGAAGCGATGAAGTCTTCCGGTGCCTGCCCGGTCGCCATGCGCAGCCGCATCACGAGACCGGAACCGGTCGGCACCGGGAACGAGCGGCGAGGCGGTACCGGCGCCGCTTCCCGCCCGATCATCCGGGCAGTGGCCCGGCGCATGGCTGATGCAGGGACAGTCAGACCGCAGGCGTCCATGGTGGCCCGGTAGGTCGCCAGCACCCGCACCGCGACGAACGGATAGCCGACGAGCCACCAGAACGCGACCGGCACCCGACGACGCAGCACCAGCAGCGTGACCAGGCCGACCAGGCCCAGGACGAGCATCCACACGGTGTCGGTCATGGCGATCAGCCCCGCACCGGCGCCGGCGTGTTGACCATGACGGCGTCCGCCCGGTAGGCGATGCCGTGACGCATCCGGCCGCCGAACTCGCTCTCCCACGGCCGGGCGACGAGGCCGGACAGGATGACCGGAGCTCCCATCACCAGGCCCTCGCCGATGCCCTGCTCCGGAACGGTCACCTTGATCATGTCCGAACCGCCCTGCGCGATGAACACCACCTCCAGCACCATGAGCCGCTGGTTGGTCACCGGGTCCACGGCGATCTCACCGGTCTGGCGGTCCCTCACCTTGACCTCGGGCAGCTTCGTGACGAGCAGCGTTGCGGCCGAGGCGTCCACGGGGATAACACGCATTTCTTGAACCTCACTGGTTGGCGGCGCCCTGGTGAGCGCCGATCCGATCTGGATACCCCCCTAGACAGCAAGGGAGGTCGCCCGCCCTAACTGTCTAGGGGGGTTGACGACAACAGTAGACCGCCACCCGGGAACTGTCTAGGGGGGTATACGTGCGTGCCTCTGAAGACGCGAAGCCGCTACGGCAGAACCCAGTGCAAGGCCGTGGCGTCGTCGTGCGCCTTACCCCGTGGCCAGCGTCGCCCCTCGGAGTCGCCGGCCTCGATCTCCCGCACGCGACGGATCAACTCGGCAGGCCCGGCCCCACTGAGGAGAGCCAACGTCTCTGGCCAGGTGGAGAGTTCGAAGGAGTCGACAAGTCTCGTCGCGCCGTCGCTCAGCAGGGACACGGACGCCAGCGACGTCAGCGGCACGGCCCCTGTGAGAGCGTGTTCAGCCGCCTGCGGATCGGGCCCAGCGATCCAGAAGCCACCAGGCCGGTTACGCAGCCCCGTCAGCGCGTCGCGGTACTCGGCCAGGGCTGCGGCATGTTGGGGCGAGCCGGTGGGAAGCGCGTCGACCGGCCCGCGTAGCCGTTTGCCGACATCGTCCAGGCGCTGGTCCGTGACTGCGGTTGCCTTCCCGTCCGTGTCGGCGAGCAGCATTGTTGAGTCGCCAAGGACGAGGTATTCCAGAGCTCCCGCGGTGGCGCGTACGGCCAGGACTGTACTGGTCGGACTGGCCCGATAGGCCAGGTCGCAGGTGTCCTCATGCAGGGAGCGGACAGCCTGGATCGAGTCGGCCAGGCAGGCGGCGAGCGGCAGGGCGGACTGCGCACTGATGGTGCCCAGCAGCAGCCCGCCCAGCGTCGAGGAGAACCATGCGATGCCGTGCACGCATCCGGTCTCGCCCCCGGCCACGCCGGCCCCGTCGAGGAGGACAGCTGCACCGGGAGCAGCGGCGGCGAAGTCCTCGTTCTCCCGTCCCGGTCCGGCGGGCTGTGAGTCGAGGACGACGTTCACGCCGTCGCCTCCTCGTCGTGCAGGTAGAGCGGGGTGAGCAGCTCGACGGATTGTGGTTCGTCGGTCTCGGGGTCGTATTCGACGCTCACCAACGTCGAGAAATGACGCTCGCCCACTTGGCCCCAGAGCGCGTTGAGATCCGAGGCGAGCAGGTGAACGACGCCAAGGGACCCCGCTGTGTGGATGCCCGCGATGGCGAGCACCGAGCCGTTCCCGTCCGGGCGGGGCAGCCGGCCGAGGTATCCGACGTCGTGCGGGCGGTACGGCTCAGTGTCCGCTCCCGCGCGGTACGAGGATCCAGTGCGACGGTCTACCAGGGCCCACGGCTCGCCGTCCGGGTGCTCCCAGCCGAGTACAGGATCCTGGGCGTACAGATCGCTCATGGCTTGAGACATACCCGGCCCGCACACGACGACCAGACCGTCACGGTTGAGGTCGACCTCACCGCTCACCTGCACGTGACCGGAGCTGACGTCGAGCCCATACGACTTGGCCAGCTCTTCGAGCCGCTTCCCGGAGTTCATGTCGGCCATGGCGACCACCGGCCGCTTCTTCTCGCCGTCCCACCGCAGCGGGGTGACGATCGTGACCGCTCCCGCGCCGAGGAAAGCACCCTCAGGCGCCGGTCCGGTGTGCCGGATCTGATGAATCCGCCCGCGGCTCAGGCCGACCTTCTCCGCGATCTGCGCATACGACAGCCCTTGCGCATGCAGGTCCTGAACGACGCGGCGGCGGAGCCGGGCGAGTTCGGTCACCTCCTGCTGCGCGTCGGCCAAACGGGCCGTGACCTCACGCAGGAGCAGGTACGGATCATCGATCGCCATGATCCGTTGCAACTCGTCCGACATGACCACACCTCCTAGAAGTAACCAGGAGTCTAGGGCCCTAGACAGAACAGGCGCGAGACGGCGTCCAGAATGAACCCCGATCACGTAGAACGCAGCCCTGCGCCGAGGCACGCCTTTGGGACTCACCCTCGACTGCCCGCGATGCAGACGCACGCCATCATCTTGAGGCAGACCATCACCCGCTCACCCGCGCGAGGTCCGCCCAGACGCAGCGCCCACCGGCAGGCCGGTCCTTCACGCCCCAGTCTTTGGCGCAGGCCGAGACCATCATCAGCCCGCGACCGCCCTGGTCCACCGGACTGCGTACGCTCCGCACCAACGGTTCGTCGTCGCCGCCCTGGTCGACGACCTGAACGCGGATGAAGTCGTCGGTGAAGCCGATGACCACGAGGAACCATCCCCGGTACCAGCCGCTACGAGTATGCCGGACGGCATTGGCCGCCAGCTCGCCGACGACCAGGACGGCGTCATCCACGAGGTCGGAGGCCTCACCCTCCAGCAGAGAGGCAACGAAGTGGCGCGCTTCGGCCACCTGCCAGGCCTGGCCGGGAAACATGCGGGCCCAGTCTTTGGGCATGGGAACACTCCTCTGCATCTAGGGGGCTAGACGTTGCACTGAGCAGAGTATTCCGGCCCGCACCCAACGAGCCAGGCATCTTGAGGAATTATTCCTCTATCGAGTGGCGGGAGCGTCCAGGTCCCGGAAGTCCGCCATCACCTGGAGCAGCAGTTCCCGCACGTCAGATCCGAAGACCGCGGCACTCTCGAAGCGCCCGAACGTCTCCTCGTACGCGGCAACTTCGGCGGAGTCGTCCACGACCCGCTCACCCCGGAAGCTCTCAACGACGACCGCTCCGTGATCGCACAGGGTGAACCCGTGGCGAGGCATGACAGGCACTGGCCGACGCCACGGAATGACGCCAAGCCGTACCGTGCTCAGACTCTCGACAGCCAGCAGCCGGTCAACCTGGGCGAGCATCAGTGCAGGACTCCCCGGCCAGGTCCGCAACACACCTTCCGTCAGCACGAACACCGACTCCCGCCCCGGCTCGTACAACAGACTCTGCCGCTCCACACGGGCGGCGACAGCCCGGCCGACAGCCTCAGGGGAAGCGTTCGGAGCGCTGTCGAAGACGTGCCGGGCGTACTCGGCACTCTGAAGCATGGCCGGCAGGACGACGCATTGGAACGAGCGGATCAGCCGCGCAGACCGCACCACGTCATCGAGAACCACCCCGACCGAGGCCAAGTCGCCGAGTTCTTCGACTGTGTCCGGAGCGGCTTCAACAGCGGCCAGGAGGTCACGCAGCTCACGCGAAGTCACGCCATCGAGGCCGAGCGCGCGCACCAAGCGGCCCAGCACGTCAGCGCTGGGGATCATCCGGCCGTTCTCGACTTTGGATACGGTCGGCTGCCCTACACCGGCCCTCTGTGCCAACACGGCACCCGTCAGACCGGCATCCGCACGCAGCTCACGAAGACGCGCACCAAGCGCCTTCATCCGCTCCCGCCGCTCACTCCCCATATCCAGGGTTCTACACCACGAGGCAGCCGACACCAGGCACGAGACCTAGATGATCATGAACCACCCAGCCCATGATTCAAACTTTCTCTACTGGTTCAAGGCGGCTCGCTCCGCTCCCCGCGCGCGGCCCGGCCCCCGGCCGGGCCTGCGCTCCTGTCTTCGCCCCGCTCCAGCCCGGCCGGCCCCCGTGCCGCGCTCAAGCAATCACCGCCTGATACCGGAGAAGGGGTACGCCGTGGCTGGGGCGGTCGGCTCCACGGCTTTAGGCAGCCACTTTGGGGCGAGCCTCGAAGATCATGGCCCCAACGTCGTGCTCTACCGGGCAGGTCCACAGACTGCCCGACGCGCCGGAAGCTTACGGGGCCATGATCACTCGCCCCAAAGCAGCTCCAGCCCAAAGCCGCTCCGCCAACCGCGATGCTCAGTGCTCGCCGTCTGCGGTCACCTCACGACACGACTGTCACGTCCTACCGCCAGCCGACACAGGCCAGGAAGGCTCACACCCCTGCAGCATGTAGTGCATAACTGTCACAGCACGTCCACTGCAGAGCCACTGTCAGTGGTGGGCACTAGTCTTACCTGTATGAAGTCCGCAGACCAGTGCAGCTGCCTGTGCGAGTACTAGGCATCTGCCACACTAGGTGGTAGATGCGGGCGGCTGCGGCTGAGGGCACGGCGGAAGGGGTGATGATGGCAGCAACCAACACGCGCGAAGAGCGTTTCAAGCACACCCTAAATACGCTAGTCAAGCGTGAAGGCGTAACTCCGGAAACCCTGCTCGAACTCCTGGGGTCCTTGGAATCCTACACAGCTTTGACTTCTGGCGCCCGTCTGCCGTCCACATACGAAGCAACTTTGTTGAGTGCCTTTTTTAAAGTAGCCCCCGGCTTGCTACTTCATGGTGACGAACCATCAATGGGAGTAAGCCTAAGGCTTGGAACAGTTGATGGGATCCACGACGTAAGTGAAGTCGTTTCTCATGCTATTCAACTGTTGGCTACGGATCGCCTGACACGCGATTGGGGTTGCACTCAACCGATTATAGACGTAGCAAGCTTCGCCCCGTCGAAGGTGTGGCATGACCGGAACGCCGGCGAGAGAACTGCGGCCCGCCTGAGGGCCTATCTGGACTTCAGCGAGACTGAGCCCGTACAGGATCTAACGGGCCTCGTTGAGAGCTTCGGAGTCCCCGTCGAGTATAGGAAACTTCCGGACAACATTCACGGAATCTCAATCCCTGAAAAATGGGGAGACTGCGTTTCGTGGATTGTAGTGATTAACTCGAATGACGTTTGGTCGAGGCAGCGATTCACTCTTGCCCACGAACTCTGCCACGTCTTGCAGAATGATCCGGGTCAGGTAATCGTCGATCGGGCCAAAATGCAGGACTTGCGCCCCGAGAGGATCGCGAACTCATTTGCGCGGCACTTCTTGCTCCCAGAAGAAGCCCTTCTGGAAAAGCTAGAAAAGCGGGGAGCTATTTCAACCAGAACTCAACTTGCCGCATTGGTTACAGAGATCGTATTGACGTATGGACTCAGCCGCGATGCCACAATGATTGCCCTTGGCGAAGTCGCTGAAGATGGCATCGATGAATCGCTTATGAGGTTTTGCCAGACAGCTCCGGTTAGCGAGCTGATGCGCATCACGGGGAACTCCGCCGCATGGGATGAGTTGAATTCAACCCAAGGTGAGAGCTTTCCTTCGGAGAGGCTATCTCAGCAGGTCCTCGATGCTTACGCTGAGCAACTAGTAAGCTTGCAGGCTGTCGCAGACGTCATTGCTGATGGTTCTGTCGAGAGTGCTCGAATGCAACTGGGCAAGGCCGGATGGGACATGAGTGAACGAGTGGTTGGATAACCTGTTCAACCACAAATTCGGCATGTGTCTCCGTGCTTCACGCAGCGGAAAGCGCTAGCATCAGCCGGTTGACGATGCGCAGGCACAGTGGCGAATGTGCGCGTCACTTCTTTGAAGCTGTCGAACAGCTCCTCAGCGTCCGTCGGATCGGCCGCGCACCCTAGTTCGGCCAAGAGCTGGCCAAGATCCTTGCAGGGGACGCTGTGGCTCTCCGCGACCTTGATCGCGCCACCATCATTCGTAAGGAGGACGGTTTTGCCCCCGGCCCCTACGATCCGCGCAGCACAGACAATGCTATGAGTCTCTCCAACATGCTTGTGCGCAGAGGTCACAGCGTCCGTGGGCCTGCCGGCACGTTCCGCTGCGGCTGCATCGATCCCTTGCAACTGCCTGAGCACCTGGTCGAGTTTGGCGACCGTGTTGAACGTCTCTGAACCAGTCGGAAGGGCGCATTCCATGATCCGCCCGTCGTCGAGGTACCGGACGACCGTATCGGCGCCGCTACACAGCAATCGCGTCTGGGGCGTACGTCGCGCTTCGGGGGTCCCCGACAAACGCCGGATCTCTACGGCAACTGCCTCGGCTACCACGAGAGACGCACCGTAGATATCCAAGATCTTGTCCAGCAGAACCGGCCTGCGAGCGAGCGCGCAGAGCAACCCCGTGTCTGCCCAAGCACGAAACACATCCACATGACGCCGCGGCTGACCAGTGGAGGTTGACGTGCGGACACGCGCTCGAGTCCTCGGCTGGAGGCTTGGAGGCCGAACGGCCATCCCCTTCGGGGAGGGGCGCTCCAGATCGTCCAACTCCCCCTCCGGCGGCTACCGACGTGCGCCGACGAGGCGTCAGAGCATCGTTCCTAGAGTAGCCGCCGGACCGAGTTGATGCACACGCCTCGGGGTTACCAGAAGATCCGGACGACTGCGGGAGTCACGGGAGGCGAAACTGGTCGTCCTCGGCCTCGTCTACGGTCGCGTCGGAACACCAACCACGGACGGGACACCACCGGCAGTGCTCACCGGGAGTGCTATTCCAGGATGTATCCCGGTGCCACTTCTTGGCCCGCAGACGCACTTCAGCCTTTGCCATGCGAAGCAGTCGAGCATCTCCAAGATCCCAGGAGAACAGACGGCTTTCCTCGGGAGCCAAAACTTCTAGCTCAAGTCGCGCATTATCACTCTTGTAGGGACCCCGGTAGCCGCTACCAATCAAGTTAAGAAGCCAAGGCACCGCAAAGAATCTGTCGAATGCTTCTTGCTCATCCAATGGAAGACTCAGGGTCGTCGTCTTCGTTTCTCTGATCACGAAGGTTTCATCAGAATCCACGTACAGCAAGTCGGGCTTGCTGACAACTACGACATCCGCTTGCGCATCGTACCCGTATACGGATATTTCACTGCCAATTACTTGCGCCCCGTCCCCAAGAGGGCACATGGAAGCATGCTGCGTCACATACTTACGCGATTCTAGGTAATCACTCTCATCGAGGCCAGGAGGGAAGTTTCCATCGATTGCATCCAGATCACTTGGATCACACTTACGGTTCCCCATGTGGGCTCGGGCTAGCCATTCATGAATAACCCTTCCCCTCTCCGAGGAGGGCGGTGTATCCGATCTCGACGGCAAGTTATTAGACGTCAAGTACCATTGCGCAGGACACTTTTCGTAGACCTCGATGTCTCGTGCACTGACCGAGCGGGTGGACGAACCCTTACGGGACTGCCCGAGAAAACCGTCAACCTTCTCGAGAGAGGAGCAGCATCCTGCAATTTTGCATCGGCCGCAGCTGTTTCCCGGGGTTGCCACCTTAGATGTAACAATGCCACTAACGAGCGGAATCACTCTAGTAGCGTATAGAGACTGCGCCTCTGCAGGACTGCCATCAAACAGGATCTCCATAGATCCGTCGCCAAGACCGATTTCCACAACACGAATCCGCTGTAGATAATCTCGGGGTCTAAGCAGTCCGGCGATGTGCGCTGCTGTAATCGCCCAATTTTCGCTATCCTTTGCTATTGGACGAGCCCGGCCGAAACGAAGTTTACGAACTTCACGGATGCCATCTTCGTTATCGTATACGGGTGCCCATACGGTCAACTGATTCAAGGGGAAGCTAGTATCCGGAACAACCGTTGGGTCACACGTGCGGAGCCTGAGCGCCCCAAGTTCGGATTCGCACACCTCGTGGCAAACAAGATAATTCTCGATAGCTTGCGCTATGTAACTTCTGTCTCCTGAGTGCAACTGGTACTGAGCTAACTCAACTTGCACCAACTTATTGAGCGCTTCCCAGTCGGGGGATCTCAGAGCATCGTGCAACCTCAGGCTGACGTCACGAACAATTCCGAGGACAAAAGTCTCCGTGTCATCCTTTCTGCGTTCCCAATCCGTTGGCTGGAGCTTGGGACGTACCTTCAGCGCCCCATGCAGACCGCATCCATGAGGCAGCCCCTGGACGTCTGACGCACTCACTCGAAGTAGGTCAGACTGCCCACTGAACTTCGGCCCCGCACCCGGCGCTGCCATCTCGCCCCCTAGCTGCGCAATGTCACGATGAACGCCACAGAGTCAACAAGTATGACAGGGAAAAGCCGATCGGCCTCCAGAACCGGGTACCTGGGTTGATCTTGCGGGCCTCCCTGCCTGACAGATCATCGCCCACCAGTTCGTCGGACAGGTGTGCCGTTGCGAAGGATCGTCTCTCGATCTGCGGCTGTCGGCTTCGAGGTGAGTTATCCACAGGGTCGCCTGAGCGGATCCCTGGCGCCGTACGGTGCTGTTTCCGGTTCAGCACGACCAAAGGGATGTGCAATGTCATATGAGGTGGACTTGGCGGTCCGGGTGGAAGACGTTCTGGACGACCTTCCTGCAGAGGGCCGACGTGAAGTAATAGAGACGATCGCCGCGGCTCTGGTACGGCCGGAGTTGTGGCCAGCACCCGGCGGCTGGGACGGAACGCTGACGTTTGGGCCACGGGCCTGGGTAGCATTCACGTCGTTCCTGGGCGGGATTCAGGTATACGACGCTGGCTGGACTGGTTAATCGCGTGTGGTGCCGAAGAGCACCTCAACCCCCAGCCCACGTACAGTTGAGCGCTAGCCAGCAGGTCGATGTATCACCCGAGCACTACCTACCGTGGCACCTCAGACCACCGGCCAGAGCAGTCCGTGCCCCAGGAGAAGTTAGCCTGCCGCCTGCTCTTGGCAAACCTTGTGACTCGGCCTCCCCTGGTCATTTAGCAGGCTCGCTGGCTTGCCGCAGTGCTGGCATGGCTGAGGCTGCGCAAGCCAGCGCGACTTGGCGCTCCAGTCCAACAGAGCAGGGTCTGTACCGGTCGGCCTATGGGGTCGAGGCATCCGTTGCCCGGGGATGCTTACCGCAGAGGCATCGAACCGCTGTCCCCGGTCAAACACCTCGCGCTCCGGCGATCGGTGGGCACTTACCTCTCCATACCGACAGATGCGCTCCATCTCCTGCTGGCTTAGGGAGGACGGGACGGCCCGACGCCTGCTCCCCAGCGCGAGTTCGTCCTCGGTTGGCAGCCCGCCAACGCTTGCCGCGTATAGGTCCCGGTCAGCCGGCCTCGTCCAGAAGCGGTTCATCCAGCGGCTCTGCGGAACTATGACTGGCACCCAGTCCCCCGCCGCCGAACCGCGGACCAAGTCGTCCAGAGTCGGGTTGTACACCTCCCAGATTCCATGGAAGTCGCTGCACTTGCCGGTTCTCTTCACGGGGCAAGGCCCCGGGATGCGAACGCACTGCAACATCTCGAGAACGCGCACGCCACCAGCGACACGGATCTCATGCCCAGCTCGGATCTCCTGCCACGGACGAGGAACGATCAAGGACCACGGGGCGCCTCGTAGCACCTCGGACAACTTCTTCGCTGAGGTCGTCCAGGAAGGGACGAGACCGTCCCGACGGGCCAGGGCTGCCCTTTGCTTCACCCCGGACTCTGAGATGTTCGATACCTGGATCTCCCACCCCACGGCGACATTTCCCATGACTGTGACGTCGGTGCGACGGGCGCCATCGTGAGCGCGGTCTTCGGTGACGACGCGGAAACCTTCTCGATCACCCGTTGTGGCGATGCGGTCCTTTAGGGCCTTGTGCTCATCACTCTCTGACTTGGCGGAGTGTTCTCCGATGGAGGAGTTGAAGTGCACGGCCTCCCGCTGACCATTACGAACACGAAGGAACATCCACTCTGGGCAGTGAGGGCGTTCCGCACGGCACTCCAGGCACTGCAGCCCACGTTGCGCCACCGGCCGTTTGTCGCTGTAGAGAAGCTCCCACAGCCCCGGCATCGCGGGGTGTCCAAGATCCTGAAGCGTTAGGTCGATCTCGATGGCCAGTTTCACGTGCCAGACGCCGTTCGCCACAGATGTCCCCCACCCGGTAGCAATACGTGGAAATCGCTGCTCCTTTAAGGTACGGCCCACCACCGACAGCAGGACAGAGTTGCCCCGGTCATCGTGTGGTCGTCTGAGCGTCTAACGACCTCGTGCACGGTTGGCCGTGGCTCGGTGCTCGGGTGGCTCGTTGAACGGGGCATGATGGCTGCTGGGGCGCGTGAGTTGATCACGGCGGAGTACCGGATCACCGGGCTGTCGCCAGTTGTGATCGCTTCGCCCCAGCAGGGGGTGCAGGGACAAGGTGCGCTTCCGTGGCCTGCTCCCCGACTAGAAGCGCGAGTGGGCGACGTGGCAGCCCACCAACCCCGACAGCCCCGGCCGGATCGACGCCTCCTGTGTCCTCGTGTACGGGCTGATCCCCGGAGCCAACTAGGACACCATCGTTCACGCCCCACTGCCCTACGTCCCCGCAGTCTGCCCTAGCCGGGCGAAGCTGGCCGACAAGTGGGTCAGCGTCAGTGTATGGAAGGGCAATCTGTAGGTGAGCTACGGAGTCAGGTGAGCCGCCCCTGGGTCTGTAGCCGCGGAACGTGTAGGAGGGGCAGATGGGTCGCAGGCGCGAAGAACAAAGGGTGAGGCTGCGGTTGGCTCGCCAGAGGCCAGGCCACGTGAGAGAGCGGGAAAGAGCCGGGCAGACACCGGAGCCGAAACGGCCCGGCCAATGGCGGGACGTCACTGTGGTGGGAGGCCTCGTCAGCGTCCTGGTCGGAGCCGCTGTGGCGGTGTGGACCGTACTGGCGGCTCAAGACCAACTCGATCAGTCAAAAAAGGCTGACGCGCAGGAGGCACGCGCCCAGGCATCGCGAATTTCGACATGGACCATGCAGGAGAAGGGCGGCAAGTGGCGCGTACACGTGATGAATAGAAGCCCCGATCCCATCGGAAACGTCTACCTGACATTCCGAGTGCTTCCCGCCGGCATGCCGCAAGTCGCCTGGGCGGTGATGCTGACCTCAGTGCCACCCTGCTCCGACATGACGTTCCGTCAAGACCAGCTGGGATATGACGAAGATCGCCGCGCCCCGGACAGTGCCCCGGAGGGCATAACGATGTTCTCTACGTTCTCTACGTTCTCTACACCTGTACCGGATAAACCGTCAGACAAGGGGTGGCAATCGTTGACTGACATGGATCCGTGGTTGCTCAGCGGGGCTGTCGGGTTCACCGATCGCGACGGGGTGCCCTGGATGCGCGCCAACGGTCGCTTGATCCAGACCGGCGCCCCACTGCCGAATCTGCCTGGCATCCCAGGAGACGTCGTGGGCCTACCCGCTGTTCGTGCGATGGACGGATGCGATGAAAGAAGCTAGCGAGCCGCCTCATGGGAGCAGCGTCTGATCTGTGCGGACTCCCAGAGGCAACGTCAGCGATAGCTTTCACGTCCCGCTCCCGCAGGCTCCGCAGGGAGGCGGCGCCCGCACCGGGATACCGGGCAGCGTGAGCCGAACCGGCCGGCATCCCCATACGGGCGCCGTCTCGGGCGGTGAAGGCGGCATGTCTGGCTAGGAGAGCACGCTGGAGGCCCCGGTCAGCGCTTGATGGTGCTCAGCCAGCCGTGGACTATCCGTGGACTCTTCCCATCTGATCTGCCAAGTGCAGGGGCGTGACCTGCGGCGGCGCCCAAGTCCCAAGGGGCCTCCGGAGCCGTGTGCGCAGGTTCGAATCCTGCCGGGGGCACTCGCCTAGGAACAGCAGCAATCAAGCGCTGACCAGGGCGGATGCCGAGAGAAGAGGGCGGGAGTCAGTCTCACTGACTCCCGCCCTCTCTCGTTGTCTCTCAGTGTTCACGCACTATCTGCGATACATCCCGAGACACCGGGTCGACAGTGTTGGGGCGACGCCCGTCTGCCCGACCGCTCAGCCAATTCAGCGGCGCCTCGGTGAGCAAGCTGGCAGGCTCACCTTGAGACATAGCGCGTGAGGCGGTCACCGCCCGAGGGCCGGCACACGGGGAGGACTCTTACCGATGGCCAGAGACAGCCTGCTGAACACACCCGATCTGGTAACAAGGTCTGCGTCGGATTTCTATTGATCAGAAACTCATGGGGTTCTCGTCCAGGACGTAGCGGACGTGTGGGCCGCCGAAGTAGCCGCGGACGATGTGCGGCTGGCGCTGGCGTCTGCGGAAGAAGCGGCGGGTCTCGGCGGCGAGTTCGGCCTGGTTCCGGGCTCGGTGCTGCTTGGGCAGGCTGTGCTTGAGGTCGGCGTTGACGAGTTCGTCGGGGTTGAGCTCGGGCGAGTACGGGGGCAGGAAGTGCAGCTCGACGTCGTCGGGGTGGGCTGCGAGCCAGTCGCGGACCTTCTTCGAGCGGTGGGCGGAGTGCCCGTCGACCACGAGATGGACCTTGTGGTCGAAGTGGCCGGCGAGCCGGTCCAGGAAGCGGCACATCACCTCGGCGGTGAAACTCTCGGTGAAGACCATGAAGTGCATCCGGCCCTTGGTGCTGATCGCCGACATCGCGTTCACCGAGAACCGGTTCCCGGCCCGTCGCACGACGGGGGTCTTGCCCTTCTCTCCCCAGGTGCGGCCTGTGACCTGGTCGGAGCGGATGCCGACCTGGTCGGCGAAGAGAATCTCCCCACCGTCCTCCTTCGCCCTCGCCCGGATCTTGGGCCAGGTCTCGGCGTGCCAGCGCCGGACGGCCTCGGGGTCCTGCTCGACGGCCCTCTTGTCCGGGCGCTGGAAGGAAAGACCCCACCGCTTCAGGTACTTGCCCACCCCCGGTTCGGTCAGCCGTACCCGGTACAGCTTCGCGATCAGGTCACCGATCAGCCGCCGCGTCCACAACTGCCCACTCAGCCCCACGTCACAGGGCCGGTGATCGAGGACCGCCTGCCGCACAGCGGCCTGCTCGGCCTCCCCGAGCACCTGGTGCACCCCGACCGGCTTACCACGCGGCCGCATCACCAGAGCCTCCCGACCGCCGGCCAGCCACTTCGCCCACCAGATGTCGACGGCCTTCAGCGACACCCCGAACACCGCCGCCACGTCCTCACGGTCCCGCCCCGCCACCAACGCGGCCACCGCCCGCAGCCGCAGGGCCTCCTGCGCCGACGGCGACAGATGCCGCGCGTCCCCCACCAGATCGCTCACACCCCTCCAACGACCCAGAACCCAAACCGTTTCGGATCAA